>CAINNX010000186.1 GCA_903851305.1 uncultured Hyphomicrobiales bacterium | reverse complement strand
GTAGCTCAGGGGTAGAGCACAACCTTGCCAAGGTTGGGGTCGAGGGTTCGAATCCCTTCGCCCGCTCCAAATTAAGCGCCAACCCCATGCGCTTTAGACTGAAATCATTGAGACTATCTTTTTCTCGCGAAAGCGGGGACGGTTAGTTTTGCGGGCGCCTGGCATTTTGGTGGCAGCTATCGGGCTGGCTTCATCTTGCATCAAAGTCTGGGTTGCCCCTCGTCCCTGCTGCGCCTATCAGAGGCGCATCTGACGGAACCAAAGTAGGTCATTCATGCGTCTTGAAGCAGTCTCAATCGGCAATAACCCCCCCGAAGAGGTGAATATCGTAATCGAAGTGCCGATCGGCGGCGAGCCCATCAAATATGAAATGGATAAAGAAGCCGGCGCGCTGGTCGTTGATCGCTTTCTTTATACAGCGATGCGCTATCCGGGGAATTATGGCTTCATCCCGCATACTCTGTCGGATGACGGCGATCCTTGTGACGTGATTGTTGCCAATACGCGTGCGATCATTCCCGGCGCGATCATGAGCTGCCGCATCGTTGGCGTTTTGTTGATGGAAGACGAAGCAGGCGGCGACGAAAAGCTTTTGGCTGTGCCGTCATCTAAACTGACACGTCGGTATGAAAATGTGAAAAATTACACCGATCTTCCGGCGATCACGCTGGAGCAGATCGAGCATTTTTTCACCCATTACAAAGATCTCGAAAAGAGCAAGTGGGTGAAGGTTCTGCGTTGGGGCGATGCGGCGGAAGCTCACGCGCTCATCACCAAGGGCGTTGCGCGCGCTAAGGCAGACAAGAAGAGCTGATTAGGCTCTTCTTTCCAGCAGGAAGACCGCCTGCTCGCCAAAAAGATTCCAGATCCACCAGGGAGCGTTCACGCGCATGGGCGCCCCTGATGGATCAAGCGCGACAGCGCGCTCGATTTGCCCGTCCACTTCGTCAACCAAAGAGACAAAGTCACGAATCGTGCAGAAGTGAATGTTGGGCGTTTCATACCAAGCGAGCGGCAGGTTTTCTGTGATCGGCATCCGGCCTGCAAACATGATTTGCAAACGAATTCGCCAATGCCCGAAATTTGGAAATGAGACGATGGCGCGCTTTCCGATGCGCAGCATTTGTTCGAGCACGCGGCGAGGATTGCGGGTTGCCTGCAGCGTTTGCGACAGGATCACATAATCAAAACTATCGTCTGGGTAATCAGCAAGGTCTGTGTCTGCATCACCCTGAATGACAGAAAGCCCTTTGGCGACACAATCATTCACACCACGCTGTGACAATTCCATACCGCGCGCATCAACGCCGCGTTCTTCTGCAAGCATGCGTAAGAGCGTGCCGTCACCGCAGCCAATATCAAGCACGCGAGTATTCGCAGCGACCATATCTTTCACAACGATCAGATCAATACGGGCTGAATCTGCTGCAAAATATTGTGTTGCATTGGTCATGCGCTTTTTGCCTCCGTGAGTCCGAAGGCACGCGCGGAGCTTTCGATAAATCCGGATGTTGTTGCCAGCAAGTCTGGAACATCGAGCAGAAACGCATCATGACCTTTGTCCGTATCGATCTCAACGAAGGAGACCGATGCGCTATTGGCGTTGAGGGCATGAACAATCGAACGTGACGCTGACGTGGGAAAGAGCCAGTCGGAGGTAAATGACACGATACAAAAGCGAGTCTTTGTATCTTTGAATGCGCGTGCCAAAGACCCGTCATAATCTTCCGCCAGATCAAAATAATCCATGGCGCGTGTCAGATAGAGATAGGTGTTGGCATCAAAGCGCTCGACGAAGGTCGAGCCTTGGTGTCGCAGATAGCTCTCGATCTGAAAATCTGCATCGAAAGAAAACGTGGGCGCTGTTTTGTTCTGCAGCTTGCGACCAAATTTCCGGTGCAGCGCTTCATCCGAGAGGTAAGTGATATGCGCAGCCATGCGTGCAACGGCGAGGCCCTTAGTCGGGCTCTTGCCTAATTCGAAGTATCGCCCGCCGGCCCATTCAGGATCTGCCATAACGGCCTGGCGCCCGACTTCATTGAAGGCGATGTTCTGCGATGAATGGCGTGGTGCAGTCGCAATAGGGATCGCGCAAAAGACGCGCTCTGGATAGATCGCTGCCCATTGCAGAACCTGCATGCCCCCCATAGAGCCGCCGATCACACAAAACAACTTCCCAATGCCGAGCTGATCGACCAGCAGGGCCTGCGCACGCACCATGTCGCGGATTGTGACCATGGGCATATCAAGCCCAAAGGGCATGCCTGTTGCCGGATTGGTGGAGGCGGGCCCGGTCGTTCCCAAACAGCCGCCGAGCACGTTGGAGCAGATCACGAAATAGCGGTCAGTATCGATGGGCTTGCCCGGGCCGACCATGATTTCCCACCAGCCCGGCTTGCCGGTCAGAGGGTGGGTGTTGGCGACATGCTGGTCACCCGTCAGCGCATGGCAGACAAGAATGGCATTGGTTTTGTCGGCGTTCAGCGTGCCATAGGTCTGATAGGCGATGGTCAGAGGTGCGAGCGCAACACCGGCATCCATCATCAGGGGCCGGTCAGCAGGCAAGCTCAGCACGAGACTGTGCGGCGCATCGACCTCACGCCGCGCCGCGTGACCCGCCTTCAGAGGATCAATCTCCGTCACAGACCTTAACTCCGAACCTTCCGTCCGCTATTTCGAACGACTTCCTCGGTGTTATGATCCGCTCCAAGGCAAGTCAAGCTATCGTAGAGCAGGCTTTCGAGGGTAGTTTCCTTTGCATTAAAGGTCGCTCGCCAGTATGACTGGCGCACATTCCCGTTCCAGCGAGACCTCGTCCGTGGCCGCCAATTCTGACGCCGACAAGGATCCTCAGACGATCCTCAGTGAACTCCGGGTCGACATCGACCGGATCGATGCGGACGTGCATCGTCTTCTGATGGACCGTGGTGAAATCATCAATCGCTTGATCGCCGTTAAGGCTCGACAGGGTGGGGGTTCTGCTTTCCGACCGGGTCGTGAAGCTGAAATGATGCGTCGCCTTGCCGAGCGCCACCGCGGCCCACTACCGCTCGACACCATCGAGAGTATTTGGCGCATCATCATTGCGACCTTCACCTATGTTCAGTCCAATTACAGCGTCCATGCCGACATATCAGGTGGTGATGCCGCGATGCGTGATGCCGAGCGCTTTCATTTTGGCTTTACGGTTCCCTATGTCACGCACCACGGGGCCGCGGGTGTGATCGATGCAGTTGCAAGATCCTCAGGCGATCTAGGCATGTTTCGCATTGATGGCGGGGTCACAGCTGGACCATGGTGGACACGCCTGTCAGATCCAGCTGCTCCGAAAATTATAGCGCGGTTGCCTTTTGTGGAGCGGCCGGATCATCCGGCGGGTATGCCCGTCTTTGTGATTGCCAAGCCACTTGCCGATGCAGCAGCGCGCGAGATTGTGCTCTATTGTCTTCATCTGGAGCGGTGGCGTGATGGTTTGCCGGCCGCTTTTGCAAAAACGGGAGGCGACATCATCGGTAATGCAGCAGACGAGACAGGCTTATCCCTGCTTGTTGCCATGCCAGTGAAAGCTGGAATCGATGGTGTGAATACAGCACTTGCCGAGGCACAGGTAATTGCCTCACGGATCAACGAAGTGGGAAGCCACGCCGCGCGTTATTCTTTCAACGGTCATGCGGCCAGCTGATTGAGCGCCGCGTCTCATGAATTTGGATTGATGAATGTCGAACCCCATAACCAATGATCGTCCTATCCCGCGTCCTGGCGTGTTGGCCATTGATCCTTACGTGCCAGGCAAAAGCGGCGTCCCGGGAGCGACAAAAATTTACAAATTGTCGTCGAACGAAACCCCGTTAGGTGCCTCTCCGCATGCGATTGAAGCTTTCGCAACGCTGGCGTCCAAGCTCGATCTTTATCCGGATGGTTCTGTTGCGCGCCTGCGTGCAGCCATTGGCAAGCGCTATGGGCTTGATCCCGATCGCCTTGTCTGCGGCAATGGATCAGATGATTTGCTGCATCTTTTGTCGCTGGCCTATCTTGGTCCGGGCGATGAGGGTATTTTCACAACGCATGGTTTCCTCGTCTACAAGATCGCCATTCTGTCAGCAGGCGGAACACCTGTTGTTGCGCCAGAGCATAATCTGACAGCCAATGCAGATGAAATTTTGGCTTGCGTAACCCCACGCACAAAAATTGTTTATTTGGCCAACCCGAACAATCCGACCGGCACCTATATGCCCTTCGAAGAAGTCAAGCGATTACATGCGGCTTTACCAAAACACGTTGTTCTTGTCCTTGATGCAGCCTATGCGGAATATGTCCGGCGCAATGATTACGCCGAAGGTATTGAGTTGGTTGCGACAAACGAAAATGTCGTGATGACGCGTACATTCTCTAAAATCTTTGGCTTGGCCAATCTTCGACTAGGTTGGATGTATGCCCCCGCCCATATCTGTGGTGCAATCAATCGTATTCGTGGCCCGTTCAATGTGAATGGTACAGCCCTTGAAGCTGGCATTGCGGCCGTTGAAGATGTGATGCATGTCGAAGCGGCAATCGCGCATAACGAAAAATGGTTGCCGTGGATGACAAACGAGATCGAAAAAATCGGTCTTGAAGTGACACCTAGCGTGGCAAATTTTGTGCTCGTGCATTTTCCGGAAAAATCTGGTGTGAGTGCAGACGCAGCAGATGCGTTTCTGGCAGCACGCGGCATCATTGTGCGCGCAGTTGGAGCTTATGGCTTGCCTGATTGTCTGCGCATGACGATTGGTACTGAAGAAGCCAATCGATTGGTAGTTGAAGTCTTGCGTGATTATGTGGCGGAGGCGCGTCGTGGCTGATCGTTTCGCAAAGCCTCTGCAAGAGCCCCTTTTTCAGCGCATGGTCATTGTTGGTGTTGGTCTGATTGGTTCGTCGCTCTTGCGAGCCGCCCGCCAACGCAATCTGGTTAAAACATTGGTTGCTACTGATTTTTCAGAATCTGTCTGCATGCGCGTGCGCGAGATTGGTATTGCAGATGAGGTGTTTCAGGACGCAAAAGCCGCTGTCGTAGGAGCTGATCTAGTTATTCTTTGCACACCGGTCGGTTGTATTGGCGAAGTAGCAGCTGGAATTGCACCATATCTTGCAGCAGGCGCAATCCTTTCTGATGTTGGCTCTGTAAAGGCCTCCGTGGTGACAGCTGTCCAGCCTCATCTCTCTGACAAAATACATTTCATTCCCGCGCATCCTGTCGCAGGTACAGAATACTCTGGTCCGGATGCTGGCTTCTCAACTCTATTTGTGGATCG
The DNA here is from genome assembly GCA_903851305.1 of uncultured Hyphomicrobiales bacterium. Classification (GTDB taxonomy): domain Bacteria; phylum Pseudomonadota; class Alphaproteobacteria; order Rhizobiales; family Beijerinckiaceae; genus Terripilifer. The sequence continues at coordinate 2,825 of CAINNX010000186.1, read as the reverse complement.
TTGGTGTATTCTGACTCCACCCGAGGGTGCTGATACAGCTGCGACACAAAAGCTTGAGCAATTTTGGAGCGAAGTCGGATCCAACGTCGAAGTGATGACGCCAGCTCATCACGATCTGGTTTTAGCCATTACCAGTCATGTGCCGCATTTGATTGCCTATAATATTGTTGGCACAGCAGCAGATCTTGAAGAAGTCACGCAATCTGAGGTCATCAAATTTTCCGCTGGTGGCTTTCGTGACTTCACGCGCATTGCCTCGTCAGACCCAACCATGTGGCGTGATATTTTTCTGAACAACAAGGATGCTGTTCTCGAAATGCTGGGCCGGTTCAATGAAGATCTTGCAGCGTTACAGCGTATGATCCGTTGGGGCGACGGTCAGGGATTATTTGATCTCTTCACGCGAACACGTGCTATTCGGCGCAGCATTGTGGCGCAAGGGCAAGACGCGGCTGCAGCCGATTTTGGCCGCCGCGCAACGCCTGAAGCAAAGTCTCAATAAAGCGGTATTAAAATAGGGCCGGTCCTGATTGGCCCGAGCGACATACGCCCTTCTTGGAGACGCAATGGCAATTTCACGGGCGTGCCGTCCTTGTGTTCAAGGATAGCGCCTGCAAGCAGTGCAACATTGCCTGGCACGAGGCGTGCTACAAGCGGCGCTATACCTTTGGCTGCAACAGCCAGTTCACCACGAATGCGGTGGCCAGGATCAATATCGAGCACGCCTTTTCCTTCAAGAGAAAAGTTGCCTTTGGCGATCGACCCGCTCTCCAAAAGAACTCGTCCATTGTCATTGCGCCAGTTTTCAACCATCGTTTGCCATGGTCCAGCAGGCAGCCCCAAAATTTTTGTGGCGACGCCAGAGATGTCCAGCGCTCCTGGATCATTATTTCCAAAAATAGAATCAAGGGCTGCAACCTTTGCGCCGGTCAAACGCAGGACAAAATCTGCAGCGCGTTCTTCGGTAGGTTGATTGGTATCAGTGCGAAGGTGAAGTTCAGCAGATTTGGCGAAAAGTGCCTCTTCCGTATTCGAAGCAATTTTCAGCTCGGAGACAGATATAGACAGTCGCTCTAACCCCTGATTCAAGCGCAAAGAGAGGCGCATATCTTTCCACTCAAGAGATGCGCTGACTCCCGCGCTTTCAATCAGCAGAGGACCTGTCACATCCATGATCGTTATTTTGGGGCTGTAGATTTGCGTTGCTGTATGAAGGGCGCCCATATCCACACGCACATTAGGACCAGCATATTTGAGCGATGCGCAAGTGAGTTCAATGCGAAAGGGAAATCCACCCAAATCTTTGCCGATACATTCAATGGAGTGCCCGATAGCTTTTTCTGCTTGCAACCATTGCATCAAGCGTTCATCGGCCTTGTTGGTCGCATAGAACCAAAAGGCAGACCAAGCGAGGGCCAAGCTCACGAACAGGAGGGTCGGAAGATAAAGCCCCAAACGGCTGACGACTTGCGGGCGCGCTTCGGGAGTTTCATATTGCGACATAAAACAGGTCCTGCACGTGGGTCATAATGCGAGAAAGCGACGATCTCTGGGTTTTTGGATATGGGTCACTCATGTGGCGACCCGGATTCGACTATGTAGAAAAATGCCCTGCTTTGGTGCAAGGTTATCATAGATCCTTGCGCATATTCTCTCATGTTCACCGCGGGACGCCCGAAATACCGGGCTTGGTGCTGGGTCTGGATTTGGGGGGTTCCTGTCAAGGCTTGGCCTTTCGTGTGCGCCCCGAAAATCGTCCCTCGACACTCGACTATTTGCGTGAGCGCGAGCAGGTGACATCCGTTTACATTGAAAAATGGGTTGCGGCTGAAATAGGCGACGGACGCAAGGTAAACGCGGTGGCTTACGTGGTCGACACATCACACCACCAATATGCGGGCCGCCTGCCATATCATGAATTGGTACGACTTGTTCAGCAGGGGCATGGAATCTCGGGGGCCAATGTCGATTATATTCGGTCGACTTTTGATCATCTCGTAGCCGCAGGTATATCCGACCCTGATCTCGAAGCACTTGTCGCAAAGTTTTTTTGATCTCTTCAAAAGCCGTTTCTGTTGCGCTCGACGATGGGCTTGAGCGAAGGATCTTTTGCAATCGCTTCGGCGATCAAGGCCTCGGATGACTTCTCCAACTGGTCCTGTAAAAGCATAAAGAAAACCTGCTTTTCGAGTCCAGGCTGGATGGGTGGTAAAATATCGATGACGACAGTGCCTGGACGTTTCAGCAAGCTACGTCGTGCCCAGAACAAACCAGAATTAAGTGCGATGGGTAGGCAAGGCACTCGGCAGGCATCATAGAGATGCGCCACGCCAAATTTATAGAGAGCCGGAGCACCAGCAGGTCGGCGCGTTCCTTCGGGGAAGATAAAGAGTGGACGTCCTTGCGCGAAAATCAGACGCGCTTTTTCTTCGACCTGAGCCAGTGCGCTGCTTCCCTGACTGCGATTGATGTCAATCTGATCGCATTTCCAGATGTACCAGCCAAATAAGGGGATGAATGTCAGCTCACGTTTTAGAATGTAGCAGAAATCATCGAACAGCATGATAAGCGCAAATGTCTCCCATGCGGATTGATGCTTTGCAGCGATAATGAAAGGTCCTTTCGGAATATGATCAGTCCCGCGAAATTCAACATGGGTTTTGCAAATAACTTTAAGAAGCCACAAAGAAGACCTTGCCCAAAGTTTGGCAACTTTGAAGACGTAGATTCGCGGCAATACCAGTGTTGGAAGGGCCAATATAAGCAAGATGCTGATATTGGTGTAAAAAGCTATGTTGAAGAGGAGTGAGCGCAGAAAAATCATC
>CAINNX010000185.1 GCA_903851305.1 uncultured Hyphomicrobiales bacterium | reverse complement strand
GCTTCATTCTGCACTATGGCGATATGACAGATTCGACCAACCTGATCCGCATCGTGCAGGAAACCCAGCCAGACGAAGTCTACAATCTTGCCGCACAATCCCATGTGCAGGTGAGCTTTGAGACTGCTGAATATACAGCCAATGCAGACGGCATCGGCCCGCTCCGTTTGCTCGAAGCCATCCGTCTTTTGAAACTCGTCGACAAGACACGTTTCTATCAGGCCTCGACCTCCGAGCTTTATGGTCTTGTGCAGGAAGTGCCGCAAAGCGAGACAACGCCCTTTTATCCACGCTCGCCATACGCTGCCGCCAAGCTCTATGCTTACTGGATCACGGTGAATTACCGCGAAGCCTATGGCATGCACGCATCGAACGGCATTTTATTCAACCACGAAAGCCCGATCCGCGGCGAGACCTTTGTCACGCGTAAGATCACCCGCGCCGTGGCGGCCATCACCAAGGGCAAGCAGGACAAGATTTATCTGGGCAATCTCGATGCCAAGCGCGATTGGGGCCATGCCAAAGATTATGTCGAAGGCATGTGGCGCATGATGCAGCAGGACAAGCCTGCTGATTATGTGCTGGCCACAGGCGAAACACGTTCGGTGCGTGAATTTATCGAAGCCGCTTTCGCCCATGTCGACACAAAGATCGATTGGAAGGGCACGGGCGTCAACGAAAAGGGCCTGTGCGCCAAGACTGGAAAGGTGCTCGTCGAAATCGATCCGCGCTATTTCCGCCCCACCGAAGTCGATCTGTTGATCGGCAATCCGGCCAAGGCGAAACGCGAATTGGGCTGGACCGCAACCACCAGCTTTGCCGATCTGGTGCGCGACATGGTGCGCGAAGATCTGGCGGCATTCGAAAAATAATGAGTGAGGCTCAGCCAATCCGCATTAAATTCATCGGGCGCGCTGCCTCAGAGCGCGTGCCAGATGTCTGGCTGCGGCAATTGCCTGATGCCAACCCGCTCTATCGTGGCTGCCAATTTATCTTTGATGTTGACGCGCAAGAGTATGATTGGCTCGTCGTCTATGATGACCTGCCACCCTTACCGGGCGAGCGTTTTTCATCGCGGCGCATAGAGCTCGCTTGTCCGCGCGCCCACACCATGCTGCTGACGATGGAGCCCTCCTCCATCAAGCTTTATGGCAGCGCGTATTTGCGCCAGTTTGGTGCTGTGATTTCAAGTCAGGAACGAGACGTTCTGGATCATCAAGGCCAGATCCATTCGCAAGCAGGATTGCGCTGGTATTATGGGTTGGGGCGCAACCACATGCTCTCCTTCAATGAGATGGTCAAAAATCCGCCGCTCGACAAAACGCGCGATATTTCGACAGTCTGCTCGAACAAGCGCCAACGTCATACGCTGCATAATCTGCGCTATGATTTTACCCAAGAGCTGAAATCGCTTCTGCCTGATCTTGATGTTTTCGGTCATGGCGTGCGCAATATGGACGACAAGGCCGAAGCGCTCAGCCCCTATCGCTATCATGTGGCGGTTGAAAATCATCTGGGCGATCATCACATCACCGAAAAACTGCCTGATTGTTACCTCGCCTGCTGCCTGCCGTTTTATTTCGGCGCGCCCAATACGGCTGATTATTTCCCCAAAGACAGTTTCATCCCCATCGACATTCGCGATGCGAAAGGCGCGGCGCAGATTATCCGCTCAGCCATCGCCCAAAATGAATGGGAAAAACGGCTACCCGCCATTCTCGAAGCGCGCCGCTTGGTCTTGGAAGAACATGGCCTGTTTGCGCTGGTGGCGCGCGAAGTGACGCGTCTCAATGACCAACCTTGCGCACCAGATCGCGGATTGCTCATGAGCCGCCGTGCAGCACGCAAAGCCAATCCGATGGCATCTATTCCAGATGCGACACGTGTGTTCTTGCGCAAGGCGTCAGCTTTTTTCAAAGCGGCGCAATAAAAGCACCGTCATTGCGAGCCGGAACACTGCCACTCAATAAGCCGCGTAAGACTTCTCTTCCATGATCGAGCTGCCGAGCAGCTCATTGATCTGGCGTTTCACTAATGCGCGCTCATCGTTGGTGACATAGACAGCGCGGGCCAAATCTACGAATTTGGCCCCAAAATCCTTGGCGCGTTCGCAATCGCGAATGTCGTCTTCGATCACCCAGAGCTTTTCATTGATCGCTTTGAGCTTGGCGCGCAGAGTAGCAAGCTCCGGCGTGCTTTTCACCGCTGCATCAAGGTCACGCGTGAGCACGTCCCATTCATGGGAAACGTTGGCGCGTTTGGTTTCATCACCAATGCGCGCGCGTTTGATCTCCAATATGGTCAACTTATCGATAATCTCGCCGGGCGCGACTTCGATACGGATGGCCATCTTATTTCTCTGGCAGGTTGAGCCGCAGATGCAGATCACGCAACTGCTGATAGGTAGCCTCCGAAGGCGAGCCCATCAGCAAGTCGACGGCCTGCTGGTTCATCGGGAACAGCGCAACCTCGCGCAGGTTCTGCGCGCCCGCCAGCAACATGATGATGCGATCCACACCGGCCGCCATGCCACCATGGGGCGGTGCGCCGTATTGGAAGGCGCGATACATGCCGCCAAAGCGCTCGATCACCGTCTGCTCGCTGTAACCTGCAATCTCGAAAGCCTTCACCATGGCTTCCGGCACATGGTTGCGAATGCCGCCGGAGGCAATCTCAAAGCCGTTACAGGCAATGTCGTACTGGAAGGCCTTGATGGTGACCGGATCCTGATTGTTCATAGCATCCAGACCGCCTTGCGGCATGGAGAATGGATTGTGCGAGAAATCGACCTTCTTCTCGTCTTCGTTCCATTCAAACATCGGAAAGTCGACAATCCAGGCGAGCGCAAAACGGTTCTCGTCGATCAGGTTGAGATCAGTGCCAACCTTGATGCGCGCGTTACCGGCAAATTTCACAAACTTTTCAGGATCGCCCGCCACGAAGAACGCGGCATCTCCTGCCGCAAGTCCAAGCTGGACACGCACAGCTTCAGCACGCTCCGGCCCGATATTGTTGGCAATCGGACCGGCGGCCCCATCTTCGCGCCACATAATATAGCCAAGGCCCGGCTGGCCTTCGCCCTGCGCCCATGAATTCATGCGGTCGCAGAACGTGCGTTGGCCACCAGTTGGGGCTGGCAGTGCCCAGACACGGTTCTTGGGGTCTTCCAGCAGACGCGCGAAGACTTTGAAGTTAGATCCGCGGAAATGCTCAGACACATCCTGCATGACGAGCGGGTTGCGCAGATCAGGCTTGTCGGAGCCATATTTGGCCATGGCTTCAGCATAAGGGATGCGCGGCCAAGGCGAGGGGGTCACTTCTTTGCCTTCGCCAAACTGGCGGAAAATGCCACCGATCACTGGCTCAACAGCGGCAAAAATATCTTCCTGCTCAACGAAGCTCATTTCGAGGTCGAGCTGGTAGAACTCACCCGGCAGGCGATCGGCGCGCGGGTCTTCATCGCGGAAGCATGGCGCAATCTGGAAATAGCGATCAAAGCCCGCCATCATCAACAACTGCTTATATTGCTGGGGCGCCTGCGGCAGAGCGTAGAACTTGCCCGGATGCAGACGCGATGGCACGAGGAAGTCGCGCGCGCCTTCGGGTGATGACGCGGTCAAAATCGGCGTCTGGAATTCATTGAACCCCTGCGCTTTCATCTGCGAGCGCATCAGGTCGATGACCTGTCCGCGCAGCATGATGTTTTTATGCAAACGCTCACGACGCAAATCGAGGAAGCGGTATTTCAGGCGCGTTTCTTCCGGATAATCAACATCGCCAAACACCGGCAAAGGTAATTCGGCGGCGGGGCCGAGCACTTCGATATCACGCACGTAGATTTCGACCTGACCTGTCGGCATGTCGGCATTCTCGGTGCCAGCGGGGCGGATGCGGACATCGCCGTCAAGCTTCACCACCCATTCGGAGCGCAGCTTTTCAGCCGTGCTGAAGGCGGGCGAGTCCGGGTCCACCACGCATTGCGTGATGCCATAATGGTCACGCAGATCGATAAACAGCACGCCGCCATGGTCGCGAATGCGGTGGCACCAGCCAGAGAGGCGGGTTTTGTTGCCGGCGTCTGTATCACGCAGCTGGCCACAGGTGTGCGAGCGGTAGCGGTGCATTGTGTCTCTCAAAGGCGCATGAGGGGGTTTTCGTGT
>CAINNX010000184.1 GCA_903851305.1 uncultured Hyphomicrobiales bacterium | reverse complement strand
GCTGCCGCCATTTTGTTTGCTTCCACACTTGGCGCCTCGGCACAGGACTGGAAAGCCAAATATCCTGAGCTGACCTTTGCTATTATTCCAGCAGAAAACGCCACCGGCGTGATCGAGCGCTATACGCCATTTATGGATTATCTGTCCAAGCAGCTGGGTGTGAAGGTCAACCTACGCGTTGCCAATGATTATGCAGCCGTGATTGAAGGTCAGCGTGCTGGCAACATTCATATCGCAAGCTATGGCTCGGCCTCTTTCGCCCGCGCCTTGATTACGGATGTGAAAATCGAAGCTTTCGGCATTGATATCAATGCTGACGGCTCTAAGGGGTATTACTCGGTCTTCTATGTCAAGAAGGACAGTCCCTATAATTCGATTGAAGATCTCAAGGGCAAGAACCTTGGTCTCGTTGATCCCAATTCGACATCTGGCAACAACGTGCCGCGTTTCACGCTCGACCAGAAGGGCATTGATCCGGAAGCCTATTTCAGCAAGGTTGTCTACACGGGCAGCCATGAAAATGCAGTGCTTGCGCTGTCTCAAGGCACGGTGGATGTGGCCGCTAATGCCTGGACAGATGATCATGATTCCTACCTGATGCGCATGATCACCAAAGGCATGCTGAAAAATGCTGATGGCACACCGATGAAATATGAAGACTTCCGTATCATTGCCAAGTCCGATCCGATCCTCAATGGTCCGCTCGCATATCTGTCAGATCTGCCGCCGGATTTGAAGGCCAAGATTGCGGATGCTTTCTTCAATCTTCGCAAGAACGATAAGGTTGCTGCCGATAAGATTTATGACGGCAAGCTGGACCGTGAAGGTTGGGCTGCAGCCAAGACAGAAGATTGGAAGCCGGTTGTCGATCTGGTGAAGTTCGTCGACACACTGCGCCGCAAGAAGTCTTGAGCAAGAGCGGGCCGGGTGTCATGCCCGGCCCCTTTTCATCTCCATGACAGCAGCCATTCAGACATTGCCCGACCGCCAGCTTGCGCCTCTGCTGCAAAGCTATCGGGAAGCTGTATTTGCGCGCCGGTTGCGTTTTGTGATCAGTGCTGTGGTTGTGCTGGGGTGCGTTGCCTTGGCATCCTGGTGGGTGGGTTTTGATCTCGGGCTACTCAGCGCCAAGATTGGCACATTCACCAATTATTTCGGCCGCATTTTTACGCTGGATGACGGTAAGCCTGTCTTAAGTGATCCGCTCGAATGGTATTGGGGTTTTGGCAAATGGGTAAAGCTCCTCGGTGAGACTTTGCTCGTCGCATATACGGGCACGATTCTTGGAGCCTTGGTTGGATTTCTGGCCTGCTTTGCTGCCGCATCCAATCTAGCTGGTGCCAAAACGCGCTGGGTCGCACGCCGGCTTCTCGAGTTTTGCCGCACTGTTCCCGAGATCGTCTTTGCCTTGATTTTTGTTTTGGCTTTCGGGCTAGGGCCAATGGCAGGTGTGTTGGCGTTAGCCATCCACACTCTGGGTGCTCTGGGAAAGCTCTATACTGAGATCGTCGAGAATATCGATATGAAGCCAGTGGAGGGGATTATCTCAACGGGCGGATCACGCGCCGAGACAATCTTCTATGGTGTTTTGCCGCAAGTCTGGTCTGGTTTTGCCACCTACACGCTTCTGCGTTTTGAGATTAATTTTCGTGGGGCCTCGATCATGGGCTTTGTCGGTGCAGGCGGCATCGGCCAAGAATTGCTGACGGCGGTCCGAAAATTCTACTATCCCGATGTCAGCGCTATTCTCATGATGATCGTGGTGAGCGTCTTTGTGCTGGATATTCTGACCGGCATCGCCCTTAAGCGCTTGAACAAGGTCGGCTGATCATGACGCAGATATTTGATCCCGCGCGATTTCCTGCCATCAAAACGCGTCATGTCGAGGCTATGAGGTTGGGTGATCTGCAGCGTAAGATCATCTTTATTATCGCATTGATGGGTTTGATGCTGTTCATTTTTGGGTTGATGGAAGCGGAATTTTCGCTGCGTCGCATTTATGGGGGGCTGGGAAAGCTCGGTGATTTTGCTGTTTTGATGTTTCCACCAGAGCCTGGCCCTTTGTTTGCAACCTATCTTCATGCTCTGGGCGAGACACTTTCAATCGCTTTACTTGGTACATTGATTGCGGCAGTTCTGGCTTTTCCCATTGCTGTTCTGGCCTCGCGCAATGTTTTGCCCCTGTGGATCACACGCTTTGCGTTACGGCGATCGTTCGATACGATCCGCGGCGTGGATACTTTGATCTGGGCGCTCATCTGGATCAGCGTTGTCGGGCTTGGCCCCTTTGCAGGCGTTTTGGCAGTTGCAACGGCGGATTTGGGCGCGTTCGGAAAACTCTTCTCCGAGACGATTGAAGCAGCAGATCACAAGCCGGTGGAGGGTATTCGCTCAACCGGCGGAACGGCCGCACAGGAATTCCGCTTCGGCATTCTGCCCCAGATTTTGCCTGTCATTGCTGGGCAAATTCTGTATTATTTTGAAGCTAACACGCGCTCAGCTACCATTATTGGCATTGTTGGCGCAGGCGGAATTGGCTTGCATCTGTCGGAGCAAATTCGCACGCTGGAATGGCAGCGCGTCGCGTTTCTGGTGTTGATGGTGCTGGTTGTTGTCGCTGTGATTGATTTTGTTTCATCACGCCTGAGAGCGGCGATCAGTGGGGCCAAGCCTGTTTGAGGCGTGATCTGTCTGATCGCCTATTTCTTCTCAGTAATTTTCTGGCACGTAAAGTTCGCTTGGAATTGGTGCGCGATAATATTCTGGGTTGCGCGTGCGTGGTGGCAATTCAGGCATATCATGCGCAATTTCCTCGTAAGGAATTTGCTGCAGGAGATGATTGATGCAGTTCAGTCGCGCTTTTTTCTTGTCGACCGCATTGACGATCCACCAGGGTGCCTCTGGAATATGGGTACGTTCCAGCATGTCTTCTTTCGCCTTGGTATAGGCTTCCCAGCGCGACCGCGACTGGAGATCCATGGGCGAGAGTTTCCATTGTTTCAGCGGGTCAGTGATACGCATGATGAAGCGCGCCTGCTGCTCTTCATCCGTGATTGAAAACCAATATTTGACGAGCACAATGCCTGAGCGCACCAGCATTTTTTCAAATTCTGGAACGTCGTGGAAAAATTCCTCAACCTGAGGCTCGTCAGCAAAGCCCATGACGCGTTCAACACCAGCACGATTGTACCAGGAGCGGTCGAACATAACCATTTCGCCAGCAGCCGGCAGGTGGGCCACATAGCGCTGGAAGTACCATTGAGTGCGTTCGCGATCATTGGGGGCAGGAAGAGCAACGACGCGCGCCACACGTGGGTTGAGTCGCTGGGTGATGCGCTTGATGACGCCACCTTTGCCAGCCGCGTCGCGTCCCTCAAAGAGCACAACAACTTTCAGCTTTTTGTGCTGCACCCAATCTTGCAGCTTTACCAATTCCTTCTGGAGCCGCAATAGCTCTTTGAAATAGGTATGGCGGTCGATATCGGTGCCGGGCTTTTCGTGGCGTGTATCGGGGTTGATGAGTGCGTCTAAACGCTCGTCATCGATTTCCATTTCCAGCTCTTCATCGAGCCCATCGACGATTTCATTATGCATGCGCGCGAGAATGGCGCGCAGATCAGTGCGATTGGTCATAACTGCCCCCAGATTGAGAAGATTACGTTGCCCATCCTCTGTGACAATCTGGTGAAATGATCAGTCTTTTTCGACCAAGAGTTCGATCTGGTCGGATCGAAAGGCTGTTTCTACCCATTGCAGGGGTTTTCCATCTACGCAATCAAGGGCGCGGGCGGTCAGCAGGGCGCTGCCCATCTCTATGTCGAGCAATTCAGCCTCTTCGGCTGTGGCCAGCCGGGCCGAAATGCGGGTCGATTGCCGCTCGTAGCCCCCGATTCCATAGGCGGTGAAGGTTTTGGTAAAGGAGCCTTCCGCTTGTTCCAGCTGATAGGGCAAGTCCGGGAAGGCCTTGCAGGACATATAATGTGTGCTGAAAGAGACGGGCGTCTGACCCGCTTCATTGATCAATCGAATGCGCCAAAGGCTCGTGCCAGAGATAAGCCCAAGTTCGCGCCCGATCTCCTGTGAAGCGGTCATGACATCGCTCGACACAATGCGGCTTTCGGCCTCCAAATCATAGGCCTTTAGATTTTCACGAAAACTGACGCGACGACCAATACGATAGGAGAGAGGCGTGTCGGCAACAAAAGTTCCGCGCCCCTGCTGGATGTTGACGAGGCCCAAATCCTGCAAGTGTCGATAGGCTTGTCGCACTGTATGTCGATGAACACCATACTGACGGGCAAGATCTTGTGCTGGTGGCAAAGCCTCACCCGATGACCAAGAACCATGCGTTAGGCTGCTCGCGATTTCATCTGCGATGCGGCGCCAGGTTGTGGATATTTCATTCGCCTCATTTGGCTGCGCAAGCGCGCCGTCGTTCATGTCATCACCCCGTCACGGAAAATGTCTAGACAAGTAATGCGACAGTTCGATGATGCAGGTGAAAGCATGGACGATTGCAGGATCGGAAGCCCCCAAGAGGGGCGTGCGTTCTGGATGGGCGTGCTAGCGCACGCTTCTCTCAAAGAAATGCGTGCCGCATTGGCTTTGACGCAGATCGAATGGCCCACAGTTGAAGTCGTCAAGCCTGCGGAGGTCGGCACTTTGATGTTGGAGGGTCGTGCGGGGGGCGGTGGGCGTCGCTTCAATGCAGGCGAAGCGACCATGACCCGCTGCATCGTTCGTGTCGGTGAGACACTCGGCTTTTCCTATGCTTTAGGGCGCGACAAGGACAAGGCGGTCATGGCGGCAACACTTGATTGCCTTCTGCAGGATGCAGATCAGCAGAGTTATCTCATGAAGGCCATCATCTCGCCTCTGGCGATGATTCAGAGCCGCAAGCGCGAGGCGGAAAGCCGCCGTGCGGCCGCCACAAAAGTTGAATTTTTCACCATGGTTCGGGGGGATTGATGAACGCGCCTTTTCTTCCCGGTCGCGGTTTTCGCGACCCCGTACTTGGCTCGCAGGCCATGTTCCGAGTTGTCCTCAATGCGCTTTCGCGCCCTGGTGTGATTCAGGCAATTCCAGAAGTGGGTGTTGAGGGGCCAAGTATTGTTTCGCCTGAAGTGCTGGCGATCTTGTTGACGCTTTGTGACCAGGATACGCCTGTCTGGCTTGACGACGAATTGCGCGTCAATGCGGTGGGGCGTTGGCTGTCTTTTCACGCCAATTGTTTGCTCACGTCTGATCCATCTCGTGCGAGCTTTGGCATTTTGCGCGATCGTCCCGGAAATCCAGCGTTATGCGACTTCGCGCTCGGCGATCCACGCTATCCTGACCGCTCAACGACCTTGCTGGTGTGTGTCGAGAGCCTGTCTGGAGGGTCGCCCCTGATCCTTGATGGGCCGGGAATTGAAAGCAGCATCCGCATCGCGCCACTGGGGCTGCCAGATGGATTTGTGGCTGCGGCACAGGCCAATCACGCACTTTATCCGCTGGGTCTGGATTTTTTGTTGGTGGCTGGTCATGCCGTGTCCGGCCTGCCGCGCACGACCCGCATTGTTCCGGAGGCGCGCTGATGTATGTGGCGGTCAAAGGCGGCGAGGCCGCTATTGCTGCAACCCATGATCTTGTGGCGCAGGCGCGCCGCGGCAATCCGAACGTGCCAGAGATCGGGGTGAAGCAAATCCGCGAGCAAATGAAGCTCGCTACAGCCCGCGTGATGAATGAAGGCTCGCTCTATGATGAAGATCTCGCAGCGCTTGCCTTGAAACAGTCACAAGGAGACGCGGTGGAAGCGGCCTTTCTGATGCGTGCCTACCGCACAACCTTGCCGCGCTTTGGTTCGTCGCAGCCGCTCGATACAGGCGCTATGGCCATTCGGCGCCGCATTTCAGCAGCGTTTAAAGATTTGCCCGGCGGGCAGGTGCTTGGGCCAACTTATGATTATACGCATCGTCTGTTTGATTTTGCACTCGCGGCAGAAGGTGGCGCACCTGTTCAAGCCGCGGAGGCCCAAGAAGGGCTTGATCAGCATATGCCGCGCGTTCCTGATATTCTGGGTGGCGAAGGCTTAATGGAAGAAGAGATTGCCCCAGAGGGTGATCCGGCTCCCAATGATGTGACGCGGGATCCGGCAGAATTTCCGGCGGATCGCGACACACGTCTGCAAATGCTCGCACGTGGGGATGAAGGTTTCTTGCTGGGGCTCGCTTATTCCGTGCAGCGCGGTTTTGGTGGCAATCATCCATTTGCTGGCGAGATCCGCATGGGTGAAGTGGCTGTCGGTTTTTGCCCTGAAGAACTCGGGTTCGAGATTGAAATTGGTGACATCACACTGACCGAATGTCAGATGATCAACCAGTTTACAGGCTCGGCCGAAGTGCCGCCGCAATTCACGCGCGGCTATGGACTGGCCTTTGGGCAAAGTGAGCGCAAGGCCATGTCTATGGCCATTGTCGATCGTGCCTTGAAGTCGAGCGAATTTGGTGAAGGCGCGACTTATCCTGCTCAGCAGGAAGAATTTGTTCTCTATCATTGCGACACGATTGAAGCTTCGGGCTTTGTCGAACATCTCAAACTGCCGCATTATGTAGATTTTCAGGGTGAGCTGGAGCTCATTCGCAAAATTCGTCGTGAGCAGGAAGAGCGCCGTGCACAGTCCCAAATCGAGCGCGAGGGAGCCGACGCATGAGCCAGATTGCAGAGCAGATGGCGCACGATCCCAATTATAATTACGGATATCTGGATGAACAGACAAAGCGTATGATCCGTCGTGCTTTGCTCAAGGCTGTTGCAGTTCCGGGCTATCAGGTGCCCTTCGGTTCGCGTGAAATGCCTTTGGCGCGCGGTTGGGGCACAGGCGGCATCCAGATTACCGCTTCCCTGATCGGCCCGCGCGATTGTCTCAAAGTGATCGATCAAGGCGCAGATGACACAACCAATGCTGTTTCAATCCGTAATTTCTTTGCGCGTGTGACAGGTGTTGCCACAACGCAAAAAGTGTCCGATGCGACGATCATCCAGACGCGCCACCGAATTCCAGAAAAACCTCTGACTGCAGACCAGATCCTTGTTTACCAGGTACCTCAGCCCGAGCCTTTGCGCAAGTTGGAATCATCTGAAGTCGAGACACGCAATATGCATGCCTGGGAAGAATACGGGCTGATGCAGGTTCGGCTCTATGAGGATATTGCGCGTTTTGGTCATGTCGCAACGACTTATGCTTATCCGGTCATGGTCAACAATCGGTATGTGTCTTCGCCCACGCCAATTCCCAAATTCGACAATCCGAAAATGGACCGGATGCCAGCACTGCAATTGTTTGGTGCAGGTCGCGAGAAGCGCATCTATGCCATTCCACCCTTTACAAGCGTGAAGAGCCTCGATTTTGAAGATCATCCTTTCACCGTTCAGAAATGGGATCAGCCCTGTGCACTATGTGGTGCGCGTGATTCTTATCTGGATGAAGTCATTACGGATGATCATGGCTCCCGCATGTTTGTCTGCTCAGACACAGATCATTGCGAGGGTCGCCGCAATACGGGAGAGGCCGCATGAGCACGGGACTCGAACTTTTGCAGCATGCGCTACATGCCGCTGATCATCCTGTTCTCAATGTGACCGATGTGACGCGTCTTTATGGCGAGCGGATTGGTTGCGCTGATGTGAGTTTCAAGCTCTGGCCCGGTGAGGTGTTGGGCATAGTTGGTGAATCCGGTTCAGGCAAGTCGACCTTGCTGCGTTGCCTCGCAGGTCTTGATCGGCCCTCCAGTGGGTGCGTGATGTTAGATGATGAAGGGATGACCCTTGACTTGCATGGCCTGTCGGAGCAGCAGCGCCGTGCCTTGATGCGTCGTTCAATGGGTATTGTTCACCAAAATCCTCGTGATGGTTTGCGTATGGATGTCTCAGCTGGCGGTAATGTCGGCGAGCGTTTGATGGATCGTGGTGAGCGCCATTATGGAAAAATCCGCAGTGTGGCTTCCGATTGGTTACGCCGCGTCGAAATTGATCCGGCGCGCATTGATGATCTGCCGCGCCAATTTTCTGGCGGTATGCAACAGCGTTTGCAAATTGCACGTGTACTGGTGAGCGAGCCTAAACTAGTCTTTATGGATGAGCCGACCGGCGGGCTTGATGTGTCCGTGCAGGCAAAATTGCTTGATCTTCTGCGCTCGCTTGTCCGTCAGCTCAATATTGCGGCTGTGATCGTGACCCATGATCTGGCCGTTGCCCGTTTGCTGACAGATCGTCTGATGGTGATGAAGGGCGGGTGCGTGGTTGAGCAGGGGCTCACCGATCAGGTGCTTGATGATCCCCAGCATGCCTATACGCAGCTTCTGACTTCTGCTGTATTGTCGTGAGGCCCGCCATGACCGATCTCGTTCGCGTTACCAAATTAGGCAAAAGCTTCACGCTGCATAATCAGGGCGGTGTTTGTCTGCCGGTTCTGGGCGGGGTGAGTTTTAATATTGCCTCGGGTGAATGCCTTGTTCTGCATGGTCCCTCGGGGGCGGGCAAATCAACCCTGCTGCGTTTGCTCTATGGAAATTACAAATGCAGCGAAGGCCGAATTGAAATATTTCATCAAACTCGTTGGGTCGATATCGCCACGGCTGATCCACGTGAAGTGCTCGAAGTGCGCCGTCACACACTTTCTTATGTCAGCCAATTTCTGCGCGTCATTCCGCGTGTCTCAGCCCTGGATATTGTCAAAGAGCCGCTGGTAGTGGGCGGTATGGCGAACAATCTGGCGGCTACACGCGCAGCCGATATGTTGGCGCGGCTGAATATACCTGAGCGTCTGTGGTCTTTGGCACCTGCGACATTCTCAGGCGGTGAACAGCAGCGCGTGAATATCGCACGCAGTTTTATTTCCATCACACCTGTCATGTTACTCGATGAGCCAACAGCCTCGCTCGACGCGGAAAATCGTGAAGTTGTCATTTCGCTGATCGAGGAGGCGCGCAAAGCGGGCTCTGCCTTGATCGGTATTTTCCATGACGAGCTCGTGCGCGAACGTGCTGCCACACGTCGCATCGATATCCAGTCCTTTACAATTGCAGAGGCCGCATGAGCGAGACCATTCTGACCAATGCCCGGATTATTCTCGAAGACGAAGTCATTTCTGGATCTATCGTCTTTGATCAAGCTGGTATTCGCTCGGTTGATTCCGGTCGCTCGCAAGCGTCTAGTGCTATTGATGTGGCAGGTGATTACATTGCCCCTGGCATTATTGAAATGCACACCGACAATATGGAAAAGCATTTCGTGCCGCGCCCCAAAGTATTCTGGCCAGATGCCCTGGCTGGTGCCATTGCCCATGATGCGCAAATGGCGTCAGCTGGCATTACAACAGTCTATGATTCCATCTGCTGCGGTTCAATTTATGGTTCAAAGGATTATCGGCGCACCATTTTCCCGCTCATGATTGCTGCCATTGAGCAGGGGCTTGCCTCCAAAGCCTTTCGCGTTGAGCATTGTATCCATCTACGCTGTGAGGTGCCGGCCGAAAATATTGTTGAGGATCTTGAACCTCATCTTGGTAAGTCGATTGTCAAACTGGCTTCGCTTATGGATCACACCCCGGGCCAGCGCCAATGGCGCAATATCGAGCATTTGAAGACTTATAATTTGGGCTCTGGTGAAAAGACGCTTGAGCAATTCGAGACGGATGTGAAAATCCGCATGGAAACAGGCCCCGCGTTCTTTGCCAGAAACTGGCCCATAGTTGTGGACATGCTCAAAGCGCGCAGCATTCCTTTGGCAACACATGACGATACGACAGAGGCGGATGTCGATCTGGGTGTTGCAGCGGGCGCCATGATTTCGGAATTTCCAACCACGCCGGAAGCTGCACGCTATGCGCACTCAAAAGGCATGCGCACGGTAGCTGGTGCGCCGAATGTCGTACGGGGCGGTTCCCATTCTGGCGGTGTCTCTGCAACAGAATTGACGCTTGACGGGCTTCTCGATGGGTTGTCATCCGACTATGTCCCAAGTGCGCTCTTGCAAGCTGTGACGCGGTTACATTTTGACCACGCTTTGCCCATGCCCAAAGCCATGGCGATGGTGACACGTAATATGGCTGATATGCTGGGTCTGACTGATCGTGGTCGCTTACGCGTGGGCTTGCGTGCCGACATTCTGCGCTTTGGTCTGATAGGTCAGACACCTTTGGTGCGGACTTTGTGGTGCGCTGGAGAGCGAGCATTCTGATGCCTTATGGCGGCTCACGCTTTGCAATTTATTTTGCGCCTGATCTGGCGAGTGCTTTGTGGCGCTTCGGCAGTGCGTGTCTGTCATACGATGCTGCGTTGGCATTGGGTTGTGATCCACTTGTGCCTTCATTTTGCAATGAGAAAGAATGGTGGGATCGCACAGAAGAGCCGCGCCGCTATGGCTTTCACGCGACGCTGAAGGCCCCCTTTCATCTCGGTGACGATGTGCATGAAGAAGATTTATTTGATGCGTTCGACGCATTTGCGGCGCTGCAAAAGCCATTTATGATCGAGGGATTGCGTGTCTCTTGTCTTGGGTCATTCGTGGCTCTTGTGCCCATTGGGGACGCTACAAAGCTCAATCGGCTCGCTGCAAAAACTGTTTGTGCCTTTGATCATTTACGCGCGCCTCTGAGCGAAATTGATCTGGCACGGCGCCTTAAAAGTCCTTTGACAGATCGCCAGAAGGAACATCTTCAAACCTGGGGTTACCCTTATGTGTTTGAGGATTTTCGATTTCATATGACTCTGACAGGCACGCTTGCCCCTGATGAATGTGTGAGGGCTGCGCGCGTATTGAAAGGTCTGTTTATGGCATCCGTTGGTCCGGGGTCGGTCGCAATCGATTCGATCGCTTTGTTTCGGCAGGATCGTCGTGACGGTCGCTTCAGAATTGCGCGCCGTGCTCCGCTTATGGCTCCGCGCAATGCTGCAGTGCGTTGATAAAAAGCTCTGCTCCGTGTTCGAGCGAGCCTTCATTGCGAATTTCGATAACCTTGGCGTGTCGCCACTGGAGAGGTGCGATGCGGCCAAGCCGTGCACGCACTTCGGCCATGCTTTCACGTCCGCGCGCAGCAATGCGGGCTGCCAAAATGACAGGATCGGCTATGACATGCAGCACATGCACACGAAAGCCCAGGGCCTCCGCCTGCAATATTACGCCACGCGACACATTGGCAATGACAATGCGGCCTTGTTCGAGATCAGCGCGCAATTCAATCGGCACCCCATAGCCAAGATCATGCGCATGCCAGGACAGCAAATAGGCGCCGCGTGCTTCAGCTTCATCGAAAGCGCTCGTATCGAGTGTGTCGTGATCTTCAGCCATGGCTGCACGCGTAACGATACGGCGGGCGAAAACAAAGCGCTTGTCACTGGCGAAAGCGAGTTTGGCACGCTCAAGCAGAGCATCCTTGCCAGCGCCCGATGGTCCCACGACGAGGACAAGACACCCTTGGTGAGCAAGTGATTGATCTGGAGAGGCTGACATGGCTGCAAAGAATCTCGGACTTGAACCTGTTATCGACCCGACAGCCCTGGTCAGGGATTGTGTTCTCGGCCGCTATAGTGAAGTGGGTGCGCGCACCAAAATGGCAGAGACCAATATGGGCGACTATTCCTATATCGTGAATGACGGAGATGTCATTTATACGACAATTGGAAAGTTCTGTTCGATTGCAGCGCAGGTCCGGATCAATCCAGGCAATCACCCTATGTGGCGCGCGTCGCAATCACATTTTACCTATCGTGCTAGCGCCTATTTTGAAGGCGAGGCGGATGAGGCTTCGTTCTTTGATTGGCGCCGCGAGCACCATGTGACGATCGGACATGATGTCTGGATTGGTCACGGCGTGACGGTACTGGCGGGGCGTAACATCGGGACGGGTGCGGTGATTGGATCGGGCGCAGTGGTCTCGAAAGATGTAGAGCCCTATACGATTGTTGGTGGTGTTCCAGCCAAGGTGATCGGTCGACGCTTCCCGGTGTCTATTGCAGATCGTCTACAGGCGCTGGCTTGGTGGGATTGGGATCATTCGACCTTGCACGCAAGGCTCAGTGATTTCCGCAATCTGCCCATTGAAGCTTTCTTGGATAAATATGAGTGCACTTAAACGCGCTCAAGTTTTGTGTGGGGTAAGGCTGGCAGCTTTGCGGTGATGGTGTCGCCTGTGCGAACAGAACCACTTTTCAGAACAATTGCCATGACGCCGGCACGCAGCAGCAATTGATCGTTTTCATCGCGCCCGAGTACGGCTTGCATCAGTCCTTTTTGAAAGCGGTCGATTTGTTTGCAAGGGTTACGCAGGCCTGTCAGCTCGACGAGAGTTTCTCTGCCGATTTGCAATTGTGTGCCGAGTGGCAAGTTGATCAGGTCTAGACCTCGGGTGGTAATGTTTTCGCCCAGTTCCGCAGGCTTCACTGCAAAGCCCTGTGCTAAAACTTCATCCAGCATTTCGGCCGTAAAAAGATGAACCTGTCGCAAATTGGGTTGGTGCGGATTTGCTGCCACGCGGGAGCGATGTTTGACGGTTTCACCACAATGCGCATCACCTGCTACACCCATGCCCTTGATGAGCTCGATCTGTTGCGTGGGTGTTTTGCTAAAGGCATGTGTGGGGTGAGTAGCAACACAAATGACTTCACCCGATAATTTCGTCATGTGGGCGTCTCCTTGTATTTTCATTTTAACCGGTTGCGGACCAGGTCACCAAATCGTCACAGGAATCAGTTCTCTTCCATCTGTTTCGTCGCGGTTCTTGTGGGTTTCATGTTCGGTTTTGTCCGCTCGCACCCAATCCGGCCTATCCGGCTCGTCCCCCGGCGATTCTCCTCGCGCATTTTTTTCCATCGACCGGGCGGGCCACCGACCGGCCTAACCCATGGGACTCGCGGCAATGGCCAAGAACCGGGAAAAGCGTCGTCTGCGTGAAAATGAAGAAGCCAAAGTAATTCATCTGAACAAAAAGAAAAAAACGAAATTTGCGGAACAGCGGTCCCCGCCGCCCATTATCGCCATGAACCGCCGGCAAGCAGAATATCTTGGCCATTTAAGAACATCAGAGCAGGTTTTTGTTCTCGGGCCTGCAGGCACGGGCAAGACTTGGCTGGCTGCTACTTATGCAGCGGACCTCTATCGTTTGGGTTCGGTGCGAAAAATCATCCTGACGCGTCCCAATGTTCCATGCGGTCGGTCGCTCGGCTTTTTCCCGGGCTCCTTGGAGAAAAAATTCGCGCCTTGGGCTGTGCCGGTGACAGATGCTATTTGTGATCGTCTGGGTGAGGCCGTCTACGATTTGGCGCTGAAAAATGGTGACATTGAAGTCGTACCCTTTGAGGTCATGCGCGGTCGGACATGGAAAGATGCTTTTGTATTG
Source organism: uncultured Hyphomicrobiales bacterium (assembly GCA_903851305.1). Classification (GTDB taxonomy): domain Bacteria; phylum Pseudomonadota; class Alphaproteobacteria; order Rhizobiales; family Beijerinckiaceae; genus Terripilifer. The sequence continues at coordinate 45,431 of CAINNX010000184.1, read as the reverse complement.
CTTGATGAAGCGCAAAATACATCGACGGTTGAGATGAAGATGTTTTTGACGCGCATTGGCGAAAATTGCCTGACAGTCATTAATGGCGATGTCGCCCAATGTGATCTGGAGCGCGATTCAGGTTTGCGTATGGCAATCGAGCTTGTCGTTCGAAAAGATTTGCCGGTGCCTGTTGTCGAATTTTCAGTCGATGACGTGGTGCGATCAGGTATTTGCGCCATGTGGGTGCGTGCCTTTGCAGAAGCTGAGCGACCTCCGGTCCTGGTGCGCGCGTGATTATTCGACCGAACGCTGCCGCAAAATATAGGCTAGCGCCAAATAGGTGAGCAAAGCCGCGACAGCGGCTATGCCGAACGCGTACCAAAAACCGTAATCGTCTTCTGCAAAGGGCAGGCCCTTCGTGTTCATGCCGAAAAAGCCCGAGACCAAGGTCGCGGGCAGGAAGAGAGCGGTCAGCATCGACAAGACATAGAGCTGTTTATTGGTCTCATTGGCAAGGTAGGCCGAGACTTCATCTTGCAATAGTCGTGCGCGGTCTTGTGAGGAATGGACTTCCTGATAGATCGATTCCAGCCGTTGCGCGATGCGCCCCGCTGCATCGCGCAGATCAGCAGGCAGGCGGGTTGCTGGCGCCCGCTCGACGCGACGAAACAGAACGAGCAGGCGAGACATTTGTCGATGCAGCTTGATGGCATGGCGCCGCACGCGAGGCGTTTGTGCGCGTGCATCATTCACATAACCAGCCATAATTTTATCTTCAATGGCATCAACCGCATGGCCTAGGTCGCTGGCTGCTTTGGCCATGTAATCAGCCTCACGATCAACAATCTCTTCGAGAAGCTCGAGCGGAGATTCAATCGCTTTGCCCCGCTCAATGGCAATGCTTGTATTTTCAACGGAACGCAAGGAACGACGGCGGCCGGTCAGAAGAATACGGTCGGCGAGCACGAAGCGAAGCTCTGCCATTTCTTCGTCTTCGCCATCAAAGTCGAGTTTGGCGTCCACGAAAACGCCTGCCAATTGGCCTTCATTCGTCTCAACGCGGTCGTGCAACTCATGCGAAAGAAGAATTTCACGCGCCTCGTCGGTTAGCCACTCTTGTGAGGAAATCCATTCCCGGCAACGCGTGTCAGTCAGATGCGCATGGACCCACCAGAAGCCGTCACCCGCCGCAATAGCCTGATAGTCTGGAACGGTTTGATAATGACCCCGGTTTTTTTCTGAAAAATGAAACGCGAAGAGCAATCCCTTCTGCTCATTGGGGTTGCCGAGCATGGAAAAATCCTTGTCCATGACTGACATGGCGCCCTCGCAGCTTTCATATAAATTGAATAATCAGAGGGCTATATGAGACTAATGACATTTTTATGACAATCGTAATTCAATCGTTGCTACCACGTGACACGTTAGTGCCGATGGGTTAAAAATTGAAGATAATAAAAATGTGGGCGCCCGAGGAAATTGTAAGCCAGAGTTTGGGGTCTTTTATGAATATTTCTCTCGACGAAGCTATTGAAATTCATGCCAAGGCATTGCGCATGAGCCATGGTGGAAGGGCGGAGCATTATGCACGCGAACGCGCGGTCTCCTGTCAGCGTCATGGAGATCACGAAGGCGATGATGTTTGGAATAAGGTCGCAGAAATGGTCGTCAAGATTGAGACGACGAGCAATGCGGTGGGGCAGTAGACATTAAAAAAGCCTCTTACCCAGCGGCTTTTTCTTTTTTTGTTTTAGTCCGCACGCCGACCGTTTTCGTCAATCAGCACAGAGCCATCTTCTTTGAAAAATGGCCCTTGGGGCCATTGCTCGAGCAGGTCAAGGACGGCATCGCTCGGGCGGCACAGGCGCACGCCCTTGGGTGTGCAGACAATCGGCCGATTAACAAGGATCGGGTGTTCGACCATAGCTGCAAGAAGCTGCTCGTCGGATATGTTGGGGTCCGTGAGGCCTAGAGCTTCAGCCGGTGATTTCGAGATGCGCAGGGCTGTCTTTGGCGTCAGGTCTGCTGCTGCAAACAGACCTAGAAGCTGTGCATTTGTCCATCCTGCTTGCAAATATTCGATAATCGTTGGTTCGTATCCGGCTGCCTGAATGATCGAGATTGTATTGCGCGAAGTTCCGCAGTCTGGATTATGGTAGACAACGATATTCATGGTGCGGCCCCTTTCTCGAGCATTTCTTTTTACGCTGGATCTCTCAAGGTCCAAATTTGATACCATCATTAAGCCGATTGATTTTAACGCCAGGCAGCACAGAAGGCGAAACTGCGAAAGCCCAGATATAATTGGGAAAGCCTGTTTCCAGCGAGTCGAAATCATTGTCGTTGCAGGCAAGCAAGAGGTGGTCGCCATTGGGCAGATCTGGGCCCCAAGCATAGCCTTCAATTTTATCAGGTAGGCCACGCGCATTGGCGAAGGCGCCTTTCCCGTCTCCCTGCGCTTGGTTGAGCAGCTTCCCAATGTCGACGAAGAGCGTCTTTTTCAATGCCACAAAGCCTTCAGGCAAACCTGTCTCGGGCAATGTCTTGCCATGTGTGCCCACATAGCCTGCTGTCGCAAGGTCAGTCGGCTTTTCTTCTTGATTGATGTCGACAAGATAAAGAAGTTTACGACCATTGGTTCCTGCTGCGGCATCGCGTTCATCGACGAGGAAACGTGTCTCATCGACAGCGAGGATTTCGCTGATACCCATTTTCGTATCATCGAAAGGATAGATGAACTGACGTGGCACTGTCGCCTTGTTCTGCAGGTCATAAATCACGATGCGGCTGTTTAAGCCCTTTTGACCGCCGTCCTGAATGAGCGGACTTTGCATAGCTATCGCCAGATAACGACCGCTCGGTGTAATGGTAAGGCCTTCGGCGCCGCGATTGGTAGCGCGACCAATTTTGTTGGTCTGCATTTCTGTTTTCAGATTGGGGCCAGGCGTTGCAATTTCAAATCCGTCAGGGGCCTTGAGCATGCCGATCTGGCGACCCGTCTGGTCAAATTGCAAAATATGTGGTCCATATTCGTCCGACACCCAGAACGTGCCGTCAGGAGCGACACCTACACCCTCAGAATCGAGGCGGTGGTTGGCTTTGCCCTCCGCTGCAAATGCTGTCGATATCCCGATATATTGTTCGCCTACAGTGTTTTTCAGCAAGGTTGTCGCGACATGCGAGAGATCGACACGCCATCCGGTCGGCCGCGTCGTGTCTTGAACGACTTTGATATCGAAGGTCTGGATCCGGTTGGGATAGGAAGTGGTGAAATCCACCTCGGCGCCGCCCTTGTATTCGATCTTGTTGGGGCCGCGATCGGGCAGGAGAATAAATCGGTTCTGGAAGCCGGTATATGCCATGCCCGAGCCAATGCCGTTCAGTCCGTTCATGGGTGAAACGCCGTCTTCGAGCTGAGAGGCGGGCAGGCCGGATTTATCCGTGCCTTTGCCATCCAGATAAGCCGAACCGATGAACTGGACGCCCTGTGCGCAGACGCTGGCTGGGGCTGCGGCCATGAGGCCGATAAGAAGGGCGGATCGAAAAAGCATAGGCCACCTTCAGGTTGCGATATCACGCGATGGGGCCTTTTTTGGGCCTGTGTTCGTGACATCCCAATGACAAAAGCCAAGCTATGCCCGGTGGGTGAGCTGTGTCTGGTGGAAGTTACAGCGCCTGCCTGCAGCTAAATCCTAAAGCGCTTATCAAAACGCCCCTTGAATCATAAACTCAGGGACGTTTTTGCTTTTTTATTAATCAGCCTGCGGCCAATAAGTGCACAAAGCCTGAAGTTGAATCTTCCGAATTTTACGGCCCCATGAGTAGTCTTGTGTGTCCCTAGGGTTCCGGCTTTGTAGCGTCTGGTCCGAGAGGGACAGCCCGACCTAATCGGGTTCACGGAGGGATAAAAACCCGGGAGGCTCCGGCGGCATATCGGCTGCGGCGGGCACTCTCCCGTCCACCATCTGTTCACCGAAGCGTCCTTAACGGAGGTGGTCAGATGCGAACTGTGCTCGTTAAACTTTTCACACTTTCGGCGCTTGTGGTCGCGTCTTTCAGCGCCACCGTGTCGCCATCGCTGGCGCAAGCCAAAAAAAAATTCACTCTTGCTTGGACGGTCTATGTCGGGTGGATGCCTTGGCCCTATGCGGCTGAAGCCAGCATCGTCAAAAAATGGGCCGATAAATATGGCATTAAAATCGATGTCGTTCAGGTCAATGATTATGTCGAATCCATCAATCAATTCACCGCCGGCAAAGTAGATGCGGTGACCGCTGCCAATATGGATGCGCTGACCATTCCTGCCGCTGGTGGTGTCGACACAAGTGTCGTCATCGTTGGCGACTTTTCGAACGGCAATGACGGCATTGTGCTGAAGGGCACCTCCAAGCTCTCGGACATCAAGGGGCGCAAGGTCAATCTCGTTGAAATGTCCGTCTCGCATTACCTTCTGGCGCGCGCACTTTCGACCGTTGGTCTGAAGGAAAAGGATGTGAAGACGGTCAATACGTCTGATGCGGATATTGTGGCTGCCTTCAGCTCGGCTGATTCAAAAGCGGTCGTCACCTGGAACCCGCAGTTGAGCGAAGCCAAGGCCCTCAAGGGCGCCAATTTGGTCTTCGACTCGAGCAAGATTCCAGGCGAAATCATCGACACGACCATCGTGCGTGGCGATGTGCTCAAGGACAATCCTGATTTTGCCAAAGCGCTAACCGGTATTTGGTATGAAACCATTGCGATTATGGCAAAGGACAAGGAAGGCGTGACAGCACGCGAATCCATGGCCAAAGCTTCTGGAACGGACCTCGCCGGTTTTGATGACCAGCTCAAGACCACGCGCATGTTCTATGATGCCAAAGAGGCTGTGGAATTCACCAAAAGTGCGGGGCTGGTCACCACCATGGACAATGTGCGCAAGTTCTCCTTCGCGCATGGGCTGTTGGGTGAAGGCGCCAAATCCGTCGATGTGATTGGCATTGCTTTCCCAGGAGGGAAGACCTTGGGCAATGCCAAAAACGTGAAGTTGCGGTTTGACTCAAGCTTCATGGAAATGGCTGCGGCCGGCAAGCTCTAATCTGAACCTGAGGATCACGAGGCATTCCGATGCGGCGCATCATGAATGTAAACCCTGACCGCGTCACAAAGCTGGTGCTTGGCCTCGCGCCCATCGGCCTCGTGATCCTCCTCTATGTGATGATGTCGCATGAGCGTTTGTTGCTGAACCCCGCCGACAAACTCATGCCCTCACTCGCCTCGATGGGTGATGCCATTGTGCGCTATGCTTTCACGGCGGATGCGCGCACAGGTGATGTGCTTTTGTGGAAAGACACAGGCGCCAGTCTGATCCGTCTCTTCCAAGGTCTTGCGATATCCGTGTGTGCGGCTCTCGCGGTTGGGCTCTTGCTTGGTGTAATCCCGTTGATCCGCGCAGGCTTTGCGCCGCTCATTTCTATTGTGTCCGTTGTACCGCCGATGGCGCTCCTGCCCATTCTCTTCATCATCTTTGGGCTTGGCGAAGTCTCAAAAATTGCTTTGATCGTGATTGGGCTAGCACCTTTTCTGATGCGCGATCTGACCCATCATGTGCAATCCATTCCGGTTGAGCAATTCATCAAGGCGCAAACATTAGGCGCCTCGACATGGCAGTATATTGTGCGTGTCGCGCTGCCCCAGACCTTGCCAAAGCTCATCCAGTCGACACGGCTATCCTTGGGCCCGGCCTGGCTCTTTCTCATCTCCGCCGAAGCGATTGCTGCAGAATCCGGCCTTGGTTATCGTATCTTTCTCGTGCGCCGTTATCTCGCCATGGATGTGATCATTCCTTACGTGATCTGGATCACGCTCATTGCCTTCATCAGCGATCTGTTGCTTGGCGCTCTGTCGCGCAAACTTTATCCATGGGCGCATGATGAGGAGCCCTCGACATGAGCGAGCTTCTCATTCGCAATGTCTGGAAAGAATATGGCGCGCAGATCGTGCTGGAGCGGATCAATCTGCACTTGCCGGCCGGAAGTTTTGTCTCGCTGGTGGGTCCGTCAGGTTGCGGCAAGACGACGTTTTTGCGGATGATTTTGGGACAAGAGCAGCCCACACGCGGCGATATTTTGCTCGATGGCAAACCTATCCCGCGTGAGCCCGGGCCTGATCGTGGTGTGGTGTTTCAACGCTATTCTGTATTCCCGCATCTGACTGTCATTGAAAATGTGCTGATCGGTTTCGAGCTCGCAGCAGCCTCTTTTTCGGGTGTGCTGCGTGGCTTGGCCCGCGAAGAGGCGCTTGAGCAATGCCGCGCACTACTCGCCCAAGTTGGCTTGTCAGAACATGCTGACAAATTCCCCCGCGCCTTGTCGGGGGGCATGCAGCAACGCCTCGCCATTGCGCAAGCTTTGGCCAAAAATCCGAAAATCCTTTTGCTGGATGAGCCATTCGGAGCGCTTGATCCGGGTACCAAAAGCCAGATGCACGAGCTGGTGCGCCATCTCTGGAAAACAAATGCCATGACAATAGTCATGGTGACGCATGACATTCGCGAGGCCTTTGAGCTTGGAACACGCGTGATCACCTTTGATCGTCCGCGGCGCGATCCGCATGCGCCCGAGCGCTATGGTGCAACCATCACTTACGACATTCCGATGAATGATCCGATCATATCGGCCCATAAACCCCAGCCGCGCCCTGATGCGTCGCTGTTTCAATAGCTGAGGAGAAAAGTCCATGCTGTTTTCGCACCGCCCTGCGCGCCACCATCGTCATGCCGGTCTGGTATCCCACCAGAAGCGCAAAAGATTCCACCATCCTGATTTTTCCAAAATGGAGACGCAGGGCTGGCGGGCGCTGGATGCCGAGGGAAAGCTTTCTGAAGATGGCTGGAAGCGTGAGCAGCAGTGGGCACTCGATATGGGCTTGCCTGGCGCTGAGAGTCTAACCGACAAATCCATTCCGACATTCTCGCGCGGTGAACTCCCCCATTTTGCGGGCATCAATACGTTTCTCAAAGCGCCCTATGTCGAAAATGTCCGAGATGTCGCCAAATATGACGCGGCGGTGCTGGGTATTCCGTTTGATTCCGGCACCACCTATCGGCCGGGTACGCGCTTTGGGCCGCAGGGCATCCGGCGCATTTCGGCACTCTATACACCTTACAATTATGAGCTGGGCGTGGACCTGCGCGAACAGATGACGTTGTGTGACGCGGGAGATGTTTTTACCATTCCGGGCAATCTCGAAAAAAGCTTTGACCAGATTTCGCGCGGCGTCTCGCATGTCTTCTCGTCAGGGGCTTTGCCCATCATGCTTGGTGGCGATCACTCCATCGGCTTCCCCTGCGTGCGTGGCATTGCCGAATGCACGTCGAAGCGTATTGGCATCATTCATTTTGATCGCCACATTGATATTCAGGAACGCGATCTCGATGAGCGCATGCACACGACGCCGTGGTTCCATGCGACCAATCTTCCCAATGTAAAGCCGACCAATCTCGTGCAGCTGGGCATTGGTGGCTGGCAAGTGCCGCGTGCCGGTGTGCAAGTTGCGCGTGATCGCAACACCAATGTGCTCACGATTGCAGATATTGAACGCATCGGCCTCGAAAAAACGGCAGAGATCGCGCTGGAGCTCGCATGGAAAGACGCGGATGCGGTCTATATCTCTTTCGATGTGGATTCGATTGATTGCGGCTTCGTGCCCGGCACCGGCTGGCCAGAACCGGGCGGGTTCTTGCCGCGCGAAGCACTGAAGATTCTGGGGCTCGTGGCCGCAGAAGGACTTTGCGGTCTTGAGGTGGTCGAAGTCTCACCGCCTTACGACACATCAGACATCACGGCTTTGTTTGGCACGCGTGTCGTGGTCGAAGCTTTGGGCTCCATGGTTGCCAATGGCAAGCTTGGCTCGCATCGCTCACTCATCGACAAGCCCGTTCAATTCTAAACGAGAGGATCTGCGATGCATCGCGGACATGATCACCATCACGATGACGGCGGCGCACCCGGTGCCCATGTCCATATGGGGCACAATGGTGGCCAGGGCGCTGCCCAATGGCAGACACCTCATCTGGCAGGGGGCACTGCGTCACCGACGCCAGCAGCAACGGAGACCGATCTTGATCTCGTCGAGACAAGTTTTGTCGAAACATTTCCTGCGGTCGCCGATCCTGTGAGTTTTCTGCGTCTCGCAGGTATCCCGTTCTGCGGCCGCGCACCTGATGGAGCAACGCTACAATTGCTCCGCGTCGAAATTGATGATCGGACGGATGTGGGCGTGCTCGCTCCCACGATTGGCGGCGGCTATCATTATGATCCGCTGCCGGGGCGGCTGAATTCACGGCGAAAATCACTCAAGTTTGTCTATTTTGACGGCCAAAATCTCCGGCTTCTTAACCTGGAGCAATCAAAAAAAATATCGGTGTGATCGAATACATAGCTATTGATGGTTGCGGCCCCCCGCAACCAAATCTAAAAATACAAAACGCCCCGTGAGTGAAAAGCTCACGGGGCATCTTTTTAATAAGATATATGTTGTGCTTATTTTTTTACGCCGCAGATGACGTCGTAAACATTGCAGGCAATGCCGGTGGCTTCATAGCCATCCTGGCCGGTGGCCTGTGCAATCGAAAACATCTGATAGGCAAGGCTGACGAAGGGCATGGGCACTTCCATCTCGCGTGCCATATCAAGGCCGAAGCTGACGTCTTTCGGCATCCACGACTTGCGCGGCTTGAACTTGCGGCTCACCACCACATCCATGATGCGGCGCGTGGCAACCGAATCTTGCTGCGAATTTTCCAGCACGGTCTGGAAAGTGGCGTCCGTCAGGCCGCCTTTTTTGAGCCAGGAGCCGATTTCAACAATGCTCATATGCTGCACAGCGGCCAGCATGGCCATGGCGTTTTTCACCATTTTCGCATTGCCGAGTTCACCGACCTGCAAAACGGATTTGCCCATCGCCTTGTAGATAGGCTGATGCTCATCAAACAAAGATTGCGGGCCTGAGATCCACAGCGCCAATTGTCCAGCTGCCGCCACTTCTTCCACGCCGCCCGCAGATGCGTCAGCAATATGCCAACCTTTCTTCGTCAATTCGGCGGTGGCTTTGACGATAGTGTCTTTGTCGATGCTGCTGAAGTCGATCCAGGTCTTGGCGCCGCTGGTGGCCTCAATCAAGCCGCCTTTGCCAAGCGCGACCGCTGTCACCGCATCATTATGCGGCAGCATGGACAGAACGATCTCGCAGGATTCGGCAACTTCCTTCGGGCTGTTCTTGAAGATAGCGCCAAGCACCTCGAGGGGCTGAGCCTGTTCGCGGCGCAGGTCTGTCACAACCAGGCTATAGCCCGCTTTGATCAGGTTGGCCGCCATGCCAACGCCCATGCCGCCCGTGCCGATAAATCCGATGGTCTTCATGATCTGTTTCCTCGTTATTGTTCTTCGTGCCCCCGTTTAGAGGGGGGGGATGTAAATCCTGACCGCAGTTTAAGCCAAACTCGCCTGTGGCCACAAACTTTTGCTCAGCTAGGCTGTCTTTACCCCCTCCGGAAATGGCTATATGTCCAAGAACGATCGTTTCGGTCCCACAATTCTCACATTGAACGCAAGGGCAGGATATGAAACTCGCTAGCTTCGTGACGCCCGCCGGCAAGGCGACATATGGTCTGGTCGAAGGCGACCGCGTGATTGATCTGGGTGCAGATCGTCCGCACGCCCCGACCCTGAAAGCTTTTCTGGCCACGGATGAATTCAAATCCGGCACAGTGGCCGCCAAGGGCCAGGATTACGCGCTCTCAGGTATCAAGCTGCTTCCCGTCATTACCGATCCGGGCAAGATTGTCTGCGTCGGCCTCAACTACGGTGAGCACATCAAGGAAACGGGTCGCTCGGATTCGGAATTCCCCGTGCTCTTCTTGCGCGTCGCCACATCACAAGTGGCGCATGATCAGCCTATCTTGAAGACGGCTCATTCCGATTGCCTCGATTATGAAGGCGAGCTCGCACTGGTCATCGGCCAGGGCGGTCGCAACATCAAGCGCGAAGACGCGCTCAAGCATGTCGCGGGCTATTCCTGCTACAATGATGCGACGATCCGCGATTACCAGCGTCACACGCATCAATACACACCGGGCAAGAATTTCGACAAGACAGGCGCTTTTGGGCCCTATCTCGTCTCGCCCGACGTGATCACGGATCGCAAGACAACCACGCTGATCACGCGTCTCAACGGTCAGGAAGTTCAGAAGGCCGTTCTGGCCCAGATGATTTTCTCGATTGAAGACATCATTGAATATGTCTCGCGTTTCACAACGCTGGAAACCGGCGACGTGCTCGTCACTGGCACGCCGGGTGGCGTGGGTGATCGTCGCAAGCCCCCACTCTATATGAAGGCGGGCGATGTGGTTGAAGTCGAGATCACGGGCGTTGGCCTGTTGAAGAATACAATCGCCAACGAGGCCTGAAGCTTGGCGGGGTAACATTTTGCAGCGCCTCGGACCCTCTGGGTTCGGGGCGTTTTTTTTATGGGAGATGAAAATGAAGGTTCTTCCCGTTTCACTGTGTGCATGGATGGCTTTGGTGAGCGTTGCTCAAGCCCAAGGCATGGTGCCTGCCATCAATAACTCATGCCCCTCTGGCACGTCTCACGCGGGGAGCGGTTATTGCCGCACCACATCGTCGGATACTTATATTCCAGCTATCAACAATTCTTGTCCCTCGGGCACTTCGCATGCAGGCAGCGGATATTGTCGCGCGAGTGGTGGGCAGCGTTACATCCCCGCCCACAATGGCTCGTGTCCATCAGGGTCATCCCATGCGGGATCTGGCTATTGTCGCTTTTAAACCTTGCGCCAATTGTCTTTTTTTGGACTGCAGGTCAGCATGGTGCAGGTTGTCTGAAAGAAGAGCAACCAAAGCGATAGTGGCTCGCCGATGAAATTGATCCAGACATATGCTTTTTCTGTGCTCATCTTGACCGCGCTGCCTGCGCAAGCTGCAGGTGGGCATGTTGTGACGCTGACCAATCAAACTTCATCGCCGGTGATCTTTTTCTCAGCGGGGGTAGATGTGAATTTGCTCAAGGATGCTTTGGCGCCCGGCAAGTCGGTCAAGGTCAACATCGGTAAGGCTTGCAAAGTACAAATCGCGTTTGATTTTGCCGATGGGGAATCGGTCGAGCCGCGTATGTATAATTTCTGCAACGACAAAGTGCTCAAGCTCAAAGCAACGTTGGCAGATTGATTACACCTTCACCAGTTCAAGAAAAAGCCGCCCCGAAGGGCGGCTTTTTTTGTGTGTTACCACTTCTTCTCGACGGGATCTCTGATCGCATCTTCAAGCGGATTACGCGGCTTATAGAGAGAGGGTGGTCGCAGGCGGCCATCGGGGCCGATCTGATCCATGTCTGTGTAGATTTCGAATTCGTAGCCATCGGGATCAAGGAAGTTGATGCTGATGTTGCAGCCCGCACCCTTGCGGCCTTCGAAGACGATCGGAATTTTGTTGGCCAGGAAAAACTCCTTCGCCAGACGCAGCGTCTCGGTGCTGTCGACTTCAATGGCGAGATGCTCCATCTGAAGCGAGCCGTGAATGTCGCGCTTGGGCATTTTGCCTTTGGCCATGGGCTTCAGGCCAATGCCGTGATGATCCTTGCCGCAGCGGAAAAAAATCATGCCGTGCTTGTTGCGGTCGGTTTCCACAAAGCCCATCACTTCCGTCCAGAATTTGGCGGTGCGTTCGACGTCGCTCACTTCATAGACAAAATGTCCCAGCTTGTTGGGCTTGATGGGTGAAGTGCCGACATAGGTTTCAGGATGAAACGGGCCTTCGCGATCGTAGACATCTTCGCGGCGGGCTTTGGTGGTGTCGTGAATGGCGGCGGTGCTCATGGTTGTCCGTCCCTGTCTTGCGTGTTCTCAAGCGCACGGTGAAACCCCTTTTTGTTGGGATTTCTTGGTGCAAATCATAAGCGGCACAACGACCATTTGCCAAGCCGTATCTGATCTTGCCGCGGCTTATTGGGTTGGCTTGACGCCATCCTTGCTGACTTGCGCCCGCAAGGCGGTCAGCTTGTCTCCCTCGTGCGAGACGGCCACAAAGATCGTCTCGCCCGGCTTCAGGTCGCTCAAAGTACCAGGGCCTGGCTGCGACAGCGTGGCTTCGGCTGGCACCAGCACTTTGACTGTGCCGGTCTTGTAGTTGAGTGTCAGCTCTGGTCCTTGAGCGGAGGAGACAGTTGCCTCGACAATGCCATTGGTCATGACGGAATCGGGCTTCAAATCGTAAGGCGACAAGCCCTCATTCGCCGTGGCTGAAATGGGGCGCACATCAATGGCAATGGTCTGGCCGTTGGGTGCCTTCAACGTGGTTACGCCCAGCTTCATGCCGGGCTTCACTTCGGATAGCGAGAAAGGCTTGGTGGTGGTGACGCGCAGATCGGCAGGCACGCCAATCGAAACCTTGCGCCCGTCAAATGTCTCGACCTCAAGCTTCTGCCCGTCGAAGGCTTGAATAAGGCCGCGGATGTTTTGGGTCTGCTGGGCGAAACTTGTGCTCAGGGTCAGGCTCAAGAAAGTCAATGCAAGTGCTGCGCGTTTCATATCAGCCTCCCCTTTTTTTAAAAGACTAGCGCAGATTCTCACTGCTGAACAGAGAGGCTTTTGGCAGCTTTGCGTAATTCGCGCAAAAAGGTGTCTTGCACTGCGGTTGGCAACCAATTGCGTCGTAAGGTCAGGCCGACATGGCGCGGTGGATGCGGCAACGCCAGATCTATTCCGGCCAGCCTGCTGTCCAAGGCAATGTGCCCGCGTGAGAGAATGGACAAGCGGTCGCTATCTGCCAGCAAGGCTGTAATGGTTGTCAGGCAATTGGTCTCGAACTGGACGGGTGCTGTGAGTGCCCAATCGCTGATGAGCGTGTCGAGCACAGCGCGTCGCGGCAGTTCGGATGTTGGAAAAATCCAATTAAAACCGTTCAGATGTTCCGGTTTGGCAGGCACTTGCTGTGTCATGGGGTGATCTTTGCGGCAAGCGAGCTGATAAGGATCTTCAAAGAAAATTTCTTCGCCAAGCTCGGGGTAGGATGATGGCGCGCGCAAGGCGCCGATCAGGATATCCAGCAATCCATCATTGAGATCACGCGCCAATCGTTCATAGGGGCCTTCAACAATTTCGATCCGGTGGTGGGGGTAGTGGGTCAGTAAAAAAGCGCTGGCCTTTGTCACCAGAATGCGCGGGGCAAGCGCCAGCACACCGATGCGTAGATGCGGCCGGTTTTCTTGCCGCCCGCCCGCTTCCAGAGCGCCAGAGCGAATTTCGCCCATGGCCAGAGACATGCGGCGGGCGAGATCGTCGCCCGTCTCGGTGACTGTCCAGCCCGCTGCAGCACGACGAAACAATGTGATGGCGAGCAACTGCTCCATGTCGCGTGCCGGGCGCTGCAGGCTGGGCTCAGAAATGCCGAGCGACTGCGCCGCCGCACGGAACGAGCCGGTCCGCCAGATCGCTAACAGGTTGCGCAAATGCGCGCTGCCAAGGCGCATGGCGAGCCCTTGCACAGCTTCACCCGTTTGCCCGGTCGCGCGCCAGAGCGCGTCTTCGACTTGGGCAAAAAAGCGCAGCGTGCGCCGGTGAAAACTGTGTCCCGCCTCGGTCAGAAACGAGCCCTCGGGTTTGCGTTCAAAAAGTCGCGTCCCGATCTCGGCCTCCAGCTGGCCGATGGAATGGGTGAGTGCTGGCTGGGTCAGGCGTAGCACTTGCGCGGCTGCTGATAAGGAGGACAGGCGGGCAACGGCCTCAAAGGCGCGCAGGCGGCGCAGGCTCGGTACGGGTTCGATAGGGCTCATGCGAAAAGGCTCATGGACTGCGTAAGGCCTTAGGCCGGATGAGTTTAGGAAAAATTTATACCGTCTTCCGCGGTTTGAATAGGGGCAGCTGCCCCGCCATCGCATAACGTGGGTCAAAGCGTGCGCGATGCGCTTCTCACGAGGAAAGACCAAGGAGTTTCAAATGGCGGGCGGCCAGAAGCCAATGATCATCGATGTCCATTGCCATGTGGTGTCGCCGGATCGCGAAAAATATCCCCTTGCGCCGATTGGTGGCAAACAGTCCGATTGGTCATCTGAGCGCCCCACAACGCCCGAGCAGCTGATTGCTGCGATGGATGAGGCGGGCGTCGATAAGGCCGCCGTGGTCCAGGCCTCGACTGCCTATGGCCATAATTCGTCTTATCTGGCCGACAGCATCGTCAAATTCCCCAAGCGTTTCACGGGCGTCTTCTCGCTTGATCCCCTCGACCCGAAAGCTCTTGAGCAGATGGATCATTGGGTGTCGCGCGGCATGACCGGCATGCGCGTGTTCACCACGGGTTCCACCATGCCTGGCCAGCAGACGTGGCTGGATGATGAGCGCGCTTTCCCGGTTTGGGAAAAGGCCGGCGCCTTGAAGCTGCCGATTGCCATGCAGATGACCGCCGAAGGCATTCCGCTTTTGCTGAAAATCGTGAAGGCCTTTCCGCAGACGAATTTCTTGCTCGACCATCTGGCGCGCCCCGTCATCAATGATGGTGCGCCTTATGCGAAGGCCCAAAGCCTGTGGGACATTGCGGGTTACAAGAACATCTATCTCAAGCTCACCAGCCGCACGGTGGAACATTGCCAGCAGGGCGCCTCGACGCCTGCGGCCTTCATGGACAAGGTTTTGTCGACCTTTGGTGCGAGCCGCGTTCTGTGGGGTTCGAATTATCCGGCCCATGACGACACGCTGAAAAACATTGTCGACGAGACCATGCATGTGTTGGCCTCCGTTTCGGATGCTGATCGCGCGCAGATCTTGTCAGGCACAGCGCTTGAACTTTATCCAAGCCTGAAGTGAGTCCGTGATGAGCAATATGACACTTTCTTGCGCGCTCAAGCGCTATGCCACGACCGAAGCTTTGCTGAATGGCACGGTGAAGTCGGCCAATTTTGATTTCGAGTTTCACGAGATCGAACCCATTCATGATGCCTTCAAGCCGATGGCGCGTGAACAAAAGTTCGATGTCAGTGAAATGGCCGTCTTCACCTTCTTGCAGGCCTATGCCTACAAAAAGCCGATTGTCATGCTGCCCGTCGTGCTGGCTTCGCGTTTCCAGCACGGCTGCATCGTTTACAACACAGACTTTCACAAAGAGCTGACACCCGACATGCTGCCGGGCAAAAAGGTTGGTGTGCGCGCCTATACGCAGACGACAGGCGCATGGGTGCGCAACATTCTCTCGCAAGAGCACGGGCTCGATCTGGAGAGCGTGGACTGGACGATTTTCGAAGGCGCGCATCTGGCCGAATATCAGGAGCCGTCCTTCGTCACGCGTGCACCTGCCGGCACAAAACTATTGCCGATGCTGATGTCGGGTGAGATCGATGCGGGTATTCTGGGCAATGATTTGCCTGACGATCCCAAGATCAAGGCGGTTATTCCGGATGCTAAAAACGCGGGTCTTGCTTGGCACAAGAAGACCGGCCTATTGCCGATCAATCATATTCTGTGCGTCAAGCGCGAGCTGCTTCAGTCGCAACCTGAGACTGTGCGCGAGATTTATGATCTCTTTGTCAAAAGCAAAGAAGCGGCACCGGTTGCTGCGGGTGCCATCGATATGCGCCCTGTTGGCTATGATGTGATCGCACCCTCGCTTGAGCTTGTCGTGCAACTCGCCTACGAGCAGAAGATCATTCCCGAGCGTTATGCGCTTGACGATCTGTTTAAAGAATCACGCGCCATTCTGGGCGTCTGAAGATTTTATCAGGCCCCCGAGGCCATGGAGGACATGTCATGATGAAGCTGCGCTCTCTTCTTCTTGCGGCCTGCGCGCTGGCTAGCGTGCCGGCTCTGGCACAAACGCCGGACGAATTTTTCAAGGGCAAAACTGTGAAGGTCATGGTTGGCCATCCGCCCGGTGGTTCCTATGACTTTTATGCGCGCCTCGCCGCCGACATGCTGCGCGTGTATTTGCCCCAAGCTGGCGCGGTGATTGTTGAAAACAAGCCCGGTGGCGGTGGTCTTCTGGCGACGGCTTATCTTTATGCGCAGGCGCCACGTGATGGCACTGTGATGGGCGTTCTGCCTGAGACTATTGCCAATACGCAGGTGCTTGAGCCGGACGTGGGCAAGTGGAAGGTCGAAGATATGCGCTACATCGGCTCGTTCTCGCCGGTGAACACGGCTTTCGTGCGCCGGAAGGATTCTCCTTCCAAAGCACCAGAAGATATGAAGCGTCAGGAAACTATTGTGGGCTGCACGGGGACAACCGCACAGTCCTATCAATATCCTGCACTGCTGAAAGTTTTGGCTGGCTATAAATACAAGATGATCTGCGGCTATCCGGGTGCAAATGAATATTCCATCGCGCTGGAGCGTGGCGAGATTGACCTTGTCTCGTCTGCTTGGAATTCATGGCGCGTGACGCATAAGCGCCAGCTAGATAGCGGTGAGTTGGTCGCTGTCATCCAGACCGGCCTGAAGCGTAACCGCGAATTGCAGAATGTGCCGCTTATGCAGGAGCTGGTCGATGATCCGGTGGCCAAGCGCGTGATCGAATTCGCCTCGGCTGGTGCCATGATTGGTCGCGCATTGCTGGCGCCTCCCGGCATTCCGGCTGACCGCATCGAATATTTGCGCGCAACCTTCGACAAGATGGTGGCAGATCCCGCGATGATCGAAATGGCCAACAAGCGCGCACTTGAGCTCGACCCCGCGCCGGGCAAGGTCGTGCAGGGCTATTCCGATGCCATCGTGAAGACACCGGCAGACGTGGTTGAAAAAGCCGCACAGGCTTTCAAGGGCTGAGACAGAGAGTTTCATCTCCCTGTCATATTCCTCCGCAATCTGAGGGCTGCCATGGTGAACGCTATGGCAGCCCTTTTTATTGTTTGTTGGAGGCACGCATGGCCGCGCATTTTTCCTTTGATCGCCGCAGTTTTCTGGCTGGCACGGCCATCGCGACCTTGGGTGCAAGTTTTTGTCGCCCGGCCCTTGCTGCCGCCTTCAACCCTTTTGCGCAGCTCGTTAGCCGGGGCCCATCCAGCCTCGACGTCGCAGCTGTAGGCGCAACCCCGTCCGCGTCGGGTGCGCCTTATCTGTCTCCTGTTGCCAAAGGCTGGCGTGTGGTCTCCTTGCTGACAACTGGCAATAACATTGGCGGCTATCATATGGCTGGTATTCCCGATGGTCTTGGCGTTTTTGCCAATGCAGACCGCACGCTGACGATCCTGATGAATCATGAATTGGCCGCCGGCAAAGGCCCGGAGCGCGGTCACGGTGGCAAGGGTGCATTCGTCTCGCGCTGGCATCTCGACAAAGACAATCTGCAGGTATTGGCAGGACAGGATTTTGTGACGAGTCCGTCCAGGCTGCATCTGTGGACTGGTGATGGCTGGAAGAGCGCCGACGCACTGCCTGCTAAATTGCGCGACTTCACGCGTTTCTGCTCGGCTGATCTGGCGCCCATGTCCGGCTTGTTCAATCCGCGAAGCGGGCTTGGGTATCAGGGTCGCATGTTCCTCAATGGTGAAGAGGGCGGCGGCACCCATGCCAATCGCGCCTTTGCTTTTGTCGCAGAGACAAGCGAGGCTTATGAGCTTCCGGGCTTTGGTTTTGGCGTGCCTAATGACGAGAAAAATTTGCCACCATCGTGGGAAAATCTGCTCGTTAATCCCGTCATCAGCGACACGACCATAGTTGCAGCCAATTCGGATGGCGGAAGCAATCAGGTTCATCTCTATATTGGCCGCAAGACGCGCGAAGGCTCGCCGATTGAGCGCGCTGGTCTGGCTGGGGGCAAGATTTACGCGCTCGCTGTGTCAGGTGTGAGTGCAGAAAATCGCAACACCAATGTGGGTCTTGAAAAGAGCCTTGTTGGCAAGGGCGCGGTTAAATCTGTCAGCCTTGCAGATGTCAACAAGGGCACCAGTTTCTTGCGTCCCGAAGATGGCGCCTGGGACCCGCGCAATGCCAACCGATATTATTTTGTGACAACAGACCGCAATAATTTTGCGGCTGATGGCACGGTGCGTGAGGGGCAGGATGTCACAC
Source organism: uncultured Hyphomicrobiales bacterium (assembly GCA_903851305.1). Classification (GTDB taxonomy): domain Bacteria; phylum Pseudomonadota; class Alphaproteobacteria; order Rhizobiales; family Beijerinckiaceae; genus Terripilifer. The sequence continues at coordinate 27,403 of CAINNX010000184.1, read as the reverse complement.
AAATCGGGCGCAGCCGTCTTTGGGCCGTGACGTTTGATGATGTGGCAAGCCTCGCGACCGATGGTGCTCCAGTCGGGCGCATTGAAATGCTGCTCGACGGCACAGAAGGGGGTGACATGTTTGATAATGTCACCATCGGTGATGATGGTGTCATCTATCTGTGTGAAGATCCGGGCAATAGCCGCCATAATGGCAAGATCTGGTCTTATGACACGCAAACTGGTGCTTTTGTCATTGTCACCAAATTCGATCCGGCTTTGTTTGGTGATGTGGTGGGCGGACAATATACGCCGCCTGTAGCGCCCTTTGTCGATGACAAGGAAACATCAGGCGTGCTTGATGTGACCGATCTGTTCAAGGATGCATCCTGGTATCGCGCAGGTGTGCGCGTCTTGATGGTCGTTGTGCAGGCGCATTTCGTTTATGATGCAACGCAGCCGCTTGGCAATTCGCTGGTCGAGGGCGGCCAGCTGTTGCTGCTTGTCAAAGAAGCCTGAGATAAGGGCTGATCTTGTAGATCACCCCTTGGACAGTTACGACACAAGCACCATGGCAAGGACCGTCACGGCCATCAGGCCCGTGGCGCACCAGCCAAGAATTGTGAGTGTTTTGCCAAGAGTGAAGGGACCCAGAATATCGGTCCGTCGACCGATGAGCATCATGGTGATGAGAACGGGAACAGATGTGATCCCGTTGATGACGGCGCTCCAGTAAAGCGCCTTGATCGGGTCAATATCGGTAAAGTTGAGAATCATGCCGACCAGAGTGGCCAGAGCGACAGTGCCATAGAAGGCTTTCGCCTCCTGCCATTTGCGCGAAAAACCGACCGGCCATTGGCGTGCTTCACCCAAAGCATAGGCGGCCGAGCCTGCCAGCACAGGCACGGCCAGCAAGCCTGTGCCGATGATGCCAAGGGCAAAAACCAGAAAGGCAAATTCGCCCGCAATGGGACGCAAAGCTTCTGCGGCTTGTGCAGATGTCTGGATATCAGTGATGCCTTGCTTATTGAGTGTCGCTGCAGTGGTTATGACAATGGCCAGCGCGACCAGATTTGAAAAACCCATACCGACCAATGTATCGACATCAATCCGGTGCAAGGCCGATTTTCCTTGCCGGGGAGATAGGGCAAGGCTGTGGCGTTCGCGATAGGCATGAATATCTTCCACCTCTTGTGAGGCCTGCCAGAAGAAGAGATAGGGGCTGATCGTTGTCCCGAACACGGCGACAACAGTCGTGAGATAAGTGCTCGACCATTCAAGCTGTGGCCAGATAAGCCCGAGCCACAAGGCTTTTCCATCAATGTGGGTTGTGAGCAGCGCAGCAAAATAAGCAAAGAGTGCCAGTGTCAGCCATTTCAGTACAGCCACATAGCGAGTGTATTGCAGGAAGACTTGCGCATAGACGCAGGCGGCTGCGAAGAAAAGAATGAGCAACCATTTCGGCGGGCCAGGCACGACCAGCACAAAAGCTTCTGCCATGGCGCCAAGATCGGCGCCCAGATTAATCGTATTGGCGCTGACCAGCAGGAAGACGAGAATCTGCAAAAGCCAGTTGGGATAAAAGCGGCGCAAAATGCCTGCAATGCCGTGGCCGGTTGTGCGGCCGATGCGGGCAGAAATAATTTGCACAGCCGACATGAGCGGATAGGTCAGTAAAAGTGTCCACGCCAGACCATAGCCATATTGCGCGCCAGCTTGTGAATAGGTTGCAATGCCGCTGGGGTCATCATCAGACGCGCCCGTGATCAAGCCTGGTCCCAAAATGCCCAGCATGCGAGGGCGTGAAGACCCAACAACGGGGCTTTCGCCTTCGGGGTCCGGATTGTCTTGGGTGTGTGAGTGTTTGTTTCGCGTCAAAAGCTTTTCTCCCCAAGCCAGCATGTCACGAATATGCGCCAGATGGGTGTTTTGTTTTTTGAAATTGCGGCCTCAATTAAGGCTAAGCTCAAGCCAGGCTCATAAAAAAGCCCCGGATGAACCGGGGCTTTTCGTTTATTCAGGCAGGGTCCGCATGTGGGTGTCTCAGCGACCAATCAGCTTGCGTGTGTTATCGAGTGTGCCATAGCTGCGCGGTGCTGCGCACATCAGGAAGCGATAGCCTTCCGAAATGACGCGCTCTGCATTAGCGCCTGACACATGCGGATGACCAACAATCACGCCGTGACGCTTGCAAGTGTCGACGACCTTCGCCATTGCATCGAGCACAACCGGATGCTCGGTCTGGCGCGGATAGCCGAGTTCTTGTGAGAGATCGCCTTCGCCAATCAGAATCGCGCCAATACCGGGCACGTTCTTGAGAATGTCATCGAGGTTTTCGATGCCGGCTGTATCTTCAATCTGCAAGATGATGAACAGCTCGCCCTTGGGCGCGAGCGGCCAGACTTCAGCCACTTCGTAATATTCAGCTTGGCTGAGGCCCCAATAGCGGCATGCCTGCATCGGGCCATCGCCACGAATGCCTTGCGGCTCATACAGCGGCTTGTCTTTCAGGCGGGCATAGCGGCAAGCGGAGATGGCGTTGTAGGCTTCTTCAACCGTAGAGATATGCGGGAAGACGATGCCATAGCAACCAATGTCAAGCGCCTGCTTGGCCAAGAATTGATTCTTCTCGACGCCATTGGAGGGCACGCGCGCCATCGGCGTGACTTTCGGCGCAATGCCGTTCTTGGCGATGTGGCTACGATTGAGCATATACTGCAAAGCATGGCGCATCGTCGTGATGTCCCAGCCCTGATGCTCGCCTTCAAGCACGATGCCATCATAATTGGATTGCGTCAGTTCCACCGCGACATTGATGTCGATGGGCTGGAAAGACGAGAGCGCATGCTGGCCGTTTTCCAGTGCGCGAATAATGCCGTTGAGGCGGGGCAGGGACATGTCGGTCTCCGGTCAAACATAACGTCAAAAGGAAAGGGCGGCGAAAAATCGCCGCCCTGCAGGGATGAATTAAAGGCCGCGCTTCTTGAGGATCGCGTCGAGACGCGGATAGACCGTGCGCGCATTGCCTTCAAAGATCTTGTAGCGATCATCGTCAGACAGGTTCTTGGCCGCATCCACATAGCGGCGCGTGTCATCGAAATAATGGCCTGTTTCAGGATCAATGCCCTGCACAGCGCCAATCATTTCCGAGGCGAAGAGAATGTTCTCGACCGGGATCACCTTGGCGAGCAGATCAATGCCTGGCTGGTGATAGACGCAGGTGTCGAAATAGACATTCTTCATTAGATATTCGACGAGCGGGGGCTTCTTCATCATCATCGACAGGCCGCGATAGCGACCCCAATGATAGGGCACAGCGCCGCCGCCATGGGGAATGACAAACTTCAGCGTCGGGAAATCCTTGAACAGATTGCCTTGGATGAGCTGCATGAACACGGTCGTGTCGGCATTGATGTAATGCGCACCCGTGGCATGGAAGTTCGGGTTGCATGAACCCGTCACATGGATCATGGCCGGCACGTCAAGCTCAACGAGCTTTTCGTAAATCGGATACCAGTAGCGATCCGTCATCGGCGGATCCGTCCAATAGCCGCCCGACGGATCGGGATTGAGGTTCACGCCCACAAAGCCGAGCTCGTTGACCATGCGTTCCAGTTCAGGAAGGCATTTGCGCGGATCAACGCCGGGCGACTGCGGCAGCTGGCCGACGCCGATGAAGTTGTCCGGCAGCAGCGAGCAGATGCGATGGATGAGATCATTGTTCATCCGCGTCCATTCCTGGCTGACCCATTCAGGGCCGACATGGTGACCCATGCCCGAGGCGCGCGGTGAGAAGATGGTGATGTCCGAGCCTCGCTCTTTCTGGAACGCCAGCTGGCGCTGCACAGATTGCACGAGCTGTTCATCGGTGATGCCCAGATCATTGGTGGCCGGCTTGCGCGTCGCATCGACGAGACCAGCGAGCTGCTTGTCGCGGAAAGCGAACAGCGACTGCGGTTCAGTGGTGTAATGGCCGTGAATATCGATGATCATTGTCTGATCGCCCTCTCCTGAAGCTCCAGCCCTTTTGGGCTCTTCCCGTCCTCTTAAACAGAGCACCGCGCCCATGGCAAGACGTTTGCCAGACGTTTGGATGCCTTTCTCCGGCTACCATTGACAAAACTCTGGCGGGGTATGAATTCTGCGCAACCACCGAGCCATTTATCTTCAAGAAACAAGCAGGAAACGACATGGCCACAGCGCTCCTCGACGGCATTTCCACCCGCTATGAAGTCCGGGGAGACGGGCCGCCGCTGCTCATGTTTTCGCCAGGTGGTTTTGACGCCACGATCGAGAAATGGTCGTCGCTGGGCATTTATGCCAAGACCAAGCCGCTCGAGTATCTCACCCAGCATTATCAGGTCATCCTGTTTGACCGGCGCGAATGCGGCCAGTCGGGTGGGCGCGTCGAGCGCGTTACCTGGGCGCATTTTGTCCGCCAGGGCGTCGCGCTGCTCGATCATCTGAAAATCGACAAGGCCCATATCATGGGCGGCTGCATGGGTTGCTCGCCAGTCATTGCCATGGGCACGCAGGCGCCCGAGCGCGTCTCCTCCATGGTGATCTATTGGCCTGTGGGCGGCCCCAAATATCGCATGTCGAGCCACCAGCGTTTTGCCGAGCATCTGGCCTTTGTGCATCAGAATGGCATGCAGGCGGTGGTTGATCTGGTGAAGCGCGATGGCAAGGCCTTTGGCGCTGATCCACGCGGGGGCCCATGGGCATCGACCATCAAGTCGGATGAGGCGTTTGCCGAAACCTATGCGCAGCTCGATGTCGAGAAATACAAGCATGTCGTGGTCGGCATGGTGCGCGGTCTGATGGACCGCGACACGGCACCCGGTGCTGAGCCCGAAGATATGATGCGCTCTGATTTGCCTGCGCTGATCGTGCCGGGCGCAGATAATTTCCACTCGACGTCCGCCGCGCGCTATCTGCAGGAATGCCTGCCAAACGCACGCTATTGGGATATGGCGACAGCTGGACAGAGCGAAGAGGCGACCCGCAAGGAACTGCTGGAGTTTCTGGGCAGTATCTAACAGCTCGTCATTGCGAGCGAAGCGAAGCAATCCAGAAAGCTGCACGCGCGGCCTTGTGGATTGCCGCGTCGCCTGCGGCTCCTCGCAAGGACGACACTAAAAAAGGTGGCCGTTTGGCCGCCTTTTCTTTTCGATGCTGCGCAAACTTACCCTACCAGATCGAGCGTGCCCTTGGCCCAGATCTCGTCCATCTTGAACGGGCGCGGGATGATCTGCTGTTCGGTCGCATATTGATTGATCGCTTCGATCATGGCGCGGTTGGGCTCGACACCAAAGGGCATCGGGTCTTTGCCCGTGATCTCCATGATCTTCATGGCGGTCTGGTCGTTCTTGGTCGGCTCGGCAATGCCAGCCTTCAGCGTCTCGACGTAAGCGCGCTTGGCTTTCGCAAACGTCTCGAAAATATCTTTTGCGAGACCCGGATGCGCTTCGAGCAATTCATCCTTCACAACCAATGTGTGATTGATCGGATAATGGCCGCGCGTGCGCAGAGCCTCGAAGCCAGCTTGTGCCGGATTGGGGATCAGCGGCTTGATATCGGGATGATCGATCACAACGCCGGAGGCTGCAGCCAAATCGCCTGACAGCAGCATCTCTTCGACCTTCTTGCCAGCTTCCACCGGCACGACATTGGAGGGCGCCTTATATTCAGCGACATGTTCATCGCCCGACAGCACCCACGTGATCTTGGAGAGATCAACGCCATAATCATGCTGCAGAATGGAGCGTGCCCAGACACCCGCCGTCACCGTATAGCCGCGATTGACGCCGACTTTCTTGCCTTCCAGCTGTTTCGGATCCGTGATGCCAAGCTTGGTGTTGGTGACAATCGCGCCATGATGAAAGGCGCGGAACGGGAACACCGGAATGGCGGTGAACTTTTTGCCATGCGCTTTGGCGCAGAGATAGGTCGTGATGGCCATTTCCGAAATATCAAATTCAAGGCCACGCACCATGCGGCGGAAGGCCTGAATAATGGCCGGCACTTCTTCGAATTCGAAGTCGAAGGTTTCAGGACGGATCGAGCCGTCTTTCAGCGCTTGCGTATGGCCGAGCGTCTGGAGTGCGGTATGCAGTTTCATCTTGTTTTCCTTCCAGTCGGGATTTGACTCCCCTCCCCACAAGGGGGAGGGGGACGCGACGCGTGTTGTTTCAAACCTTCAGCGGATCAACCCAGGCCTTGTCCAGCGGCACGCGCTGCGGGATCATGCCTTGTTTGAAAGCTGTGTCTTCGAGCTTGAGAATCGTCGGCATGTTGAATTCCATGCCGTGGGGGAGCGGATCATCGCCCACGATTTTCATGATCTTCTTGTATTTTTTCTCATTGCCCCCATCGAGCTCGCCCGCATTCATGCGTGCCATCCAATCGCGCTTGGCAGTCTCGAACGCATCATACAGCGAGCGGGCCACCCAAGGATGTTCGGCCAGCACCGAATCTTTCACCACGATGGTCGCGTGCATCGGATAAATGCCGGTGCGCTTATACCATTCGGCTTCAAGATCATGCGCGTTGGGAAAGAGATCGGGCCACATCGATGTGTCTTCTGTCTTCCAGCCACCAGCGGGATCGCCTGAGCGACCAATGCCGGCATTGGCGGCAAAGCCTGCGGCTAGCTCGCCATCTTTCATCATCTGGAAGAGCGATTTCCCCTGCGTGTGAATGACGTTCTCGGGTAGCTTCAGCTGCTGCACATGTTCTTCATCATCAACGACCCATGTCACCTTGCTTGTGTCCATGCCGAATTCATCGATGAAAATACCGCGCGTCCACACGCCTGTGGTCACAGAATAAGCGCGCACGCCGACCTTTTTGCCTTCAAGGTCTTTGGGGTGCTTGATGCCAAGCTCGGGGCGCACCAGCAGGCCGCCGTGATGGAAATGGCGCGTGACGAAAATAGGCAGCGCAACGAATGGTGCACCATAGGCACGCGCGATCATGTAAGTGGTGGGTGCGATTTCGCAGACATCAAACTCGACCTGCCGCACCATGCGGCGATAGGCGGCGATCTGCGGATTGACAGTGATAAACTCCGGCTCGATCCCCTCAATCTCAATCGATCCATCGCGGATCTTGGATGTGTGGGGATATTCGGCAATGGCGAGTTTGAGCGGGATTTTCTTGGCCAAGTTTCTTTTCCTCTCTTAACAACAATCGCAGCCGGTACCCTCGGGCACGATCAATGCATTTTTCATCCACCATGGCGGCAAATCATCTTCGACGACCTCTGCCACCGGTTTGAAAACCTTGTAATGGCGCCGCTGCTCGTCCTGCGTCCAGAAGGCGATGACAGTCTCCAGCGGCGGACAGCCCGGAAGGCCGCACTCCAGCTCGGTTACCATGACCACATCATCCTCCGCCAATCGGAAACGGGTGCGAACATATTGCTTCACACGCAAGATGGCGTCGCGGTTCTCGGCCGGGCGCGCGCTCACCCCCAGGCGGAATGATCCGCTCTGGCTTGGGCTTTGTTGCGGTGCAGCATCGCTCGACATAATCTCTCCAAGTCGCGAGTCTCGGATTTTAAAGGCAAAACCCGCTTGACCGTCCCGCTTTCCGCAAGATACGAAGTCCGCATCTACAACGAAAGGGGAATATCATGGTCGAGAAGGTACTTGCTTCGGTTAAAACAGGCGCGAGCAAGCTGGAAATCCGTGAGTTCCCCATGCCGGAGATTCCGATCGACGGCGCGCTTATGAAGATGGAAGTCGCGGGCATCTGCGGCACGGACGTGAAAATGTTCAAGGACCCGCTCAAGGGCGGTCCGGTCATCATGGGTCATGAAAACATCGGCTATATCGCCAAGGCAGGTCGTGAATTCACCAACCGCAAGGGCTTCAAGGAAGGCGATCTGGTCTTCGTTGAGCATTATGTCTCCTGCGGCAAGTGCGAATGGTGCCATCTGGGTCAATACCGCCATTGCGAGGCGACTGACTGGCGCTACAACCCTAACGGCATTCGCTACGGCTACACGACTTGCGACAACCCTCCGCATCTGTGGGGCGGCTTTGCTCAATATGTTTACCTGCCGTGGAATTCGGTTGTTCATCACGTCCCCAAGGGCGTGACACCGGAACTCGCCGGTCTCGTCACACCTATGGCCAACGGCATTGAATGGGCGCTGATGGATTGCGGCGTTGGTTACAACTCGACCGTGCTCATCCAGGGCCCCGGCCAGCAGGGCCTGTCACAGACCATCGCCTGCAAGCAGGCGGGTGCGTCGCTGATCATCGTCACCGGCACCAACAAGGACAAGGCGCGTCTTGATTGCGCCAAGATCATGGGCGCTGATTACGTTATCAACGTGCAGGAAGAAGATCCGGTTGAGCGCATCAAGGAAATCACCGGCGGTAAGGGCGTTGATGTCGTGCTCGATTGCACGGCGGGCGCTGGCACCGCACCGATCCTGCTGGGCATCGAAGCCCTGAAGCGCAAGGGCGGCACGATGATCATCCAGGGTGAAATGGCTGACTTCCCGAACTTCCCGGTCGGCAAGATGACCGTGAAATACATCACGCTGAAGTCGGCGCGCGGCCATTCCTACAAGGCTTGCGAATTGGCGCTGGAACAATTGGCGTCAAAGCGCTTCCCGATCGACATGATGACAACGCATCGCTTCGGTCTGAAAGACGCTGAATATGCGATCAAGTCAGTGGGCGGCATGGGTGCACCGGATGTGATCCACGTCTCGCTGATGCCATGGATGGATCTGTAATTCAGATCACCCATTGTTTAGACAGAGCGGGCGCCGAGAGGCGCCCGTTTTCTTTTTGGGCCTCGTGAAAGAATTTTCATCTCCTAGTCGCAGGGCCAGTACAGCCTTCTTGTGCTAAAGAGATTGTCGAAAATGGAGTTTGAGTCATGGTGTCTTTTTCGCGTCGTCAGATGTTTGCAGCCGCGCCCGCGCTTGTTCTTGCTCAGCCATCTTGGGCGCAAACACTCACGCCTGTGCGCATTGGTTATGTGCCGGTGATCGGCGCCTCCGCTCTTTATGTGGCCGATCAATCGGGCTGGGCACGCCAAGCAGGTCTTGATCTGAAGCTGGTGCGATTTGATTCAGGTCCTTCCGCCATTCAGGCTTTGTCGTCTGGCACGCTTGATATGCTGGCCATTGGTGTTGCACCCGTGGCGGTGGCGCGTGCGCGTGGGCTCGATGTGAAAGTGGTTGCGGCAGCAGGGTCTGGTGGCTCTGGCTTTGTGGCCTCAGAGGCGCTGGCTGCAAGTTTTGCGGCCAATAAGGTCCCAGCCGTCGCTTTTGCAGCTTTTGCCAAGTCGCAAGGGCGCAAAGCCAAGCTTGCAACTCTGCCGCCGGGCGGCGTGCCGACAGTCGCGCTACATCACTGGCTTTGGAAGGTCGGCAAAGTCTCCAAAGATGATGTCGAGATTATTGCCATGGGCATTGATGCGGTCCAGCAGGCTGTGCTGTCAGGCACGGTTGATGGCGCGACCGTGCTTGAGCCCTCAGCAACAATCGTTTTGCAGCGTAATCCGAAGCTGAAAATGTTGGTGACTGCGCGTGACATGTTTCCCGAGATTCCCGGTGTCGTGATGGCAGCCGCTGGCGCCTTTGAAAAAGCCTCGCCTGATGCCCTCGAGAAAATGGTTGGCTTGTTTGCGCGCGCGACAGAGCTCATCCGCAAAAATCCTGCGGAGGCGGCCAAATATGTCGAGGCTGTTTTAGGGGGCGGTCTTGTCGATGCAGCGACCATGCAGACAGCGCTGAAATCACCTGCGGTTGATTTTATTTTTGATATCCGCCTGATTGAAGCGCCCACCAAAGCCATGCTGGCTTATCAGGTTGAAATTGGTGATTTCCAGACAGCACCACCAACCGATGGACTTTTTGATCCGCGTTGGTGCGATAAGCTGCTCAAACGCTAAAACAAGCACAGCCCCTCATGAAACCATGAGGGGCTGTTTGTATTTTAAAGCGATGCGGTGCGATCGACTTTTTCAATGCGCACCTGCGCGATGCCAGCGCCGCGAAAACCCAGTGCATCAGCAGCACCCGATGACACATCAAGAATACGGCTGCGCAAATAGGGACCGCGATCGTTCACGGTGACAAGAATGCTGCGCTGGTTGGCGAGATTGGTGACGCGCAACACCGTGCCAAAAGGCAGGCTGCGATGCGCGGCTGTCAAAGCATTTGGTTGAAAACGAGATCCGCTCGCTGTGCGAGTGCCGTGAGAATAAAAAGATGCCTTGCCGGTCCAGCTCTCCGCATGGGCGGCCCCGTTCAAAAAAACGGGGGCAAAGATTGCGGCCGAAACCAAGGCCGCGCGCAAAATCGGTTTCAATGGAACTCCTGGGCTCAATCAGGCCATCACGTGGTCTGCGAGCAGGCTTTTCATTGTGCGGTGCGGCGAGAAAAAGGCAGGAATGGGTCGCGGAGAAGGATTTATGAGCCAAAAATGCCCATATCTTTAACGCAGACCCTCTGGTTATTGGGCTAAATGACTGAAAGTAGTAAGAAATGCCTGATTTTGCGTGTTAACTTTTCAAATGAGCCGCAAAATCAAGGTTTTTCCATCTTTCGGGTCGCGCAGCCAGGTCCCATCGCTCTGGCGGTCGAACCAGGCCTTGTGGCCTTTGCGGGCAGTCAGCCCCAAGCGGCCGCGCTCCAGCTGCCAGTTCACAGGATCAAATACGACGAGCCCCTGATCTCTGCAGGCTGGCGCCAACAGGGCTTTGCGGCTGGCCTCCAGCGTGATCATGCAGCCCGTATCCTTCTTGCCCTCGCGCAGCGGGGCGTAGCGGCCGGGTGGATCATTGACGGTGACATTGACCTGAGCTGGGGCGGGAGCCGGCGTTGGCGATGGCGCTGCCACCTCTGTTACGCCATTGGGGGGCGCTCCAACACGCATTTCAGCGGGGGGCACTTTCGGGTCGGCGTTGAGAAAATTCTGCGCCTGCGCCGGGGTCGACAAAAGGGCAGCCGAGAACAGCGCGGCATACAAAGCGCTTGGGCTTGCCAATGTCATGATGCAGATCTCCGGAAGCGTGAGCATATTTAACTGTGCGCTATCATTGCGCAGGCGGTCGAGCAAGCATGCACTCTGCCACGGGTGTCAGCAATTGGCCTCCCGTCGCATAAGCGTCGATATTTGCGACCAGCAAATTGGCCATAGCCTGTCTTGTTTCGTGGCTGGCTGAGCCGACATGAGGCAGCAACACGACATTGTCGAGGGCGAGGAAATCCCCCGGCACTTTGGGCTCCTGCGCAAACACATCAAGCCCGGCGCCAGCAATCGTGCCGTTGCGCAAGGCCAAGATCAAGGCCGGTTCGTCGATCAACGAGCCGCGTGCGATATTGATCAGGAATCCGCTGGGCCCTAGCGCTTTGAGGACGTCATTGTTGATGATGTTGCGCGTCTGCGCGCCGCCCGGTGCCGCCACAACCAGAATGTCGCAAGCCCCTGCAAGCGCCTGAGGCGTGGCGTAATAGGCATAGGGCACATCTGTCTGCCTGTTGCGCCCACAATAAGCGATGGCCAGCCCAAAAGCTTCACCGCGCTTGGCAATGGCTTTGCCAATCCGCCCCAGACCCAGAATCCCCATCGTCTTGCCACGCAGACTGGCGGTGAGCCGATAGGGACCGCTGAGCCATTGGCCCGCACGCAAATAGCGCTCGGCTGACGGAAACTCGCGCACCGTGTTCAGCACAAGACCAAAGGCTGTATCGGCCGTTTCATCTGTCAGCACATCAGGTGTGTTGGTGACCATGATCCCGCGTGTGGCCGCAAAGCCGGCGTCGATCGTGTCATAGCCTACGCCATGGTTGGCGATGAGTTTCAGATTGGGAAAACGCGCAATGAAAGCCGCATCGATGATAAAGGACATGCCGCTTGCCAGAATGGAGCCTGCGGTCACAATCACCTCAATGCGCGGCGCCATTTCGTTGATCAGCGCTTCGGGATCTGTGGCCTCCCACAAATGATGGAGCCTGTAGCGCGTGTCCAGCAAGGCGGTGATGGATTCAGAGAGACGCACAGGCATCAGAAGTTCAGTCATGTGTGTCTCTCTGTCCCGTCTCTGATCGTTTTAGTTTTTCGGAATATTGGCTTTGGCGATCACCTCGCCCCATTTGACAATGTCAGCATCAAGCTGACTGGCCAAACCAGCACCTGCTGTGGCTCGCGCTTCAATGCCCAGTTCCAGAAGTTTGCGCTTGATTTCTTCTTCCGCCAGCACTTCAGCAATGGCCTTTTGCATTTTGGCAATCACATCGGTGGGTGTACCTGCGGGAGCAAAGATGGCATTCCACGACGTGGCATCATAGCCAGGTACGCCAGCCTCTGCGGCTGTGGGCAGTTTGGGTGTGACGGACGAGCGCACCGGACCGGAGGAGGCCAGTGCACGCACTTGATTGTCATCAATCATGCTTTTCAGCGCGGAATAGGAATCAATCATCAAATCGACGTCACCGCGCGTCAACGATATCATCAAATCAGGTGTGTTGCGGAAGGGCACGATGCGGAAGTCGAGGCCCGTCATGGACTTCAGCAATTCAGCCGACAGATTTTGTGTCGAGCCGACAATGACCGTACCGACATTCATCTTGCCCGGATTGGCTTTGCCGTAATCGATGAAATCTTTCAGCGTCTGGTAGCGTGACTTGGCGTCTGTCGCCAGAATGAAATCAAAGAAACCCAGCGTTGAGACTGGCGTGAAATCTTTGACCGGATCAAAGCGCAGATCTTTGAACATGTTCACGCTGACAGCCGTGCCATTGGAAAAGAGTGCCAATGTGTAACCATCGGTGCCGCCCGACAGAACCGAGCGCGCAGCATTGATGCCACCGGGGCCGGGCTGATTTTCAATCACGAAACGCTGGCCGAGTTTATCGCCCAGACGTTCTGTCACAACGCGGGCAGTAATATCGGCCACGCCGCCCGCGCCAAAGGGCAGGATCAAGCGGATGGGCCGTGTGGGCCAAGGTGACGATTGCGCGAGAGCAGGGGCGCTGACAGCGGCAGCGCCCAGCAGGGCGGTAAAATGGCGACGGTTAAATTGGCGAACCATGCAGGGCGTCTCCCAAGCTGTGTGTCTCTTGCCAGCGCACCACAAAGTGCGCGTCTGTGCAAATGCCGGTTTTATCGGCTCAGGTCACGCGCCGAATCATGCCACCGCTTCAGCAATTGGTTGGTCACAAGTTCGAGAACAAGCCAGATAGAAATGCCCGCCACCGAGATCAGCACAAGGGCTGCAAACATGCGCGGGATATTGAGCCGGTAGCCCGCTTCCACAATACGATAGGCAAGCCCCGCACCCTGGCCTGATGCGCCTGCTGCAATTTCGGCGGCAATGGCACCAATCAGCGCCAGTCCACCTGCGATGCGCAGTCCACCCAGAAAATAGGGAAGCGCCGAGGGCAGCCGCAACAGGTACATCTGCTGCCAAGGCGAGGCGCCGTAGAGATCAAACAGATCGCGCAGATTGTGATCGGTCGATGACAGGCCCAGTGCCGTGTTGGAGAGAATTGGAAAGAACGCGACGAGAAAAGCGCAAGCCAGCACCGCTGTATCGGCATCCAGATAAATCAGCAGCAAAGGCGCAATGGCAATGATCGGCGTCACCTGCAAAATGACAGCGATGGGAAAGAAGGTGCGCTCGAGCCAGCTCCATTGCGCAAACAAAATAGCCAGCGCCACGCCAATGCTGGTGGCGAGTGCCAGTGCCAGAACTGTGATCTTCAACGTCACCAAAAGTGCAGCTGACAAAAGCGCACAGTCTTCGCGTAAGGTGACGAGGATGCGTGTGGGTGCGGGCAGCACATAGGGTGGAATGTTCTGGATTTGCACAAGCGCTTCCCAGCCAAGCAAGAGGGCTGCGAATGTGAGGAGTGGCAGGAGGCGTGCGGATCTCATGCACGCTCCATGGCATTTTGAAGGGCCGTTGAGGCGCGCTGGCAGGTTTCGAGATAGGCGCTGGTCAAACGAAACGCATCGTCACGCGGGCCTGAAGGTCCGACATCAATGGACTCGATGATCCGTCCCGGCCGATGCGAGAAGACGCAGATGCGGCTCGACAGATAAGCACTCTCATAGACCGAATGCGTGACAAAGATCACGGTCATACCAAGCTCGGCTTGCAACTCCAGCAGATCACGATTGAGTTTGAGGCGGGTAATTTCATCCAGCGCTGCAAAGGGCTCGTCCATCAGCAGGAGAGCTGGACGCAACACCAGAGCGCGCGCAATGGACGCGCGCATTTTCATGCCGCCGGACAATTCACGCGGAAAACTTTGGGCAAAATCTCTCAAGCCGACACGCGTCAGCACGTCCATGATTTTGGGCGTCGCCTCTGTGCGCGTTACACCTTTGAGCCGTAGCGGCAGATAGACATTGTCGAAGACATTGGTCCAAGGCATCAGGGTCGGATCTTGAAAGACAAAGCCAATGTCGGGCCTGGCCTCATTCCATGTGAGGGAGCCGCTGTCAGTTTGATCAAGGCCTGCTATCAGACGCAACGCTGTTGATTTGCCACAGCCTGAGGGGCCAAGCAGTGAAATGAATTCACCGCGCGCAACGCTGAGATCGAGTTGGCCCAGCGCGCGTGTGCCATTGGCAAATGTTTTGCTGATTTGCTTGAGAGAGAGCAAACTCACTTCGTCTCCACACCGACGCTTTTGTTGACAAAGCGCAATGTATAGGCGCGGCGATAATCAAGCGAGGCTTTCACCACGCCCGATTTCACCATTTTGTCGAAAAAGCTTTTCTGCCGCTCGTCTGTCATCGCGCCCACGCCCAGCGTCTTGCTGTCGCCGGAATCGACAATGCCATATTCCTTCATCTTGGCGATGGAATAAGCGATCTGCTCGGCGCTCATGTCGGGATTGTCGCGGCGGATGAGCGCATTGGCTTTTTCATTGTCGCCTTTGAGATAATTCACCCAGCCGATAATGGAGGCATCGACAAAGCGCTGCACGAGATCGGGGTTTTTGGCGATCAGATCGGCGCGTGTTTCAATGGTGGTGGAATAAGTGTCAAATCCATAATCGGCGAGCAGAAACACATTGGGCTTGAAACCCGCCTGCTTTTCAATCGCGAAGGGCTCGGCGGTCACATAACCTTGCTGCACCGATTGCTGATTGGCGATGAAGGGCCCGGCGTTGAAGTTATACGGGCGCAGATCGGCATCGCGGAATCCATATTCCATTTTGAACCATGGAAAAGATGCGGCCACAAAATCCTTGCCGAGATAGATGGGCGCGCCGACGAGTTCCTTGAATGTGTCGCGGACTTGGCCCGGATGCGACATGAAAACTTGCGGATCTTTCTGGAACATGGCGGCGACGACGATCGTCGGCACATCTTGTTCAACGGCGGCAAAGGCCTGAATCATATTGCCGCCCATGACAAATTCGAGGCGGCCTGTGGGCAGCATGAGGCGCGTGTTGGATTGTGGACCGCCTTGGACGATCTCCACATCCAGCCCGTATTTGGCATAAGTGCCATCTGCCAAGGCTTGATAAAAGCCACCATGTTCGGCCTGTGCCAGCCAATTCGTGCCGAAGCGCACTTTGTCGGCTGCTTGGGCAGATAGGCTGCCAGCCAGAAAAACCACCAGTGCTCGTAATGCCGTCTGCATAGATCTCTCCGTCATCTCCCTAATGTGGCGTTCCGGGCCGCAAAGTCCACCCGTCATTGCGAGCGTGAGCCGAAGCAATCCAGAAGCCTCGCGTGAGGCCCCTGGATTGCTTCGTCGCTTTGCTCCTCGCAATGACGGCGGGACTGGGCTAATTTCTCGCCCGAAAGGTCACCCGCTCATGCTGCCGACTCATTTCTGGACCGAACTTGCCTGGACCGATTTCGAGCTCCTCGACCGGGAAAAGCTCATCGCTGTCTTGCCGGTGGCGGCCGTCGAACAGCACGGGCCGCATCTGCCGCTGGGCACCGATACGTTCATCATGGAGGGCTATCTGGAGCGGGTCATCCACCGTTTGCCAGATGAATCGCCCGTGCTCTTCCTGCCCATCCAGACCATCGGCAAGTCGGACGAGCATAATTCATTCCCTGGCACGCTGACTCTCTCGGCAGAAACTGCGACCCGCGCCTGGATCGAGCTCGGCGAGAGCCTGCATCGCGCGGGTGTGCGCAAAATGGTCTTGCTCAATTCGCATGGCGGCAACGTCGCGGTGATGGATCATGTTGCGCGCGAATTGCGCCGCCGCTTTACCATGTTGGTCGTGATTTGCTCCTGGACGCGCTTTGGCTACCCCGACGATCTCTTCACTGAGCCAGAGCGCGCGCATGGCATTCATGGCGGCGATATCGAAACCTCATTGATGATGGCTTATCGCCCTGATCTGGTGCGCGATGAAGAGCTGGCTGATTTTCCTAGCACCAATGCTGAAATGGAGCGCTCGTTCACATGGCTGCGCGCCCATCACGGTGTGGGTTTTGGCTGGATGTCGCAGGATTTGTCGCACTCAGGCGCGATGGGCAATGCGCAAGCAGCCAGTCTCGAGAAAGGTGAAGCGTGCGCTGATTATGGCGCAACCGCTTTCATTGAATTGCTGCAAGATATCGAGGCTTTCGATCTTGCGCGTCTGGCAGACGGCCCGCTCGATTAAAGCGCTTTCTCGAATTTCAGCGCCGCACCACCATCTTCATACCAATCATCTTCACGCCCGATCAGCATATAATCATTCTTCTTGTAGAGTTTGATCGCGCGCTTGTTGTCAGCACGCACTTCCAAAGCAAAGAGCGTGCATTTGCGCTTTTTCGCCGCCCGTTCGCTGGCATCGAGCAGGAGGCGGCCCACGCCGCGCCCAGCGCAAGCTTTATCAACGGCGATGGAATAAAGCCGCCCGATGTTCGAACCTTTGCGAAACCCCACCAACGCATAGCCTGTGATGGTTTTGCCTTCTTGCGCGACGACCATCGCTGTAGAGGTGACCTGCATATAGCGGCGCAGAGATTGGCGCGAGAGTTGGTCGGAATTGAACACGCTCCACTCGATCTCTTCCACGCGGTCGAGATCGGCAAGGCGCGCTTTCCGGATTGTGGCTTTCGCCTTTATTCCGCGCGCCACGGGAATGTCCATGTTTCGGTCAAAGCGCGTGAGCCTGTACGCAGAAAAGCGCGCAGATCGGTGCTTTGTCCAGGTGCGAGTTGCACATCAAAGGCGGCGCGGAAGCCACCGGTTTGCGGATTGGCTTGCACAAAGGCGCGCGTGATCTCGCCGCTTGTGGTGGAGGGCACAATTTCCACCACGTCCGGCTGAGTCTGGTAATAGCGCAATTCACCGCCAGCGAAATCGATGAGGAAACGGCGCGAGCCCGGCAGCACGGGCTCGGATGAGCCAAAGGCGCGCGGCGGTGTCGGGAAGGTCGAGATGGCGCGGCCATTGGGCGATAGGCGGCGCATGTCGAAGCTTGAAGTGACGCGCCAAGACAAAGTGATCGGCTTGCCCGGCTCTACAGGCGCATTGGGCACCCATGCTGCCCAGATATTGTTTTGCGTATCATCTTTGGCTGGCGACTCGATCAGTTCAATGCGGCCCTCGCCCCAACCCTCGCGCGGCTCGATCCAATAAGAGGGGCGCAATTCATAGGACAAGTCGAGGTCTTGATAATGTTCAAATGTCCGGTCGCGCTGCATCAGGCCAAAGCCCTTCACATCGCGATCGACGAAGGATGAGATTTCCTGTCGCGCTGGATTGCGCAGTGGCCGCCACAGCCATTCGCTGGAGCCGGTATTGATGAGCAAGCCATCGGCGTCATGCAATTCTGGGCGCCAGTCGCCCGAAATGCGCCGATCATTCTCGCCGGTCAGGAACATGGAGGAGAGCGGTGCCAGTCCAAGCTTTTGGATCGTCCGGCGTGGGTGCAGCGTCGCAGAGACATCCACCGCCGAATCAATGCCCGGCGTTAAATCAAAGCGGAAAGCGCCCGTGACGGATTCGCCATCGAGCAGGGCATAAAATGTCAGGCGCTCAGCATTGGCTTCGGGTGTCTCGACCCAGAATTCAATGAACTGTGGATTTTCTTCTGTCTCCAGGCCGCCGTTGACCGCCAAGCCCTGGGCTGACGATCCGTAGCGTTGGCCGCGGCCAAGCAGGCGGAAGGCGTTGCTGCCTAGAAATGAAATAGCCTCGTCAAAGACGCGCGGGTCATTCAGCGCATAATGCAGACGAAAGCCCGCAAAGCCGAGATTGACGGGCAATGGCTTGTCGAATTTGGCCCGGCCATAATCGAACAGCCCCTGCGAATAGGGAATCGGTGTCGCAATTCCCTCGCGGATCAGATTGACCGTTACAGGGCGGCGGTAAAGATGGCCCAAGTGAAAGGTCTGCAGGCGGAAGGCGGAGCCGCCAAGGGCTGCGCGGTCCGGCTTGAAACGGATGTCGCGCCAAGTCTCGTAATCAAGCTTCTGAATGGCATCTGGCAAAGCAGGCGCTGGCGCAAAGGGCGCTGTGGACAGCTCCCGGGCACGCCGCTGGACATCTTCAAAGGCAAAGCGGGCGGGCTTTTGCTGGGGTGCCTGCGCGAAGGCACGTGGCATGGCCGGCAGGCTAAGTGCTGTGCCAGCGAGCAGCGATGAAAGTCCGCGGCGGGTCAAATGCGGCATGTTTGCCTTCATGTGCTGGCGCACAAGCGCGCCTTCAGAAATCGGTTAAGCCCGTTTGAGCGGGGCTGCAAGCAGCCTTTGCGTGGCGGGTTGCTGTGATTTTTGCAACAGGATGGAAAGGATCTGCGCAGATTCATCTGCAGAGTCTAAAAAAACACTTGCACCCCCCTGAAAAATACATATTTTCCGCCTTGCCCAAATCGCACGTGCCTGTGGTCGTGTGTCGGTTGGCGGGGATCCGGACAAGAGGCCGGTCACTCGTCAGTAAAAAACCGGCAGCCGGAGCGAACCGGCGAACCCCGCCAAACGGGGGACGCGACTTAAAGCAACGACGGACCGGGCTTTTTCGTCTCTGTCAGCCCTCCAAAGGCTGGCGTACCGAAGAGGCTTGTCTTTCTTGCCGCACGTGCGGACGGGAGCTCATCCCATCCAATCGATGGCCACTGATCCCTTGGACAGCATCATGCTGCTCTGGGGTGGACGTGTCCTACGGCGCAGCACCCGACCAGTGTTTGTCTGGCTGAAATGGTTCAGTCAGGCGGCACAGGTCACGGATGGTTGCCGATTCCGCTTCCGCGTCTCCAACGCGCGGGGAGGGTCGTTGCCATCCACGAAGTCAACTCGTATCGGCGCGCCAACAGTTGCGCGCCCTTCGAAGGGATGCCGCGATGACCGACCGTATTATGGATTTCCTGCGCGACCGACGCGAAAAGGGACAGGATGATGGACCGTGCATGGTCCTCGACCTCAACGTCGTGCGCGACAATTACAATGCCTTCGCCAAGGCATTGCCGGACACACGCGTCTTTTACGCCGTCAAGGCCAACCCTTCTCCCGATGTGCTGAAGCTCTTGGCAGCTCTCGGCTCGTGCTTCGACACGGCCTCTGTGGTTGAAATCCAGCAGGCTCTGGCCGCTGGCGCTTCGCCAGACCGTGTGTCTTTCGGTAATACGATCAAGAAAGAACGCGATATTGCGCGCGCTTACGAGCTCGGCATTCGCCTCTTCGCAGTTGATTGCGAAGCCGAAGTCGAGAAGATTGCGCGTGCCGCTCCTGGTTCGCGCGTGTTCTGCCGCATCCTCTGTGATGGTGAAGGCGCTGAATGGCCCCTGTCGCGCAAATTCGGTTGCGTGCCTGAGATGGCTGGCCGCGTGCTCGAACACGCCCATCGTCTCGGCCTTGTTGCTTATGGTCTGTCCTTCCATGTCGGCTCGCAGCAGCGCAACCCGCGCATGTGGGACGCAGCTCTGAAGTCATCGGCTGATATTTTCCGCGATCTTGCAGAGCGTGGCATTCACCTGTCGATGGTCAATCTCGGCGGTGGTTTCCCGACCAAATATCTCAAGGACGTGCCAGCGGTGAAAGCCTATGGACAGTCGATCTTCAAGTCGCTGCGCAAGCATTTCGGCAATGCCATTCCTGAAACCATCATCGAGCCGGGTCGCGGCATGGTTGGCAATGCCGGCGTGATCGAAGCCGAAGTCGTTCTGATCTCCAAGAAGGCAGACGATGACACGGTGAAATGGGTCTATCTCGACATCGGCAAGTTCAATGGTCTGGCCGAAACCATGGATGAAATGATCCGTTATCCGATCCGCACCGCCTATGATGGTGACGAGCTGGAGCCTTGCGTGCTTGCAGGTCCAACCTGTGACTCGGTCGACGTGTTGTATGAGAAGGAGCCCTATCTCCTTCCTGTCAGCCTCGAGATTGGCGCGAAAGTGCTGATCGAGGGAACCGGCGCTTACACGACCACCTATTCAGCGGTCGAGTTCAACGGCTTCCCGCCGCTCAAATCCTACGTGATCTGAGCCTTTCGACGCCGCGTGCGCGCGGCGTCTTTCATCCACTTTGAAGAGTCCCGGACGGCCGGTGCACGCGCGAGTGTGTATCTGGTGCGAGGGTCGCGCCTGAGCCTTTGAGGAGGCCGCGATGACCTATGTCTGCATGCAAGATTTTCAGCAAGTTGCTCAGTCGCAGCTCGCGATCCGTGATGAAGCCGGTTTTGATGTTGCCGCGCGTGAGCGTTTGCTTGATGCGGCTTTCGGCCCCGCGCGCTTTACCAAGACCTGCGAAAGGTTGCGCGAAGGACGTGCGCCTGCAGCTGGCCTCGCGCTGGTCGCCGTGCTCGGGGAGGAGTTGGTTGGCACGATTCGCTTTTGGCACCTCCAGGCTGGCGATCGTGCGGCTCTCCTCCTCGGGCCAGTGGCTGTGGACTCGCGGTTCCGCTCGCTTGGCATTGGTCGGAAACTGATCGCTGAGGGTCTCTTCCGATCCGTGCAGCGTGGTCATCAGGGTGTCATCCTTGTTGGCGATGCCGCTTATTACAATCCGCTTGGGTTCGAGCGCGCATCCGTACGGGGTCTGGCAATGCCTGGCCCCGTTGAGGTTGAGCGTTTTCTGGGATTGGAACTGGTCCCCGGCGCTTTGAGTGGCGCAAAGGGTCTTGTGCGAGCGACCGGTGCTCCGGCGCGCGCAATTGTACGTAAGCCGGTTGCGGAGGTTTTCTCGCAGGCCGCTTGATCATTCGCTCTGGCTTTGCTTTGAAGCAGGCCGGTTCTTTCCTTGTGCCGCGCTTTTTAGCGCGGCGCCGTTTTTCTGGAGTTCTCTGAAATGTCGCAATGGCCCGTGCATGGCACGATTACTGGTCCCATCGTCATGATCGGCTTTGGCTCGATTGGTCGCGGCACGCTGCCGCTCATCGAGCGCCATTTCAAATTCGACAAGAAGCGCTTCACCGTGATCGATCCGGATGATGCGGGTCGTGGTCTGTGTGACGAGCGCCGCATCCGCTTTATCAAAGACAGCGTGCGCGAAGACAATTACATCGAGCTGCTGAAGCCCTTGCTGACGGAAGGCAAGGGTCAGGCCTTTGTTGTCAATCTGTCGGTGGAGGTGTCCTCGACCGCCATTATGAAGCTGTGCCACGAGATTGGCGCGCTCTACATCGACACAGTGGCCGAGCCTTGGAAGGGTTTTTACACCGACACATCGCTCTCCGCGTCGCAGCGTTCCAATTATGCTTTGCGCGAAGTCGTGCTTGATCTGCGCGATGATTTGCCAACAGGCGGCCCAACCGCTGTGTCGTGCTGTGGTGCCAACCCTGGCATGGTGTCGTGGTTTGTGAAGCAGGCGCTGCTCAATGTGGCGGCTGATTGCGGCGTTGATATGCCAGAGCCGCGCAACCGCGAGGAATGGGCGCGTCTGGCGCAAAAGGCCGGCGTGAAGGGTATTCACATCGCCGAGCGCGACACGCAGCGCGCGCGCGATCCCAAGCCCATGGGTGTTTTCGTCAACACCTGGTCGGTCGAAGGTTTTGTGTCGGAAGGTTTGCAGCCTGCGGAACTCGGCTGGGGCACGCATGAAAAGGCGCTGCCGCCTGAGGGTCGCGAGCATGATTTCGGCTCCAATGCCGCCATCTATCTGATGCGCCCGGGTGCGGGCACCAAAGTGCGCTCATGGACGCCGACCGCGCGTGCGCAGCATGCGTTTCTGGTGACACACAATGAATCGATTTCGATTGCCGATTATCTGACCGTCTATGAAGGCGGCAAGGCGGCCTATCGTCCGACCTGTCACTACGCCTATCACCCGGCCAATGATGCGGTTCTCTCGCTGCATGAAATGGCAGGTTCTGGCTGGAAGCAGCAGAAGGAATCGAAGATTCTCGACGAGACGGAAATTGTCGATGGCATCGATGAGCTTGGCGTGCTGCTCTATGGCCACAAAAAGAACGCTTATTGGTATGGCTCGCAGCTGTCGATTGAAGAGACACGCCGCATTGCGCCCTATCAGAATGCCACCGGCCTTCAGGTGACGAGTGCGGTGCTGGCTGGCATGGTCTGGGCATTGGAAAACCCCAATGCCGGCATTGTGGAAGCCGACGAGATCGACTTCCGCCGCTGCCTCGACGTGCAGCGTCCCTATCTCGGGCCAGTGATCGGCGAATATACCAGCTGGACCCCGCTCGATGATCGCAGCGTGCTGTTTCCTGAAGATCTGGACACCAGCGATCCGTGGCAGTTCAAGAATGTGATCGTGCGCTAAGCAGCTGCATCTTCCCCTCTCCCGCAAGCGGGAGAAGGGAAAGCCGCTGCCATTCTTGCGCCAAAGTTTGCGGCGAGTGATGATCCCGTCATGAAGAGAATCATTCACGCCGCTTTTGTAATCCTTGCGATGGCCTGTGCCGGCCCCGCGTTGGCACATCCGCATGTCTTTGTGGTGGTCACCAGTGAAGTCATCTTCGATGCACAGGGGCGTGTTACCGGCGTCAGTCAATCTTGGATCTTTGACGAGATGTATTCCGCTTTCGTCACCACAGGTGCAAGTGAGGAGGGCAAGCCGGTCAGTGCTGAGCAATTGCAGCCCTTGGCTGAGCAGAATGTCTCCGACCTTGCCGAATATGGCTATTTCACCATTGTGAAAGTGCCTGGCCAAAAGATCGAATTTGCCAAACCACAAGCCATTGTCATGCGCGAAGACGACAAGAAACTCGTCACGCTGACGTTCATCCTGCCTCTGAAGCAGCCGGTGAAAGCCGACAAGGCTTTCACGTTGCAAGTCTATGATCCGACCTATTTCGTGTCGTTTGATTTTGCTAAAAATGGCGTGACGATGAAGGGTGCACCGTCTGGTTGTTCGGTCTCGGTGACGCAACCCGCGCCTTTGGGCGAGAGCGAAGCCAATCGTTTGAATGAGGCCTTTTTCTCCGGGCTGTCTCCGGGTGCCGATTTCGGCATCAAGCTCGCCAGCCGTGCGACTGTGGCCTGTCCGTGAGGCGCATCGTCTTTGTTCTTCTCTGTCTGGCGCTGTTGGCGCCCGATGCTTTCGCGCAGGCGCGCAATCCTTTCTCTGTCGGCATTTCTGAAGGTGGCGGTTCGGCGTCTGGGCTTGTCGGTTGGATTTTAGCGCAGCAACAGCATTTCGATCTGTTGATGCGCGAGGCTGTGCGCGCCATCCGCACGGATGCTTCCGCGTTCTGGAGTCTGGTCGGGCTGGCCTTTGCCTATGGCGTCTTTCATGCGGCGGGCCCTGGACATGGCAAGGCGGTGCTGGCAGCTTATCTTGTTGCCAATGAGCGTGCGCTCAAGCGCGGTCTGGTGATGGCGGCGCTTGCGGCTCTCTTGCAGGCGCTTGTGGCGATTGCATTGGTAGTGGGGCTGACCACTTTACTTGGCGTAACCGCGCGTCATTTGCGTGATGCCGCGCAATGGGTGGAGCTCGCCTCCTATGCCGCGATTGCTCTGGTGGGTGCAGCCCTTGTGTGGCGCAAAGGCAAGGCATTTGTCGGCGTGATGCAAAGCCAGCCGCAGATCGCCTCGCGTTTTGTTTGTGATGGCGGTGATGATGCCGCCCATGTGCATGGGCCAGATTGCGGGCATGTGCATATGCCCGATCCCGCCAAGCTTGATGGCGCATTTAATTGGCGTGATGCGGCAGGAACGGTGATTGCCGCGGGCCTTCGCCCTTGTTCGGGTGCGATACTTGTTCTGGTCTTTGCTGGAGCACAGGGGATTGTTCTGGTGGGTATTGCTGCCACGCTCGCCATGGCCGCGGGCACGGCGATCACCACTTGTGCCATTGCCGCGCTGGCGGTCTATGCCAAGACACAAGCCAGTCGCTTTGCCACTCTGCGCTCCAGCGCTGCGCTGAAGCTCTTGTGCGGGCTTGAGCTGGTGGCAGCTGTGGCTGTCCTGCTGCTGGGGATCGGATTGTTGCTGGCGGCCTGATTTGCCTCGATGCGGGCGATGGGGTAATTCTGCTTCTGTTCAGACAACAACGGACCCGAGTTCCATGAGCCAGAAGCCAATCCATTGGGACAATGCCATCACCGTGATCAGTGTCGCGATTCTCGTTGGCACCGAGCTGGTTGGTATCTCTTGGGCGGCCGGCTGGGCACTGGGTGGCCTGATGGGCCTGCCGCCGCTCGTCAGCCGTGGCGTGGAAATTCTGGGCGCGGGTCTGGGCCTTTTGCTTGTCTATTACTTCGTGCGCGCTGCGCTAAAGGTCGAGCCCATCCGCGGCTAAACTTATCCCGCCTGTAAAGCCTGCCTGAACGCCTCGCGTCGCGTGCGGCTATACATGTCTTTGTAGGAGCGCGGGCCCAATTCTCCCTGTTCGATCATGAGATCCACAAACAGCGGGCCTTCATCCTTGAGCAGGCCTGGAATGGCGCGCTCGAAATCAGCCAGCTGATCAATGCGCTGCGCCTTGGCAATGCCTGATGAACGCGCAATGCCGGCAAAATCGGTCTGCCGGTTCGGGATTGGATGTCCGCCATTGGCTTCATAAGAGCCATTGTGCCCAACAATATGGGTGAAGTTTTTCGGAGCCACGGCACCAATGGTGACGAGTGTGCCGAGATTCATGAGCAGGCTGCCATCGCCATCAAGCACAAGCACCCGCTTGTCAGGCCGCGCTAGCGCCAGACCCAGCGCGTGGGATGAGGCAAGCCCCATCGCACCGAAGGCAAAATAATTGAGCGGGCGATCAACCGTCGCAATCCAGTCGGTGGCAGACGAATAAGTCGCAACAACGATTTCATCCATGATGTGGCGGGCGAGTGCGGCCCAGGCTTGCTTGCGGTCGATCATGCGTGCACCGGGCGGCGTTCGATGAGAAAGGCAATCGGTTTGGATTGCGCATAGGCCTGCTCAATCGCTGGCGCGATGAGCGCTGCATCGGCATCCTCACTGATGCGGTGATAGGCAATGCCCATCACATCGAGAATGGGTTCCACCACACGCACGCCAAAGCGCGCGGATTGGCGTGAAGGGACATCTGGTTCTTTGCCGAGCAGGCCGATCATCATGCACATCGGCATGGATTGATCGCACGCCATCGCGCGAATGGCATTCATCGCATAGAGAAAGCCGGTCCATTGAATGAGGATCAGCGCGCGCTTGTTGCCATAAGAGAGGCCCGCGGCAAGGCCCAGCGTCTCATCTTCCTTGCAGGTGCGGATGAGTGTCAGCTCTTTGTCCTGCGCAATGGGTTTGAGCAAGCCATTGCTGGTGTGGAGATCGGGCACAGAGAGGATGTAATCAACGCCTGCCTGTTTGACCGCGGCAATGATGCTTGCGCCTTGCAAAGGGGCTTGTGGGGTGTCGGCCTGCATGTCTCCTCCGGCCCGGTCTCGTGCCGGTTAGCCCTATGCTAGCGCGCTTTTCTGGCATCGGGCAATGCCGGCGCTGGACGAACGCGCTGGCGCGTCCTATGTGCATTCTCATGGCTTCTTCTGCTGAATTTGACGTGGTGGTGGTTGGCGCAGGCGCTGCAGGCGTTGCGGCGGCACGCACTTTGTTCCGTGCAGGGCGCAAGGTTTGCGTGCTGGAAGCACGTGCGCGCATCGGCGGGCGTGCCTTCACGCAAGAGGCTGCCGGTCATCCGCTCGATCTGGGTTGCGGTTGGCTCCATTCGGCAGATCGCAATGTGCTCGTGCCGCTTGCGACAGAGAATGGTTTCGAGTTGAACCGCGAAACGCCGCCTTGGCAGAAGAACGCCGATGATCGGGGTTTTTCGCGCGAGGACCAGCGCGCCTATCGTGCGGAAATGGGCCGCTTTTTTGCGCGCGTCGAAGAAGAAGCGCGCAAGGGGGTCGATTATCCTGTTGCGCGACTGCTGGATTGCGCTGGTCGATGGACACCATTGATCGAGGCTATGTCCACTTATGTGAACGGCACGGAGACGGACCGCCTCTCGCTGATTGATTTTGATGCTTATGAAGATACGCAAGTGAATTGGCGCCTGCCTGCAGGTTACGGCGCTTTGATGGGCGCTCTCGCACACGGGCTCGATATTCGTTTGGGTGTGCAGGCGCGGCTTGTCGATCATGGCGCAAGCCCCATGCGGGTTGAGACGAGCAAAGGCACGCTTAGCGCGCGCAGTGTGATTGTGAGCGTGCCGACATCGGTGCTTGCCGCAGGCGCTTTGCGCTTCTCGCCTGCTTTGCCAGACCATGTGGAAGCAGCGAGCGTCTTGCCACTGGGTGTGGCGGACAAGCTCTTCCTGGCGCTGGATGCAGCCGAGGAATTTGAGGTCGACTCGCGCATCTATGGTGCGACGGATCGTGTCGGCACGGCCAATTATCATGTGCGGCCTTTCGGGCGCCCGATGATCGAGGCCTATTTCGGCGGCCAATGCGCGCGCGAATTGGAAATCGGCGGGCTGGCAGCCTTTGCCGATTTCGCTATTGAGCAGCTGGTTGCTGTCATGGGCTCGGATTTCCGGGCCCGCCTGCGCCCGCTTGCCGCCTCAAGCTGGGCACGGGACCCTTGGGCGCAGGGCTCTTATTCCCATGCTCTGCCGGGACACGCAGGGGCACGGGCAAAGCTGGCGGCCCCGGTCGGGCGCCTGTTTTTTGCGGGGGAGGCAGTTTCGCCCCATTTCTTCTCCACCGCCCATGGCGCATGGGAGAGCGGTGAAAAAGCCGCCCGCGACGCGCTGGCGCTGATGTAAATCCCCAGAACCCCTTGACCGGGCGGGGGTGCATCGTCACATGTCCCTCGACCCTTTTGCGGGCCTTGCTGCCCGCCACCCCCTATTTCGGAGACCGACATGTCGCAGAAGACACCCGTCACCGTGCTTACCGGCTATCTCGGTGCCGGCAAGACCACGCTGCTCAACCGCATTCTCTCCGAGCAGCACGGCCAGCGCTATGCGGTCATCGTCAATGAATTCGGCGAGATCGGCATCGACAATGATCTGATCGTGGGTGCTGACGAAGAAGTTTTTGAGATGAACAACGGCTGCATCTGCTGCACCGTGCGCGGCGATCTGATCCGCATCATCGAAGGCTTGATGAAGCGCAAG
>CAINNX010000183.1 GCA_903851305.1 uncultured Hyphomicrobiales bacterium | reverse complement strand
GCCACGCCGATGGTCTGGGCGATCGGCTTCATCTTCCTGTTCACAGTGGGTGGTGTGACGGGCGTTGTTCTCGCGAACGCTGCCATCGACCGCTACATGCACGAGACCTATTACGTGGTGGCCCACTTCCATTACGTGTTGTCGCTCGGCGCTGTGTTCGCGCTGTTTGCCGGCTTCTACTACTGGTTCCCGAAAATGTCGGGCTACATGTACAACGAGTTCCTCGGCAAGCTGCACTTCTGGGTGATGTTCGTGGGTGTGAACGTAACGTTCTTCCCGCAGCACTTCCTGGGTCTGGCCGGCATGCCGCGTCGCTACATCGACTATCCGGAAGCCTATGCGCTTTGGAACAAGATCTCGTCCTACGGCTCTTATCTGTCGGGCTTTGGCGTCCTGATCTTCCTTTTTGTCATCTGGGAAGCCTTCAACGCCAAGCGCGTGGCTGGCAACAACCCATGGGGTGAAGGTGCCACGACGCTGGAATGGACGCTGACATCACCGCCTCCATTCCATCAGTTCGAAACGCTGCCGCGCATCACCGGCTCGGAACACTAAGATCAAAACTCCGGCGGCTGACACCAGTCGCCGGAGCCTTCCTTCGAGCAGCGTTGCAAGGCGCTGTTCCAACGAGGGCTCCACGCTTCTCCCACACACAGGTTGGTTCATGAGTCTCGTCAGCGGACAGGAATTTCACGACAGCGTGCACATTTCGAGTGCCGGACCGCGTGATTATTTTGCGCTGCTCAAGCCGCGCGTCATGTCGCTGGTGGTTCTCACAGCACTCGCCGGCATGATGATCGAGCCAGTCCGCGTGCATCCGCTTGTTGGCTTTGTCTCGCTACTTGCTATTGCGGTGGGCGCTGGCGCCTCTGGCGCGTTGAACATGTGGTATGATGCCGACATTGACGCATTGATGAGCCGCACAACATCGCGCCCCATTCCCTCCGGCCGCATCCAGCCGGGCGAAGCTTTGGGCTTCGGCCTGACGTTGTCAGCTTTCTCGGTGCTCACACTCGGCCTGGTGTCGAATTGGTTGGCCGCTGGCCTGCTCGCCTTCACCATTTTCTTCTATGCCGTCATCTACACGATGTGGCTGAAGCGCTGGACGCCGCAGAACATCGTCATTGGCGGCGCTGCTGGCGCCCTGCCCCCGGTTGTGGCCTGCGCGGCTGTGACAGGTTCGGTCAGCCTTGCCAGCCTTGTGCTGTTTGCGATCATCTTCATCTGGACGCCGCCGCATTTCTGGGCGCTCGCCATTGCCAAGGCCGATGAATATGGCCGCGCGGGCGTGCCGATGATGCCCAACGCCAAGGGCGAAAAGCGCACGCGTCTTGAAATGCTGCTCTACACCTGCCTGATGGCACCACTGGGCGTTGCGCCCGCTCTGCTGGGTCAGGCCTCTGTCGCTTACGGCGTGATTGCAGCGCTCGCGGGTGCCTTCATGCTAAAGCTCGCCATCACAGTCTGGCGTGCACCCAATGCGCAGGCTGCTGATCGTGATTGCAAGAAGCTGTTTGGCTTTTCGATCCTTTATCTCTTCCTTCTGTTCGGTGTGATCGTCATCGAAAATACGATTGGAACGATCCTGCGCGTGATGGGCTGAAGGACATGAATACGATGACCGAACAAAACAATGATGGTGTGAAGCTGACACCCGAACAAGCCAAGGCGCGCCGCGCCCGCAATATTGCGCTTGGCCTGTGCTTGGCTGCTTTGTGCGTGCTGTTTTTCGGCATCACAGTCGTGCGCCTGGGCGGCGCCGTTTTACAACGGCCCATGTGAGAGCTGAACACTTATGAGCGCACCTCGCCAAGATGATCCTCAACTGCAGCGCCGCAATGGCCGCGTTGCGGTGATCGTCGTGGGCGTTGTGGCTGGCATGGTCGGTCTGTCTTATGCCTCCGTGCCGCTCTATGAAATGTTTTGCCGGATGACGGGCTATGGCGGTGTGCCGCAGATTGCATCCCAACAGTCTCAAACACGCGGCGACAAAGTCATGACGGTGCGGTTTGATGCCAATGTGGCATCCGACCTGCCGTGGACCTTCGAGCCGGAAGTGCCCAGCATTAAATTGCGCACCGGCGAAACGGCGACCGTTTTCTACAGGGTGAAGAACAAATCCAGCCACGAGACCATCGGTCTGGCGGCTTACAATGTCGCGCCTGAGCGCTCGGGCATGTTCTTCAACAAGATTTCCTGCTTCTGCTTCTCGGAGCAAAAACTGGGCCCAGGCGAGACGATGGACATGCCCGTCGTCTTCTTCCTCGATCCGGCGCTTGAGAAAGACGAGATCATGAAGCAACAGGATCAGGTCACCCTGTCCTATACGTTCTACGCGTCCAAGACGCCGGTTACCGCCTCGCGCGCCAAACCGGCTCTTTGAGCGAGTGGCTGCCTTGACCCTGTCCCACGAACAGGGCAAAGCGGTTGCGAAATGAGTGGTTTTGGGGGCATCGCCCGCAAGACAAACGTGAATTGGCTGCAAGGCCAGGTATTCGAAGACGTCAAAGGAAGCTGTCATGGCCGACGCCCATAGCAAACCCAACCACGACTACCACCTCGTTGACCCGAGCCCATGGCCGCTGGTCGGCTCGTTGTCCGTCTTCGTGATGGCCGTTGGCGCCGTCATGTGGATGAAGGGTCTGTCCTTCCTCGGCTTGAAGGCCGGCTCTTACGTGTTCGGCGCAGGTCTTCTGGGCGTGCTCTATGTCATGGCTGCCTGGTGGGGCGACGTGATCAAGGAAGCCGAACATGAGGGCCACCACACCCGCGTGGTGCAGATGCATCATCGCTACGGCATGATCCTGTTCATCGCATCTGAAGTGATGTTCTTCGTGGCTTGGTTCTGGGCCTTCTTCGATGCCAGTCTCTTTGCTGGTGAAGCGCATCAATATGCCCGCGTGGAATTCACCGGTGGCCATTGGCCCCCGACCGGCACGGAGGTGTTCGATCCCTGGCACCTGCCACTGCTCAACACGCTCATCCTGCTGACCTCGGGCACCACTGTCACTTGGGCGCATCATGCAATGCTGCACAATGATCGTGAAGGCGTGAAGAAGGGCCTGCTGCTCACCGTTCTGCTGGGCGCACTCTTCACCTTCGTTCAGGCTTTCGAATATTCGCACGCCGCCTTCGGCTTCAAAGGCTCGATCTACGGCGCGACCTTCTTCATGGCCACAGGCTTCCATGGCGCACATGTTCTCATCGGCACGATTTTCCTGCTGGTCTGCCTGATGCGCACCTTGTCCGGTCACTTCAACGCCAAGCAGCATCTCGGCTTTGAATTTGCCGCTTGGTACTGGCACTTCGTGGACGTGGTCTGGCTGTTCCTATTTGCCGCCATTTATGTCTGGGCGAGCCACGGAGCTTACGGCGGCGGCCACTAAGCCGCGGACTGGACGTTTTGAGGGGCGGCCATGGTGACCATGCGCCGCCCCTTTTCTGTTTCAGGGGAGACACCATGTCAGACCGCGATCTCTATCCACCGCAATCAGCCTATGACACCGGATTAAAAGGCCTGTGCCCGCGCTGTGGACAAGGGCATTTGTTTACAAGCTTCATCAATATCGCGCCCAAATGCGATGCCTGCGGTCTGGATTTCGATTTCGCCGATGCAGGCGATGGCCCTGCAGTTTTTGTCATTCTGTTCGCTGGCTTCATCGTGTTGGGGACAGCCCTCTATGTCGAAATTGAATATGAGCCGCCGATGTGGGTGCATATGGCAATCTTCTTGCCGATGGTGCTGGTCGTTGTGCTCGGACTTTTGCGGCCGCTGAAAGGCCTGCTGGTCGCATTGCAATATCGCAACAAGGCTGAACAGGGTCGCCTCGAAAAATGATCGCACGCATGGGTCAATGGCGATGGCTTGTCGCGGGTGTTCTGGCGCTCGCCGCTTTTGTGCTGCTGGTATCCCTGGGCAATTGGCAAATGCGCCGCCTTGCTTGGAAGGAAGATCTGATCGCCAAGATCGAGGCGCGTGCGCATGCGGCCCCGCAAGCTCTGCCAAGCGAAAGCGAATGGCCAAGCCTGAAGCCCGACGATTATGAATATCGCCATGTCTCGGTGACGGGTGTTTTCGAGCATGACAAGGAAACGCTGATCTTTCGCGCCTCCGGCCCCAATGAGGGCCTGTCGACGCCGGGCTATGTCGTGATGACACCGCTGCGCCTGCCCACAGGTGCCCATGTGCTCATTGCACGCGGCTTCGTGCCCGAAGCTTTCAAAGAGCCCCAGAGCCGCCCGCAGGGCCAGGTCCAAGGCCCCGTGACACTGTCTGGCCTCATGCGGGCGCCTGAGGCCCGCAATGGCTTCACGCCCGCCGACACGCCTGAGAAGGGCCTCTGGTATACGCGCGACCCTGACGCCATGGCCGCCTCACTGAACCTGCCCCGCGTGGCCCCCTTCTCGCTGGATGCGGATGCTACGCCAGTGCCCGGCGGCTGGCCGCGCGCAGGCGTGACCGTTGTCAAAATCACCAATGACCACCTGTCCTATGCGCTCACCTGGTATGGGCTGGCGGTGACGCTGGTCGGACTGGTGGGGTTTGTGTTCTGGCGGAACCGCCGACGGGCTTGAGTGGGTTATGCCCGCAGGCTTTCTATGCTAGGGAAACGCCGTCATTGCGAGCGTAGCGAAGCAATCCAGAGGCCTCACGTGTTGCCTCTGGATTGCTTCGTCACTTTGCTCCTCGCAATGACGGCTAGGATGACAACATCGGAAACGCGACCTTGAATTACCTTTCGACCCGCGGCGAAGCGCCGGTTCTCTCTTTCACGGAAGCTCTGTTGGCGGGCTTGGCGCGCGATGGCGGTCTGTATCTGCCGCAATCCTATCCGCAGCTCTCCAAGGCTGAGATCGCCAATTTTGCTGGCCTGCCCTATGCGGAAGTGGCCGAGAGTGTCATCGGACCTTTCACGGGCCAAGAAATTGGCGCGCATGATTTCACCCGCATGGTGCATGAGGCCTATGGCACATTCCGCCACGCAGCTGTCACGCCGCTGACCCAGATTGGTGACAATCTCTTCATCCTCGAATTGTTCCATGGGCCCACGCTCGCCTTCAAAGATGTGGCGATGCAATTGCTCGGTCGTATGATGGACCATGTGCTGAAAGCACAAAACCGCCGCGCCACAATCATCGGCGCCACCTCGGGCGATACAGGTGCGGCAGCGATCGAAGCCTTCCGCGGCTTGAGCCAAGTCGATGTGTTCATCATGTATCCGCACAATCGCGTGTCGGATGTGCAGCGCCGCCAGATGACGACCGTCGATGCAGACAATATTCACACCATCGCGCTCGAAGGCACCTTTGACGATTGCCAGAGCATTCTCAAAGGCCTGTTCAACAATCATGCTTTCCGAGATGGCATGGGCCTGTCAGGTGTGAACTCGATCAACTGGGCGCGTGTTGTCGCACAGATCGTTTATTTCTTCACCAGCGCCGTGGCGCTGGGCGCGCCGCATCGTCCCGTGTCCTTCACTGTGCCAACCGGCAATTTCGGTGACATTCTGGCGGGCTATGTATCCAAGCGCATGGGCCTGCCCGTCAATCGCCTCGTGGTGGCCACCAATGAGAACGACATTCTGGCGCGCACTTTGTCGGAAGGTGTTTATGAAGTGCGCGGCGTGCATGCCACGCAATCGCCCTCCATGGATATTCAGGTTTCGTCCAATTTCGAACGCCTGATGTTTGATGCATGCGGACGTGACGGCGCCAAGATCCGCGCGCTGATGGCGAGCCTGTCGCAATCGGGCCGTTTTGAAATGCCCGCCGACATGTTGAAAAACATCACGGAAGAATTCGATGCCTATCGCACGGGTGAAACCGGCACGATGAAGGAAATGGCGCGCGTTCTGAAAGAAAGCGGCATGCTGATCGACCCGCACACCGCCGTTGGCGTGCATGCCGCGCGCAAAGCGCTGGCGCATGATCCCTCCACACCCATGGTGGCGCTGGCAACAGCCCATCCGGCGAAATTCGGTGCGGCTGTTGAAAAGGCCACAGGCCGCAAGGCGGATCTGCCGCCGCATTTGGCACCCATTATGGACAAGCCGGAAAAGTTCACGGTTCTGGCCAATGATCAGGCCAAGGTCGAAGCTTTTGTCCGCGAGCGCGCCCGCGCGGCGCGCTAGACATGAGCGTCGAAGTCACGACCCTCCCCTCGGGACTGCGCATCGTCACAGATGCCATGCCCAATCTCGAGACGGCCTCGATCGGTGTGTGGATCGGTGCGGGATCGCGCCATGAGAGTGCGGCCGAACACGGGCTGTCGCATCTGCTCGAACATATGGCGTTCAAAGGCACCAAGCGGCGCACGGCCAAAGCCATTGCCGAAGAAATTGAAGCTGCAGGTGGCGACCTCAACGCTGCCACCACGGGCGAGACGACCTCTTATTACGCGCGCGTGCTGGCATCCGACACAGGTCTGGCGCTGGATATTTTCGGTGACATTCTCACCCAAAGCCTGTTCGATGCGCAGGAGCTGGAACGCGAGAAAAGTGTCATCATTTCTGAAATCGCGGCAGCTGAAGATACGCCTGACGATCTGGTCTTTGATCTGTTCACCGAAGCGGCTTTCCCCAAGCAGGCTTTGGGGCGCAGTATTTTGGGCACGCCCGAGCGCGTCTCTTCTTTTGATCGCAACGCGATTGAGGCCTATCTCGCGCGCCATTATGCAGCACCTTCCACCATCATTGCTGCTGCAGGCGCAGTTGATCATGCGAGCATTGTGGCTGAAGCCAAACTTCGCTTTGGCGCTTTAGCGCCACAATCCGCCGCGCAGATGGAACCCGCTCACTATGTGGGCGGGACCAAATTGCTCAAGCGCAAGCTTGAACAGACGCATATCATTGTGGGCTTTGAAGGCTCGTCGTTTCACGACGACCATGAATTTGCGCTGCATGTGTTTTCCAATGCCGTGGGTGGTGGCATGTCCTCGCGCCTGTTCCAGCGCGTGCGTGAAGAGCGTGGTCTGGCTTACACGATCTACACATTCCACTGGCCCTATGCTGACACGGGCGTGTTCGGTTTTTATGCTGCAACCGCGCACAAGGATGTCGCGGAACTGATGCCCGTGGCGCTCACCTGCATGCGCGAGGCGGTGGATTATTTGACGCAAGAGGAAATGCACCGCGCCAAAGCGCAGATGAAAGTGGCGTGGCTCGCCGCACTCGAATCCTCTGCTGCACGCGCTGAGCAGATCGCTCGCCAACATCTGTTTTTCGGCCGCGTCTTGCCGCGCGAAGAAATCATCGGCAGGATTGATGCCCTGACGTTGGCGGAGGTCCGCCATGCGGGTGAACGGGCGCTGTCCACGGCACCCACATTGGCGGCCATCGGCGACACCAAGAACATCATGACACAGGCGCGGATCGCTGAATTTCTCGCCTGAGGGGACGTGTAAACGGCATGGCTCTTTTCCGACTGGGGTTCCCAAGCGAGAAGCTGCACGTCATTCGTGGCGATGGCCTGTTGCTGCGCCCCTTCGAGGCACGCGACTTCGATGCTTGGGCGGCGCTGCGTGACAAAAGCCGCGATTTCCTGACCCCCTGGGAGCCGACCTGGGGCGCAGATGATCTGACCCGCGCAGCCTTTCGGCGGCGCGTGCGGCAAAACGAAGATGAGATCACCCGCGATGAAGCCTATCCGCTGTTGATGTTCCGTGAGGCGGACGGCGCCCTGCTCGGCGGCCTGACCTTCGGCCAGGTGCGCCGCGGCGTCTCCCAGACGGCGACCCTCGGCTATTGGATGGGCGAGCCCCATGCAGGGCGCGGGCTTATGGGCAAGGCGGTCCGGCTGGCCACCGTCTATGCCTTTGCCAATCTGCGCCTGCACCGGATCGAGGCGGCCTGCCTGCCGACCAATATGCGCTCCATCCGGCTGCTCGAAAGTGCTGGATTCCGGCGCGAGGGTATGGCCAGATCCTACTTGAGAATCAATGGGATATGGCAAGATCACATACTCTACGCCAGGCTCGATTCGGACCCCGCACCCGCCCCCTCGCGTAATAAGCCCGCCCCACTTTGAGCGGCATCTGACCTGTGGGGCCAGAGCCCCTTTGCCTTGCCGAGAACGCCCCCAAGCTTTACCAATCACACTTCCGACAGGATCTGGTGACAGGATCTGGCGACAGGATCAAGCCACAAAGCCTTGCATCCGATTGATCTGTATTGTGGTTGGGCATCCGTGTCCGCGTGAGAAGTGAGTATCGTGCGTCGGCTTCTTTCCCTGCTTCTTCTCGTCACGTTCATGGCCAGCGGGCTGTCACCAGCCCGCGCGATTGAATCCGTGCGCGTGCCCCTGTCGGCGCGCGCCATCGACCTGACGCAGGCGGTGGAAAATGTCTCGACGCAGGGCGATCGCATTCAGGTGTCGACCGCCGCTGGAGCCGATGGCATCGTGCGCCGGATTGAAGTGAACGCTGCCAAGGCTGGCACACAGCCCTATTGGATCGCCTTTGCACTCACCAATGATACTGATGAACAGATCGAACGTCTGATTGTCGCGCCACATTTCCGTCTTGTTGGCTCCGGCGTGATCTGGCCTGATCTTGGCGCTTCGCGCGTCTCGGCCATTACGGCCAGCCAAGGCTTTCCACCGGAACGTGATGAATCGACAGACGCCGATGTGTTCCGGCTGACCCTCGATCCCGGCACAACCGTCACTTATGTCGCTGAATTGCGCACACCCAATCTACCGCAGATCTATCTGTGGGAGCCTGATGCCTACAAAGACAAAGTAACAAGCCTGACGCTCTACAAGGGCCTGATCATCGGCATTTCTGGTTTGCTTGCGCTATTTCTGACCATTGTCTTTGTGGTCAAAGGCGCGCTGATTTTTCCGGCTGCTGCAGCGCTCGCTTGGGCCGTGCTCGCCTATGTCTGCATCGACTTCGGATTCTGGGGCAAGATTTTTGATCTGGGCAATGAAGCTGATCGCATCTGGCGCGCGGGTGCTGAAACCATTCTGGCGGCAACGCTCCTCGTGTTTCTGTTTGCCTATCTCAATCTCAGCCGCTGGCATGTGCGTGCCTCGCATGTGGCCACCATCTGGCTGTTGTTTCTGGCTGGCCTGATTGGTCTGGCGATTTTTGACGCGCCGGTCGCAGCCGGCGTGGCGCGCATTTCACTAGCCACCATTGCAGGCGTGGGCTT
Organism: uncultured Hyphomicrobiales bacterium; assembly: GCA_903851305.1. GTDB lineage: Bacteria > Pseudomonadota > Alphaproteobacteria > Rhizobiales > Beijerinckiaceae > Terripilifer. Next base: position 587 of record CAINNX010000183.1, on the reverse strand, counting down.
CATTCTGGTTCTGTATCTCTCGACGCATGGCTATGACCGCGCGGTGATGCTGATCCCGACATGGCTCTTGCTGCTCGCTTGGGTCGCCGCCGCTGGCTTTACTGTCACGGGCCAGCTCACCAATGATCTGGTCTCGCCTGCTTTGATTGGCGGGCTTGTGCTGATTGTCATGCTGATCGGGTTCACCGTGATGCAAAACGCTTTTGCGGGCGGCATTGCACATGGCAGCGTGTCGGATTCCGAGCGTCGCGCGCTGGCACTGACTGGTGCAGGCGATGTGATCTTCGATTGGGATGTTGCCGCCGACGATATTTATGTGAGCCCCGAGGCTGAACAGCATCTGGGCCTGAAGCGCGGCGCACTCGAGGGCCCTGCCTCTGCCTGGCTTGATATTCTCCATCCCTTCGATCGTGACCGTTATTCAGCCTCGCTCGACACAGTGCTGGAACAACGTCGCGGCCGTCTGGCCATCGACTTCCGCTTGCGCTAGAGCGCGAAGCCCGCGCCGCCGGGCAGCACGACGACGTGCGGCCCGAAGGTCGTCTGCGGCGCGAACATGCCGGCGAAGGCGAAGGGGCCGTCCTCGG
>CAINNX010000182.1 GCA_903851305.1 uncultured Hyphomicrobiales bacterium | reverse complement strand
TTCTTCGTGCTGACGCTCTCTATGCCCGCAGCCCTCTTGGCCTATCTCGCTGCACGCCGTTGCGATGTGATACTTGAGGGCAGCGAAGAGACCATCTCGATCCCGCTTTATTCCAAAGGGCAAATGCTCGGATGGGTCGCTGTGCTCTCGGCCATGATCGCACTGGTGCCCTTCACCGTCATGGTGATGCGCGGCATGGATATTGACGACACAGCCAGCCAATTGGCGCCTGCCATTCGCGCCTTCTTCAAAGGCGAAGCGAATATTCCCTATTCCATGTCGGCCCGTGAATTTGCGCGCATGGCTGTGCTGGCTTTTCCAGCCATGTTTGCCGCCTCCAGCACTTTGATGATGGCGTTCAATCTTTGGTTGGCCGCCAAAATTGCGCGCATCTCAGGCGTCATGGCGCCAGAAGAGAGTGACATTCCCTTCGAGCTGCGTCTGCCGCGCGATGGGCTCTGGGTTTTGTTTGCAGCCATTGCTGCCTGCGCTTTGGGTGAAATGCCGCGCGCCATTGCTTCAACGCTCGCGGCTTCATTCTTTACCGCCTATGCGCTGCACGGTCTGGCCGTGGTGCATGGTTTTTTGCGCGGCAATCCGGTGCGCGCAGCGCTTCTCTTTGGCCTCTATCCCCTCATTGCCATGACGGCTTGGCCCCTCCTCATCGCCGCGGCGATCGGCATGTTCGATAGCCTCGTTCCCCTCACCCGGCATCGGGCATCCCCGCCCGCCACCGCCTGATTTTTAGACTTAAAGGAGTACACCCCATGCATGTCATTCTTCTCGAACGTATCGCCAAGCTCGGCCAGATGGGCGACGTCGTCCGCGTGAAGGACGGTTTTGCCCGCAACTTCCTGCTGCCGCGCGGCAAGGCTCTGCGCGCATCGGAAGCCAATAAGAAGCATTTCGAAGGCCAGCGCGCCCAGCTCGAAGCCCGCAACCTCGAATTGAAAAACGAAGCTCAGGCCGTGGCTGACAAGCTCGATGGCAAGTCCTTCGTGATCATCCGCCAGGCTGGTGAAACCGGCCAGCTCTACGGCTCGGTCGCAACACGCGATATTGCTGATGCCATCACAGCTGGCGGCATTTCGGTTGGCCGCAACCAGGTTGTGCTCTCGACCCCGATCAAGAATTTGGGCCTGCACATTGTGCCCGTCCAGATGCATGCGGAAGTCAGCGCCAAGGTGACGGTCAACGTTGCCCGTTCGATGGAAGAATCCGAGCGTCAGGCCAAGGGCGAAGAGATCACCACCCGCGAGGAAACCTCGATGGATGATCTGGGTCTGGAAATCGGCGCCGCTCTGGCTGAAACCGGCGGCAGCCTCGGCGACCGCTAATCGCCTGATCCAAAACTTTGAGAAAAGCCCGTGGCGCAAGTCACGGGCTTTTTTGATTTGCGGGGTATTTACTGCTAAGCTGCGACAGAAAAGAGTCAAGGCCAACTTTTGCGCTTTGTGTGAGCCTGTGCGTAACGGGAATGACGGCGCTCTTATTCGCATCTGTGTCGCAACAGCCCTCGCGGTTGGCGTCCAACAGTGCCATGACAAACGCCCTGCTGCGGGCGTATCTTCTGCCGCAGATTCAAACACCGCGTATCCGCACTCTGGAAGACTGAGACGCAATGTCCGCCGTCGAACAATACACCGGTCGCTTCAATGTCGTGCCGGCGGAAAGCTCTGGCCCGGCCTATCGTACGCCGCCTCACAATATCGAGGCTGAGCAGGCGTTGCTGGGCGCCATCCTCGTCAATAACGAGGCCTATGATCGCATCTCGGATTTTTTGACGCCCGATCATTTTTCCGAAGAATTGCATCGACGCGTTTTTGAAGTCACCTCGCAGCTGATCAAAGCGGGCAAGATTGCCACACCCGTGACGCTGAAAACCTTTTTGGGTGATCATGATCTGGGTGGCATCACCGTGCCGCAATATCTGGCGCGTCTGGCGGCGGAAGCCACCAGCGTCATCAATGCCTATGATTATGGTCGCACCATCTATGATCTGGCGGTGCGCCGCCACCTGATCAACATCGGCGAAGAAATCGTCAACACGGCCTATGATGCTGATGTCGATACGGCACCACGCACGCAAATCGAAGAGGCCGAGCGCCGACTTTATGAAATCGCCGAACAGGGCCGCTATGATGGCGGGTTCCAGTCGTTCCATTCCGCGCTGAAGTCGGCGGTGGAAATGGCGGCCAACGCCTATGAGCGCGACGGCAAACTGGCTGGCACGTCGACGGGCCTTGTCGATCTTGACCGGAAGATGGGCGGTCTGCAGCGCTCCGACTTGATCATCATCGCCGGGCGCCCGGGCATGGGCAAAACGGCGCTGGCCACCAATATCGCGTTCAATATTGCCAAGGCCTATGAATCGCGGATGAAATCCGACGGCACGCATGAGACGGTCAATGGCGGCATTGTCGGCTTCTTCTCGCTCGAAATGGCCGCTGAACAGCTCGCCACGCGTATCATCGCCGAACAATCAGGCGTGCCCGGCTACAAGATCCGCCGTGGTGATCTAACCGAGCAGGAATTTCATCGCATGGCGGAAGCTGCCAAGCAGATGCAGCAGATCCCCTTCTACATCGATCAGACGGGCGGCATTTCCATTGCCCAGCTTGCGGCACGCGCACGTCGTCTGAAGCGCCAGCGCGGGCTTGATGTTCTGGTGGTCGACTATTTGCAATTGCTCACCGGCTCGAAGAGCAAGGGCGAAAACCGCGTGCAGGAATTGACCGAAATCACCACCGGTCTGAAAGCGCTCGCCAAAGAATTGAACGTTCCGATCATGGCGCTGTCACAATTGTCGCGTCAGGTGGAAAACCGTGACGACAAGCGCCCGCAATTGTCGGACTTGCGTGAATCGGGCTCGATCGAACAGGACGCCGACGTCGTAGCCTTTGTGTATCGCGAGGAATATTACCTCAATGCCAAACAGCCGGCCCCCGGATCGCCAGAACATATGACGTGGCAAAGCGAAATGGACCGCGTGCATGGCCGCGCTGAAGTCATCATTGGCAAGCAGCGTCACGGCCCCACAGGCACGGTGGAATTGTCCTTCGAAGCGGAAATGACGCGCTTTGGCAATCTTGCCAAAGACGATCATCTGCCGGAACAGATGTGAACGACGTGACGTCTCTGTCGAGCCCGCCAAGTGAATGGGCGCAAGCCACACTGACCATTGATCTGGGCGCTTTGGCGGCCAATTGGCAGCTGTTGGCGGCGCGCGTCGCGCCTGCCGAATGCGGTGCTGTCGTGAAAGCCGATGCATATGGCATTGGCATTGAAGCGGCCGTGCCAACTCTGCTCAAAGCTGGCTGCAAAACATTTTTTGTGGCCCATGCGAGCGAAGGTGTGCGCGTGCGTGCCTGTGCGCCGCAAGCCACGATTTATGTGCTCAATGGTTTGCGTGAAGAAGCCATCACAACTTTGATCGACAACAATTTACGGCCTGTGCTGGGCTCGATGGAAAATCTTGCAGCCTGGCAGAATGTGCCGGGCATGCGGGCTTGTGCTTTGCATGTCGACACAGGCATGAACCGTCTGGGCCTTGTGCCACAAGATGTGGCGACGGCTATGTCAAAAGACATTGCTGTTGATTTGCTCATGACGCATTTCGTCTCGTCAGAGGATGGTGGGGATTCCACAAACGATATTCAGATCGCGCGCTTTGGTGCGATCCGGCATCTCGCTCCACATGCGCGCACATCCTTGGCCAATTCATCGGCGCTGTTTCTGCCACAAAAACCCTACGGCGATCTCGTGCGCCCGGGCTATGCGCTGTATGGCGGCAACCCGACACCAGATGCGGCAAACCCCATGCGCGCCGTGGTGCATTTGGACGCGCCGATCTTGCAGGTGCGCACCATCGAGGGTGGCGACAAGGTTGGTTATAATGCGCAATGGACCGCCAAGCGCCGCACGCGACTGGCCACCATTGGCATTGGCTATGCGGATGGTCTGCCACGCGCGGCCATGAGCACCGACATCCGCCCGGGCGGTGAAGCCATGGTGGCGGGTGTGCGCTGCCCCTTTGCCGGGCGCGTGTCGATGGACCTCACCGTGATCGATGTCACGGATGTGCCCGAAGCCGCGCTCAAGGGCGCCAGCGCGCAATTGCTGTGCGCCGAGATCACGGTCGATGATCTGGGCCTGCGCTCGGCCACGATTGGCTATGAGATTTTGACGCGGCTGGGTGCGCGCTATCATCGGCGGTATGTGGGGTAGCCTCCCTATCCCGTGAAACGGGAGAGGGGAAACCCAAAATCCTCTAGCCAAACCCCGTTTGTTCTGGTATTGTTCTCATCCTGAATCGAGATGAGAGGCGCTGCCCGATGGCCAAGGTCCGGTCCCAATTTGTTTGCCAGAACTGTGGGGCGGTGAGCCAGCGGTGGATCGGGCGCTGTGAGTCCTGTGGCGAGTGGAATTCCATCATCGAGGAGACCGGTAGCTCCGGCATTGGTGCCCAGCAGGCCATCGGCGCGCGCAAGGGGCGTGTCTTTGCGCTGGAGGGGCTCGATGGCGAGAACCGGCCAGCGCCGCGCATTGTGACCGGCATTGGCGAGCTGGACCGGGTCACGGGCGGTGGCTTTGTGCCGGGCTCTGTGCTGCTGCTGGGGGGCGAGCCCGGCATCGGCAAATCGACGCTACTGATCCAGTGCTGCGCGACTTTGGCCAACAAGGGGCACAGGGTCGTCTATATTTCAGGCGAAGAGGCGGTGGCGCAGGTGCGGCTGCGGGCAGAACGTCTGGGACTGGCCAAGTCGCCCGTCGAGCTGGCAGCCGAGACCAGCGTTGAAGATATTATCGCCACCCTGTCGCAAGGCACACGGCCCTCGCTGGTGATTATCGATTCCATCCAGACCATGTGGACCGAAAAAGTCGAGGCGACACCGGGCACGGTAACGCAAGTGCGTGGCGCCGCCCAAGCCCTCATCCGCTATGCCAAAACCTCAGGTGCGACCGTCATTCTGGTTGGCCATGTCACCAAGGACGGACAGATTGCGGGCCCGCGCGTGGTCGAACATATGGTCGATGCGGTGGTCTCGTTCGAGGGCGATGGCGGGCACCATTTCCGCATCCTGCGCTCGGTCAAAAACCGCTTCGGGCCAACCGATGAGATCGGTGTGTTTGAAATGACCGGACTTGGCCTGTCGGAAGTCTCAAACCCCTCCGCTTTGTTTCTGGCGGGACGCGACGCCTCAGCGCCGGGCGCTGCCGTCTTTGCCGGCATGGAGGGCACACGGCCCGTCCTGGTCGAAATTCAGGCGCTGGTCGCGCCCTCCTCGCTAGGCACGCCACGGCGCGCGGTGGTGGGCTGGGACAGTGCCCGCCTGTCCATGGTCATTGCCGTGCTGGAAGCTCATGCAGGCGTGCGCCTCTCCCAGCATGACGTCTATCTCAATGTGGCGGGCGGCTTGAAGATCAACGAACCGGCGGCTGATCTTGCCGCCGCCGCCGCTTTGGTCTCCTCACTGACCGGGTCACGCCTGCCGCCTGATACGGTATTTTTCGGTGAAATAGGCCTCTCGGGCGCTATCCGCCCCGTGGTCCATGCCGGATTGCGGCTGAAGGAAGCGGCCAAGCTTGGCTTTGCCAGTGCGGTGGCTCCTGCCCCCGCACGCGATGGCGAGACAATGGCCATCCCCGCCCGTGCATGCAGCGACATTTCGGGGCTGGTCGCCGATATTGCAGCTGGCAGCACGCAGTCGAGCCCTCAGCCGACACATGAGCGCCCGCGACCTAAAGCTGTACCAGCGTGAGTTGTGCGCACCGCCGTGAACGGGGGTGACGTGACAGAAGTCATTGGGCTATAGAGGGCGCACGCGGGAGCGATCCCGCCCATGTCGAATCGTGCCACGCTCGGCCAAGGTTTTTGTAAACATGCCCTCTTATCTCGATCTTGGACTGATCATCATCGTCCTGATCTCGGCGCTGCTTTCCATGTTGCGCGGGTTTACGCGCGAAGTGTTGGCCATTGCATCTTGGGCGGCTGCCGCTTTTGCGGCCTATCAGTTTCATCCGCTGCTGTTGCCGACAATGAAAAACTATATCGGCAAAGAACAGATTGCGCTGGCTGCAGCGGTGGCCGCGATTTTCTTTGGCACGCTGATCCTTGTCTCGCTGATCACGGTCAAATTGTCGGACGTCATTCTCGACTCGCGCATTGGTGCGCTCGACCGTTCGCTTGGATTTGTGTTTGGTGCGGCGCGCGGCATGTTGCTGTGTGTTGTCGCTTTCTATTTTTACTCGTGGCTCGTGCCGCCCAAGAACCAGCCTGACTAGGTCAAGACCTCGCGCACAGCCCCCATTCTCGCCGTGACCGGAGAAGGCCTTCTGGCCATGCTGCCCGATGATCCGGAAGGAATGATGAAAAGTTTCCGCCGCCCGAAGGGTGACGAGCCAGTGCCGGATGAAAATGTCCCGCCCAGCCCGCCGCCATCGGGTCGGCGCACTTAAAACAGCGCAGAGCATGCCCATGCGCATTTTCGCATGTGACAAGTGCGGCGCCAGGATTTATGCAAGGTCTGTCGCAAAGCGGCAGGCCTGAAAATGGCCCGACGGTCCGATGGAGACTTCTATGGCGAGCGCACCTGCTTCTGAAGATTTCGATCTCGACGGTGACCGTCTGCGCGAAGAATGTGGTGTCTTCGGCATTTTCGGCCATCCTGATGCAGCCGCCATTACGGCGCTCGGCCTGCACGCGCTACAGCATCGCGGACAAGAAGCTGCCGGCATTGTGGCATTCGATGGAAAGCGCTTTTCATCTGAACGCCGCCTCGGCCTCGTGGGCGACCATTTCTCCAATCGCAATCTGATCGAACGTCTGCCGGGCTCTGCGGCCATCGGCCATGTGCGCTATTCGACCACCGGCGAAACCATTCTGCGCAATGTGCAGCCGCTGTTTGCTGAACTCGATTCAGGCGGTTTTGCTGTTGCTCACAACGGCAATCTCACCAACGGCCTGACGTTGCGCCGCGACCTCATCAAGGAAGGCGCGATTTATCAGTCGACATCGGACACGGAAGTCGTGCTGCATCTGGTGGCGCGTTCGCGCAAAACCAAGATTCTGGACCGTTTCATTGAAGCGCTACGCCAGATCGAAGGCGCTTATTCGCTGGTTGGCCTGTCCAACAAAAAACTGATCGGCGCACGTGATCCGTTGGGCATTCGTCCGCTGGTTTTGGGCGAGCTGGATGGCTGCCACATTCTTGCGTCCGAGACCTGCGCCCTTGATATTATTGGTGCACGCTTCGTGCGTGATATCGAGAATGGCGAAGTGGTGGTGATTTCGGAGAGCGGTGTGGAGAGCCACAAGCCCTTCCCGCCTGTGCCGATGCGCCCTTGCATCTTCGAATATATTTATTTCGCGCGGCCTGACTCTTACGTGCATGGGCGTCACGTCTATGACGTGCGCAAGAAGATGGGCGCGGAATTGGCACGTGAATCCCATGTCGATGCCGACGTGATTGTCCCGGTGCCAGATTCCGGCGTGCCGGCCGCCATTGGCTATGCGCAGACCTCTGGCATTCCCTTCGAGCTTGGCATCATCCGCAATCATTATGTCGGCCGCACCTTCATTCAGCCCACGCAATCGATCCGTGAGCTGGGCGTGCGCATGAAACATTCGGCCAATCGCTCTGTGATCGAGGGCAAGCGCGTTGTGCTGATCGATGACTCGGTGGTGCGCGGCACGACATCGGTGAAGATCGTGCGCATGATGCGCGAGGCTGGTGCGAAGGAAGTGCATTTCCGTATTTCATCGCCCCCGATCACGCATCCCGATTATTACGGCATTGATACGCCCGAGCGCGACAAGCTGTTGGCTGCCACCCACACGCTCGAACAGATGCGCGAATATATGGGTTGCGATTCCCTCGCCTTCATTTCGGTTGATGGTATTTATCGCGCCATGGGCTATGAGAAGCGCGATCCGCTGCGTCCGCAATTTACCGATCATTGCTTCACAGGCGATTATCCGACCAGTCTCACCGATGTGCGCGGCGAGACTCCACGCCAGCAGCTCTCGCTGCTCGCCGAAACAGGCTGAACCATGTCGGGCATTCTTGAAGGTCGCATTGCGCTGGTGACGGGCGCCTCGCGTGGCATTGGTCGCGCGGCTGCGCTGGAACTTGCGCGTCAAGGTGCGCATGTCATTGCGCTGGCGCGCACGCAAGGCGCGCTGGAAGAGCTAGATGATGAAATCCGCAAGCTCGGTGCAGAGGCCACACTCGTGCCCTGCGACCTGAAAGATTATGACGCGCTCGACCGATTGGGCGCGGCGATTTACGAGCGCTGGAAAAAGCTCGACATTCTGGTCGCCAATGCCGGCATTCTTGGGCCGATCACGCCTGTCTCGCATATTGATCCACCCAAATGGGATGAAGCGATTGCGGTGAATGTCACGGCCAATTACCGCCTGATCCGCTCGCTCGACATTTTGCTGCGTGCCTCTGATGCGGGCCGTGCTGTCTTTATGTCCTCAGGCGCTGGGCACAAGACTGATCTCAATCCCTATCGCGCGACTTATGCTGTGTCGAAAGCGGCACTCGATGCGCTAGCCCGCACATATGCGGCTGAGACAGCAACAACATCGAACGTCAAAGTCATGGTGGCAAGCCCTGGCCCCTTGCGTACCAAAATGCGCGCGGCTGTGGCACCCGGTGAAGATCCAATGACCTTGCGCACGCCAGAAGAGTTTGCACCCAAACTCGTTGCCTTGTGCACGCCCCAATGGATGCAGACGGGCAAGCTCTATGATTTCGTGAGCGACAGCGTGCAGAGTTTTCAAGCGCCGGAGTGAGCTTATCCCTCGTTATTACGGGCGAAGCGAAGCAATCCAGGGTGAGGCTTATCAGTAAGGTGCGCGCAATTGGATTGCCGCGTCGCCTTCGGCTCCTCGCAATGACGAAGCCTACACCTTACCGGCGCTTGCGACCTTCATAAGGGTTGGTGGGCATGCGTTTGGTGATGCGGATCGGCACGCCTTTGAGCGCGAAGGTTTCGCGGATGCCGTTGATCAGAAAGCGCTCGTAGCTGGTGGGCAATTCGTCCAGCTGATTTCCGAAAATCACGAAATGCGGTGGGCGGGCTTTCGCCTGCGTCATGTAGCGAATTTTGATGCGCCAGCCTGAGACAGCGGGCGGCGGTGTCTTTTCGATCACCGCACCCAACCAGCGATTGAGCTTGCCTGTCGAAATGCGGCGGTTCCAGACTTCATGGACGCGCACGACAGCTTCGAGAAACTTCTGCAAGCCCTGCCCGGTGAGGCCCGACACAGGAATGACCGGCATGCCGCGCACTTGCGGCAACAGGCGATCTGCCTCTTCGCGCAATTCTTTCAGCTTCACCTGATCGTTGACGAGATCCCATTTGTTCAAGCCGATGACGAGAGCGCGGCCTTCGCGCGCGACGAGATCGACGATGGTGAGATCCTGCTTTTCAAACGGGATGGTGGCATCGAGCAGCACCACAACAACTTCGGCAAAACGAACCGCGCGCAGCGCATCGGCGGCCGCGAGCTTTTCCAGCTTGTCGACAACATTGCCGCGCTTGCGCAGGCCTGCCGTGTCGAACAGCTTGACCTTGCGATGCGTGCCATCCGCCAACGTCCATTCTGTCTCCACGGAAATGGAATCGCGCGTGATGCCAGCTTCTGGCCCGGTCAGCAGACGGTCTTCTTCCAGAATGCGGTTGAGCAAAGTCGATTTGCCCGCATTCGGACGCCCGACGACTGCAATGCGCATCGGCTTGGTGACATCGAGTTCGGTGCCATCTTCTTCGTCGTCAAAGATTTTGGTCTCGTCGACTTCAATCTCTTCTTCGGGCAGCAACAAATCTGCAGGCATGGCGGCGCGGATGCCGTCATATAATTCGTTCAAGCCCTGGCCATGTTCGGCGGAGACCTGAATGGGATCTCCAAAGCCCAGCGTGAAGGCTTCATAGAAGCCGGCATCGCCCTGTTTGCCTTCGGCCTTGTTGGCGAGCAGCAGAATGGGCTTGCTGGCGCGACGCACGAGCTGTGCGAAATGGCGATCAGAGGGCGTGACGCCGACACGCGCATCGATGACAAAGAAAATCATGTCAGCTTGTTCGATCGCTGCTTCTGTCTGGCGGCGCATGCGCTCAGACAAAACGCCTTCGTCATTTTGCTCAAGACCGGCGGTGTCGATGATGGTGAAGCGCAGATCAGCGATCTTGCCTTCGCCCTCTCGACGATCACGCGTCACACCCGGCCGGTCATCGACTAGCGCGAGTTTTTTGCCGACAAGCCTGTTGAACAGGGTCGACTTGCCGACATTGGGTCGGCCTATGATGGCGATGGTAAAGGGCATGAAACCTTACTTCTTGCCGCCTGCGACAAGGCCAAGCAGGGCTTCGGCGCGTTGACGGATTTCGGCGGGCGCATTGGCATCCGTCACAATCATATCGAGCCATTTGCTGGCTGCATCAAAATCATTGCGCTTGAGCGCAGCGACACCAAGCATTTCGCGCGCGGTGTTGCGATAGGTCTGGCCAGCCTGAGCCATGGGCTCAAGACGGCGCTGCAATTCGCCAGCATCTGCCTGATCAACACGCAACACAGCAGCGCGGATTTTGGCCAACTCGCGGAAGCCGGCCTCTGCGCCCGTGTCGGCAGCGATGATATCGTAAATTTTCACTGCACCTTCGGCATCAGTCATTGCCATATCGGCGGCCGCACGAAATTTGGCGAGCAGCGCATAGCCTGCGGGGCCAGATTTGGCGATATCACCCAATGCGTTTTCAGCTTCCTTGAGCTTGCCCTCACGCGAGAGCTGGGCAGCGGCCTGGAAGCGGGCGCCAGCCTCTTCGGCTTCCTTGATGCGGTAATGATCATAAGTGCGCCAAGCGCCAGCTGCTATGACGATCAGAATGGCCAAAGCAATGATCGGTGTCTGGAAACGCTGCCACAGCTTCTCGGCGCGGTCCCGCGCTAGGTCTTCATCAATTTCACGAAAAATATCAGCCATGGCTTCGACTTCGTCCCCGACGGGATCCTGTAATTTCTAGGGTCTCGTGCGGTTAGCACGATGTGGGGGCAAAGGCGAGACAAACTGCCTGAAAAGCGACCTAAAAGGCCAGACAGGCCAGTCCCACCCCCTCAAATCCGGCCGTGGTCGCCAAAAGACCCGACCCGCATCGGTTGCCATGACCATTGTGCTGGCCACGGAGCGTCCATCGTGCTGAACAAAGCCAAGCTCAAGCGCGTCCTCACAGACGGTCAGGCGGGGACAGGAGGCGCGCCAAGCCTCGATCAGCTCAAGATAGGGGGCGCAGCTCACATGCAAGCCGTTCGACAAGGTCAAGGATCAGGGGATCAAGAGACTGGGCGTCAGCCATGCCACCCACCTCACATCACATAGGGCTCCGCAAAAAGCCAAAGCGCATAGACCGTGTAATAAGCAGAAACCGAGACGACGATGCGATTGGCCCAAAATCGATAGGTCTTGTCCGACAGCATTTCGACCACGGGCTTGGCGGCTGCCGTGCCGATGGCGGCCATAGCAATGGCCAAACCGGCGGTGAGATAATCAATCGTGCCGGGATCGACGACGATGCCTGCGAAATAAACGAGCTTCACCGTGTGGCCCAAGACCTGACACACGCTTTTGGTCGCCATGATCTGGCGGCGTTCCAATTTGCCGCCCAGAAAAAAGGTATCCAGCATCGGACCGGCGACACCTGTCAGCAGGATCAGCGCCGTGCACCCTATCCCATAGCCAACCGCCTGCGGACGGCTCTCGGCATCGGGGCGCATGTCTTTGGGCATGATCATCGTGAGGAACGGCGTCACGCCGAGCAACATAAAGGACAGCGCCTTATCGGGCACATAGCGCGTGAGCGACCACAGCGCGAGCGCGATCACAGAGCCGATGGAATAGACAGCTGCAATATCCCAGCGGATGTGAGCGCGCCACACCACAACGCGCCAGATGTTCGACGCAAGCTGCGTAATGCCATGCAAGACCATGGCCTGCTGCACGGGCAAAAGCACCAGCAGCAGGCCAATCAGGATCACCCCACCAGCCATACCAAACAGCCCGGACAAGAAATTTGTCACAAGCATGGTGGCACAAACAGCGACGAGCGTGAGAAATGACATAAGGGACTTGCCTTTGATTTGCGCCTTTTTCCGCAAACACCATGAATGGGCCGCCCGCTCAACCACACATTTAGTGGCAGCGCCTCATGTCCCCCGGTTCATGCGACGCGGCGGCCCTCGACTTCATCCCCACCCAAACGAAAACGGCGCACCAGCGAGGCGACCTCAGCCGCTTCCGCATTCAGCTCCTGACAGGCGCCTGCATTGTGATCCGCAACCTGGGCATTTTGCTGTGTGACACTATCGAGTTCGCGCAGAGCCTTTTCGACTTCGCGCAAAGCCGTCGTCTGCTCCCCTGCGGTTTGCGTGATCGCCGCAAAACGATCAGCCACTTCCGCAACATCGTCGAAAATCGCGTGCAAACCGCGCCCCGTTTCATTCACCAAGGTCACGCCATGCTCGACCTCGGTGCCGGAACTGGCCACCATTTGTTTGATCTCTTTGGCGGCTTCCGCCGAGCGCTGAGCCAGTGCGCGCACTTCCAAGGCGACCACGGCAAAGCCACGCCCAGCATCCCCTGCACGCGCTGCTTCGACGCCTGCATTAAGCGCGAGCAGATTGGTCTGAAAGGCAATCTCATCAATCATCGAGATAAACTGCCCGATTTTGGACGACGAGGCCTCAATGGCGCGCATGGCAGCCACGGTCTGATCAACAACAGCGCGCGAATGTGAGGCGTTGGATTTGGCACGCGCAATCACACTGGATGCCTCGTGCGAAATTTTGAGGGTCTCTTCCACCGTCGTGCCAATCTGGCGCTGCGCCGCACCGGTCTCCTCCAGCATTGCAGCCTGATGTTCAGCGCGTTGCGCCAAAGCATCTGAATTCTGCGAGATCTCTTCAGCACTGGCCGCGACCGAGCGACTGCTCTCGGTCAGGCGTGCAATGACACTCCCGAGCTGGCGCACTGCGCCATTAAAATCGGCGCGCAATTCCTCGTAAGCCGCCGGAAAGCGCCGCGTGATGAGGCAATCCAGATCACCCTCGGCCAAAGCGCGCAGACCTTTGGCAAGATCCGTCACAACCTGTTTTTGCTCGCTCTCGGCCAATCGACGCGTCTCAGCCTGCTCTTCATTGAGCTTGGCGAGAGCCTCTTGTTCGGCCGTTGTATCGCGCAGGGTTTCGATGACGCCTGCCACAGCGCCCTTTTCGTCGCGCACCAGAGCCGCGTCGATCATGAGATAGTGGCGCCCGCCCGCTGGCAGATCGCACCAATTCTCAGCACGCCCCCGCCCCGCCACGCGATCGAGTTTCAGATTGGCATAGGCGGCATCGTTCGATCCGCTTTCGAGCATGACATCGGCAAGACATGCGCGCTCTTTGGGATAAAAACCGCGCCAATGGTTTTTGGTGCCCAGCACATCGGCGGCTTTGACGCCTGTGAGCTTCTCGCAGGCCTCGTTCCACAGAGCCACTTTGCCCTGAGCATCAAGAAGAAAAGCCGGCACGGCCAGCTGGCGCACCAGATCATGCGCCAAAGCCAACCCGCTATTGCCCGTATTCCGCAAAAAGGAAAAAGCCATGTGCCAAATATCCAGATGATGAGAAATCTGGAAATGACATTGACGAAAGGTTCTTATCCAAATCTAAATGACGCTGCGTAAGACGCAGCGTCACTACGACAAAATGTGATTGATGCGATCACGCCATGCAGAAGCCGCCAATTTTGTTGCCATCCAGATCGCGAAAATAGCAGGCATAGAAACCGCCGCCACGTGCGCCCGGTGCACCTTCATCCTTGCCACCCAAAGCCAGCGCCTTGGCGTGCAGCGCCTGCACTTGCTCGGGATTTGCGCAGGCCAGTGAAATCATCGTGCCATTGCCAACCGTCGCCGGCTTCTTGTCGAAAGGCTTCAACACAGCAAACATCGGCCTGTCGGGCGACACGCTCCAGCCGGTGCCACCCTCGCCTTCAAAGAAAACTTTGGCGCCAAAAATGCCCTCAAGCAGTTTTTTTGTAAAAGCCGACGGCTTTAGGCAGATCATTTGTTCCAACAGTGGTGTAGGCAATCATGGCATCTCTCTCTTTGTTCATTTCAAGTCTAGCGAAGCTATCCACGGCGGTAAACCAACAAAGCCATGCAGCTTGATTTATGTGCCCCGTAATCTCAGCCCTTGCACTTTACGAGGTGGCCTGATCCCTGCGCGCAGGACGGAAAAGCTCCTTTATTGACTGACCCAACAAGGCAAATTCTGGTCCAAATATCCCATGCTCACATCAAGATAAGGCTTGTTCAAACTGCCCGAAAAACCGGCAAGCATTGGCCTAAGAGATGTGACAGGTGTCAGGCGCTCTTGCGCCAATTTCATGACACAAACTTCAGATGTCATATGATGGATGTCATCAACATGATCATAAGCGGGGATGAGATGGTTTTGAGCAAAGTCTTTTGATACATAAAAAAATCTTGTATCGATTGTATGTGAAAAAACTTCACGCCAAAAAATATTTTGCGCTTTGGTTTGTTGGACAAGATTAAAAATCTCCAGGAAATTGCGGCAGTAAATCTTGCCCGTGCATTTGAAAAAATGACTGGCTGATTGTAAAAATTTCGAATTTTTCATGGCAAAGTTGATCAACGCCCCTTCGCCATATCCCTTCCCTTTTTTGATGATCAAGGCATCGTCTTGGAGATAGTGAATCTGTTCGACTTCAACATCCATCTGATGGAGCAGACGCACGTCTGACTCATCGAGAAGTGTCTGGCCTGTTGCATCAGCAATGACAATTTTTTTGATGCCGAACCCTGCCCAGAAAAAAACGGCCGCTTTGGCCGTCAGCATTCTTTTGGCAACATTGCTCATCTCCAGCATATACACGCCCTCAGGTGGCTTAGTCGCCGTTGTGATGAGCACTAAAGAACTTGCGTGGTCCAATTGTCTTGCCTCTCTCGATCTCATCGTCTTTTAACTGAGTTGTCAGACAATCTGGCCAGTGTCGTGGATGGCATAGACAATGGCGGATAACTACTTTGCAAGATTGCTAACGTTTGCTTGTAAAGCCCAAAGCGGAGACAAATCATGACTGCCCTCACGTGGCGCCATTTATTGTCCTTTTCAACCTGCCCCTGATATCATAATTTAGCCGCGAAACGCTCTTCATTTCGTTGACGGTAGGATGCGATTCTTTATAATGTTTCCTGTGACATCCGATTTAACATCCCTCTCCGCGAAACAGATCGTCAATATTGCCGCTTACAGGTTCGCGCCCTTGCAAGAGCTGCAGGCGCTGCGCACGGAGCTGCTCGCTTTCTGCGGCGCAAAACACTTGCGCGGCACAATTTTGCTGAGCACGGAGGGGATCAATCTTTTTGTCGCTGGCGAAGCGGACGATATCGAGTTCCTCATGGCACGATTGCGCGCCATTCCCGGCCTTGAGTCGCTGGCTGCCAAATATAGCTACACGGCCACTCAGCCTTTCCGGCGCATGCTGGTGCGCATCAAGCGCGAGATCATCGCCTTCGGTGTGCCGGGCATTGACCCGGCCAAGCGCACCTCGCCCAAGCTTGCCCCTGCGCAATTAAAGGCCTGGCTCGATGAAGGGCGCAAGATCACGCTGCTCGATACGCGCAATGATTACGAGGTGAAACTGGGCACGTTCAACAATGCGCTGCCAGCTGGTGTCGATCATTTCCGTGACTTCCCTGCGGCGGTTGCCAAATTGCCCGAGGCACTCAAGGACGAGACCATTGTGATGTTCTGCACCGGGGGGATTCGCTGCGAGAAGGCCGGCCCCTATATGGAGTCTCAGGGCTTTCGCAATGTGTTTCAACTGGACGGCGGTATTCTCAAATATTTCGAAGATTGTGGCAGCGCGCATTATCATGGCGATTGCTTTGTCTTTGACCAGCGCGTGGGTGTCGACCCATCGCTGCATGTGTCCGATGCGGCGCAATGTTTTGCTTGCCTGTCACCGCTGACAGCCGACGAACAGCGCGATACGCGCTATGTGCAGGGGAAATCATGCCCCTGGTGTTACCGCACGGATGCAGAACAGGCCGCAGAGCTTCTGCAAAGCCGCAATCTTGCAATGCGCGCGGCGATGAACCCGCTGCCCGGCAGTGTCCCGAGCGATGTTTTCCGACCCTTGCGCGTGCCACAGGAATGCGACGGACTCACAGTACTTGAGACCTTCTCTCGCTTGTTGGCGCATATGCCTCCCGAACATTGGGGCGAGCAATGTCACGCGGGCCATCTGCTCGATTCACAACAACGAGTGCACGGCGCAACTGACATTGTGCGCGCGGGTGATCGTCTGCTGCATCGCCATCCGCAGATGATCGAGCCTGATGTGGCTTGCGATATCACAGTGCTTTACGAAGATGAGGCGCTGGTGGTGCTGAACAAGCCCGCACCTTTGCCCATGCATGCGGGCGGGCGCTACACGCGCAACACATTGCAGCATGCGCTCGAGATCGTTTACCGGCCACAAAAACTCAGGCCCGCACATAGACTGGATGCCAACACCACTGGCCTTGTGATTGCCGCACGCAGCAATCATTTCGCCGGGCGGCTGCAGAAGGCGTTTGCCGAGGGGCAAGTCAGCAAGACTTATCTGGTGCGCGTGCATGGCCATCCCGCGCAAGACGAGTTTGCCTGCGATGCACCCATCGGAAGAGAGTCGCGCGCGGCAGGCACACGCGAAGTCGATGCACAGAACGGCGACGCGGCGACCACTTTGTTTAAAGTGCTGGAGCGTTCAGCAGACGGCACGAGCCTGATTGAGACGCGTCCTTTGACGGGGCGCACAAACCAGATCCGCATCCATTGCGCGCATCTGGGCTTTGCTGTTGTGGGGGATGAAGCTTACCGCGAAGGTGAAGACGTGCCGCGACTGACCAAAGACGTGGGCGAGGCACCGCTCTGCCTGCATGCGTGGAAGATTAGCTTCACGCATCCGGCAAGTGGTGAGTTGGTGACCTTTACCGCGCCTGCGCCGAATTGGGCGACGTGACGCTGTCATGGCGAGCGTAGCGAAGCAATCCAGGGCGCTTAGTCTTGCAGAGGCTAGCAACATGGATTGCCGCGTCTGCCTTCGGCCTCCTCGCAATGACGACGCTAAGGCGTCGTTACTCCCACTCAATCGTGCCGGGGGGCTTGCTGGTCACGTCATAGACCACGCGATTGATGCCGCGCACTTCGTTGATGATGCGGGTGGCCGCGCGGCCTAAGAAATTCATGTCATAGGGGAAGAAGTCGGCTGTCATGCCGTCGACTGATGTCACGGCGCGCAGGGCGCAGACGTGGTCGTAGGTGCGGCCATCACCCATCACGCCGACTGTGCGCACGGGCAGTAGCACGGCGAAGGCCTGCCAGATGTCATCATAGAGACCAGCCTTGCGGATCTCGTCGAGATAGATCGCGTCCGCCTGGCGCAGGATGTCGAGTTTTTCTGGGCTGATCGCGCCCGGAATACGGATGGCGAGACCTGGGCCCGGGAACGGGTGGCGGCCCACAAAAGCTTCCGGCAGACCGAGCTCACGGCCCAAGGCGCGCACTTCGTCTTTGAAAAGTTCGCGCAGCGGCTCGACCAGTTTCATCTTCATGCGTGCAGGCAGACCGCCGACATTGTGATGCGACTTGATGGTGACGGACGGGCCGCCGGTGAACGACACGCTTTCGATGACGTCGGGATAGAGCGTGCCTTGCGCCAGAAAATCGGGTGCGCCTTTGCCGTCGCTCGCAATCTTTTTGGCTTCCGCATCGAAGACATCGATGAAGAGCTTGCCGATTGTCTTGCGCTTCTGCTCGGGGTCGGAGACGCCATCGAGCTCTTTCAGGAAAATGCCGGAGGCATCCACATGCACGAGCGGGATGTTGTAGGTGTCGCGGAACAGGCGCACGACCTCTTCCGCCTCGCCCATGCGCAGCAGACCATGATCGACGAAAACGCAGGTGAGGTTTTCGCCAATGGCCTCATGAATGAGAACAGCCGCCACAGCGGAATCGACGCCGCCTGAGAGGCCGCACAAAACGCGTGAGGAACCGACCTGATCGCGGATCGCCTTGATCGCTTCCTGACGGAAGGCGGCCATGGTCCAATCGCTCTTGAGGCCCGCGACCTTGTGCACGAAATTGGAAATGAGTTTGGCACCATCGGGCGTGTGCACGACTTCGGGGTGAAACTGCATCGCATAATAGCGGCGAGCTTCATCAGCTATTGCCGCGAGCGGTGCGTTTTCCGAAATGGCGATGCGCTTGAAGCCTTTTGGCAATTCCGTCACACGGTCGCCGTGGCTCATCCAGACCGTGTATTTTTTGCCCGTCTCCCAGACGCCATCAAACAGCGGGCAGTTTTCGGTGATCTCAAGTTCGGCGCGGCCGAATTCGCGGTGGTGGCCGGCTTCGACCTTGCCGCCGAGCTGCACAGCCATGGTCTGCTCGCCATAGCAAATGCCAAGCACGGGGATGCCCGCTTCAAAAATGGCTTGCGGCGCGCGCGGGCTGTCTGTGTCGGTGACCGAGCATGGGCCGCCTGAGAGGATCACGGCCTTGGGGCGCAGATCAGCAAAGGCCTTGTCGGCGGATTGGAAGGGCGCGATTTCGCAATAGACGCCCGCTTCACGCACACGCCGCGCGATCAGCTGGGTGACCTGCGAGCCGAAATCGACAATCAGCACCTTATCGTGGTGGCTGATCAGATCCTTATGGGTGTCGTTGGCGGTGGCGGTCATAAGCGAAATCCCTGAGCGTCCAAAGGCCCGGATTAGGCTATGGGCCGGGCCTAAGCAACCCGGCGCGAGGCCGCAGGACAGGGTCATCCACTGCCCTGAGGCGCCAATGCCCTCAGCCCCGCAGAAGCGCCGCAATATAGAAGCCATCCGTGC
This sequence comes from uncultured Hyphomicrobiales bacterium, assembly GCA_903851305.1. Lineage (GTDB taxonomy): Bacteria > Pseudomonadota > Alphaproteobacteria > Rhizobiales > Beijerinckiaceae > Terripilifer. The sequence goes on along the minus strand of CAINNX010000182.1, from coordinate 3,641 downwards.
CGCTGGTGCGCGGTGTCAGGCGCAGGCCCGCCCCGTGGGGGGAGGCGAAACGGGCGAGATCAGGCAGGTTGGCGCGGCGCGCCATATGGGCAGCATCGAGCGGCAGGAAGTCGCCGTGAGCCTCCAAGAATGCCGCGATGCGATCCTCGTTCTCGGCTTTCAGCAGCGAGCAGGTAACGTAGACCAGCACGCCGCCGGTCTTCACATATTGGGCGGCGGAGCCGAGCACTTCGTCTTGCTCTTTAACGCGCTGTTCAAGCGCGCCGGGGCGCGTGCGCCATTTGGCGTCCGGATTGCGCCGCCACGTGCCAGTGCCTGTGCAGGGCGCATCGATGAGCACGAGATCGCAGCGGCCGACAATGTCGGTGAGCACTTCTTTGGTGCCCTTGGGCGCGCGCACTTGCACGTTGCGTGCATTGGCGCGCTCAAGACGAGGATAGATCGGCATTAGGCGGCGACCATCATTGTCGGTCGCGTAGATCTGGCCCTTGTTGTCCATTTCAGCGGCGAGTGCCAGCGTCTTGCCGCCACCGCCTGCGCAGAAGTCGAGCACTTGCTGACCGGGCTTGGCGGCTGCAATCAAGGCTGCCAGCTGCGAGCCTTCATCCTGAATCTCGACAAGGCCACGCACATAAGATGGCTCTGCACTCAGCGAGGGGCCGCGACCGTCTGCACCCACCAACAGGCGAATACCGACAGGTGAGAGCGGCGTTTCTTCCGGATTGAGATGCGCCAACGCCTTCATGGATTTTTCGCGATCGCCTTTCAGGCGATTGGCGCGCAGATCGATCAGTGCGCGTTCGGTCAGTGCGCGGCCTTCAGCCACCGCATCAGCGCCAAAGACGTCCGCAAAAGCTTCAGCAAGCCATTCGGGATAATCGCCCTTCACATGGTCGGGGGCATCATCAAGCGAGGGATTGGTCAGGCGCGTGCGCTCATCATCGGTGAGCGGTGTCGGGGCATGGGTGTCGCCTGTGCACATGGCCGCAACACCATCCGCATCAAGCCCGCGCATCAAGACAAGCGAGCCCAGCAAAATAGCGCGCGGAGTTTCCGCACCCATGATCCAGCAGGCAGAAGATTTGACGCGCAACGCATCATAGACATGGCTGGCGATAGAGGCGCGATCCTTGGACCCGGCAAAACGGTGAGCCAAGCCCCATTCCTTGATGGCATCGGCTGCAGGCCTGCGACGCTCGGTCAGATCTCCGAGGATTTCAATGGCGGCGCTGAGGCGGGCAGAAGGGGTCATGTAAATTTGGCCATATTTGCGACACCGTGCAGCGGCATCTTCCCCCTGCTCGTTTCACATCGGGGCGCGCAAGACAAGGACGATTCTGACATGAAGACCATTGGTGCGGCATTGGCCGCGACTTTCCTCGCCCTCTCGCTGGCTGCCTGCGCGACCACTCCCCCCGCTCCCGTGGCCTATCCCGACCCGCCACCGAAGAAACAGGCTGATGCCAAGACACAGCTGGAGAGCGGCCGGAAATATTGAACGCTTTCCGCCGTCATTGCGAGAAGCCGAAGGCGACGAAGCAATCCAGAGGCCTCACGTGAAGCTCTGGATTGCTTCGCTGCGCTCGCAATGACGAGACTTTAAGCGAACAGTCGCACGGCGAAAATAATCCACATTGCGACAAGCAATGAGACGCCGACCAGAAAGGTCGGAAAGCGCAGGCTCAGCACATTGCTGGTGCAATGAACCCAAGAATGGGCGAGACGGCTTGCAAACCATGCCCAAGCCATCACGACAAACAGCGTGTCATAAGTTTTGGTCAGCACAACCATGGGCACCAGTGCATAGAACAGCACGGGTGTTTCTAACTGATTGGCAAAAGAGCGCTGTGCCTGCGAAGCATAAGCGGGCCAAGAAATATTGCTGGCCGCAGCGTCAATCACTTTGACCTCATTGGCTTTCACAGCGCGATAGCGACGGAAGGCCATGACGAAAAGAATGACCAGAGTCAGAAAAGCCTGCGCAACAAGCGGGGCAATCACCATGCGTATATCCATATGCAAATCCTCTCCTGATCAGATCGTCACAGGCCAGTCGGATAATTCGGGCTTTCTCGCACAATCGCCACATCATGGACGTGGCTTTCGCGCAGACCCGCGGACGAGATGCGCACGAATTGCGCGCGGCTTTGGTAATCAGGAATGGTGACGCCGCCGACATAGCCCATGGCTGCGCGCAAACCGCCCGCCAGCTGATGCAAGACTGCACCCACCGGACCCTTGTAAGGCACCTGACCTTCAATGCCTTCAGGCACAAGCTTCATCGAATCCTTGATGTCCTGCTGGAAGTAACGATCCGCCGAGCCGCGCGACATGGCGCCGACCGAGCCCATGCCGCGATAGGCTTTGAACGAACGACCCTGGAACAGGAACACTTCGCCCGGGCTTTCATCTGTGCCAGCCAGCAACGAGCCAATCATCACGCTGTCAGCGCCAGCGGCAACGGCCTTGGCAAGATCGCCCGAATATTTGATGCCGCCGTCAGCAATGACGGGCACGCCAACTTCGCGCGCGACAGACGCGGCTTCCAGAATGGCGGTGAGCTGGGGCACGCCCACACCCGCCACAATACGCGTTGTGCAGATCGAGCCCGGGCCAATGCCGACTTTGATGCCATCGGCACCTGCATCAATCAGCGCTTTGGCGCCATCGGCGGTCGCGATATTGCCAGCGACGATCGACACATTGCCAAACTCGCGCTTAATGCGCGCCACCTGGTCGAGCACATATTGCGAATGGCCATGCGCCGTATCAATCACCAAGCAATCAACGCCCGCATCAATGAGACGGATGGCGCGCTCATAACCCTTGTCACCCACCGTCGAGGCAGCAGACACGCGCAAACGACCCTGCGGATCTTTGCAAGCGTGTGGGTGCTGTGTGGCCTTTTCAATATCTTTGACCGTGATGAGACCAACGCAGCGACCTGCATCATCGACAACGATCAGCTTTTCGATGCGATGGGAATGCAGAAGACGGCGCGCTTCATCCTTGTTGACGCCCTCGGCAACCGTGATGACCTTTTTGGTCATCAGTTCCGATACAGGCTGCAATTGATTATCGGCAAAGCGCACATCGCGATTGGTGAGAATGCCAATCAACTTGCCAGGTTTGCCATCGGCTGAGCGTTCAACAACCGGAATGCCGGAAATACCGTGATGACGCATCAGGGCAAGTGCATCGCCCAAAGTCTCATCCGGGAAAATGGTAATCGGATCGACCACCATGCCGCTTTCAAAACGCTTCACCTTGCGCACTTCTTCCGCCTGCTCATCAGGCTCGAGATTGCGGTGAATGACGCCAATGCCGCCTGCCTGCGCCATGGCAATGGCCAGCCGCGCTTCGGTCACTGTGTCCATGGCTGAGGACACGAGCGGAATATTGAGGGTGATGGTGCGCGTGAAGCGTGTCGACAGATCAACGCCAGACGGCATGACAGTGGAATGGCCTGGACGCAGCAAAACATCATCGAAGGTCAGGGCTTCGGCGAAGGTCATACCAGCTGTGGGGATCATGGTGCCAACTCCAGAAATGGGTCAAAGCGCCGGTCCGTCAGAATCGGAAGGCGCTTGTAAGGTTGGCAGTGGCCAATATCACGGCTGCGACAAGAGGCAAAGGAAAAC
>CAINNX010000181.1 GCA_903851305.1 uncultured Hyphomicrobiales bacterium | reverse complement strand
CGACCTGCTGCAGGCCGCAGAACAGGGCCATCGCGACGATGCGCTGACAGGCCAGCGGCTGACGCGCCTGGTGCGCGCGCTCGCCTCCCTCAACATGTTCCTCGTCGATCATCGCTTCGTCGATGATGGCGTGCTGACGCTGGCAGAGTGCCGCCTCGGCCCGGCGCTCTCAAAAGTGCCCGAAGTGATGCGCGCCTATGGCACGGGCGACCTCATCGCCGCCTATCCTGTGCTCGCGCATTACTTCGAGCACTGCCGGCAGGAGCCCTCTGTCAAGCGTGTGCTCGCGGAGATGGCGGGGGCTTAGGGGCGGGCGCGCTTCAGACCTAAGGTATTGTTTTCGGGCATAAATACAAGGAGACCCGCGAACTTTTCATCCCTGGGATATTTTTTGATCCAAAAAAAATAACAAAATAATGCTCCATGGAGATATATTCTTTTGACAAGAATCGCTCCATGGAGAATTTTCCTGTTCGTTGGCATTTGCGCAGCTTGGACGGCAAGCAAATGTCAAAAACGTCGAAGTTGACAAGAACAGGAGTGACTAATGTATCCCAAGACTGGCTCTCTGCCCACCCCTCTCCAGACGCCCCAGGAAATGGATTCTCTTGATACGCTCGCTGAAACCGGCGATGTAAACGAGACGCCTTTCAATGTCTTTATCGGCCACAACCTCGGGCATCGCGTATTCACGATGTCAGTTCCATTTCGTAAGTTCGCTGATATTTCGGCAGTGGCAAACAACAGGGATGACGGCCCAGTTGCTCAGAGGTCGCTTGATGAAACACATGCCAAAAAGCTTGCTATCTATATGGCTAAAGGGCTTGTTTCAGCCGCTAAAATGCGCCGCGCGGCCATTGAGAAGGAGGTGCCCGAGGCATTCGACGAAATTCTAAGAATGCTTGGGGATCAACCTTATTTCTCGATCCAGCCAATTGTTTGCAATATTCGAAGCGTGCCGCCAGGTGGGACCGGATCCGGAGGGATTCGAGGGCTCAGGCTTGAGACCAGTGCCGGAGAGACGGCTGCTTTTCGTGTATTTCTCGCTGAAAAGCATGTCCTTTGGGTAATCGATGGACAGCATCGTCGCTATGGCGCGGATTTGGTCATGCGGTTTCTTGAGGAACTAAGGAAATCAGGCCGGTATCCTGGTAAGGGCGCAGTTATCCTTAAGAAAAAGGGTGAGCAAGTAAGTGATGAAGAAATGCTCGTTTGGAACGAGGCCTATGAAGCAGCTAGGTATTATGCCACGCTGACGGTAGAAGTGCATCTTGGTCTTAATATCGAGCAAGAGCGTCAGTTGTTCCATGATCTAAACCGATTGGGGAAGAAGGTTGATGCGTCTCTTGCTTTCCAGTTTGATGGATCAAACCCAATTACGCAGTTTATCAAGCGCAAATTATCTGAAGATCTTGGGTTGAAGATCATCGAGAACGAAGCAAAAGATTGGTCTGAAGATACGGGAGCGTTGGTACTGAAGGACGTTGTGGCTATCAATGCGACGGCTTTTCTCAATAAGGCGAATATCGCAGGAGCAACACCTTCAATTATCGAACCGCGAGAGGAATGCATTTTCGAGCTTTGGGGTAACATTACGCAAATTCCTGGCTTCGGAAGTGAAAGGGCAAAGGAAAAAACAGTTGCTGCCCAATCTGTAATGCTCAAGGCACTCGCTAAGATCGCTTATGATCTTAATTTCAACAATCGACGTCCTGACAATGCTTCAGAGCTGTATCAGAAGTTCCTCGAAGGAATTTCTGAAGTTGACTTCAGTCATCAAAACCCAGTGTGGAGATATTACGAAATGGACGAAGCAGCACGCGAGGCGGCAGGACTGAATTCGCTTTCCGCTTATCTGCCGGAGGAATCAGGAGCTGCTAATCGAGATGTTGGATCGATGCAGGGACCTTATTTTCGGTTTGGGGCTAAGCACAACGATATCTATCCGATATTGGCAGACATGATCCGTTGGAGCATCGGGCTTCCTAGTCGCAGAGATAGCTGAGCTGGTGTAATTTCAATAGCTTGAGCGGGCTGTTCACAGCCCGCTCGTTGTCTTGCCGTAAAATTATTGTCGAGCATTGTTACTTGTTGCAGCACCTCAGCATGCAATTACTGTTATTCGCGAAATCAGTGCGCCAATTGGCGTCCCTCAGGCCGCCCGCGTCTGGGCTCTGGCTTGCGCAGACATGGAGTCCAGCTCCTTCAAGACCATGTCCGTGGCCGCGCAAAGGCCACTGGTCATCTGCTCGTAGTCCTGCGGTTCGATGGACGCGGCAGATTTTTCGAGTTTTTGCGCAAGGGCCGAAAGGCGCTTGAAGCCGAACATGCCAGCGGCCCCCTTCAAGGCATGGGCCTCAGACCTGATGCGTCCCCGGTTTGCGTCATCCAGCGGCACGGCGAGCGCTTCCACCCTCGGCTTGTTTTCACTGAAGAAGACTTCGAGTGCCATTTCCACGCAATCGCTGCCAATCTCGCTCACAAGCTCTTCGAAGACTTCATGGTCGATATCCACCATGTCACTCGTGGGTGCAGCGGTCGTTTCCGCAGGCACGATCGCAACCGCGGTACCCGATGTCATGGCCTGCACATAGCGTGCGAGATTTTCGACCAGCTGGCGCTTGCGCACGGGCTTGGCGATGAAGTCCACCATGCCCGCTTCCCGATAGGCCCGGATGTCGTCGGGGAAGGCATTGGCGGAGACCGCGATGATGGGAATGGCGCGATAGGCTTCTCCCCTGCCGCGAATGGCCATGGTCGCCTCGATGCCGTTCATCTCGGGCATCTGCATGTCCATGTAGATGATGTCGGGCATCATCTGGTCGACACGTTCGACGGCCTCCAGCCCATTGGAGGCGATGTGGATCTGAACGCCGAACTCTTCCAGCATCTTGCGGAACACGAGCTGGTTGGTCGCATTGTCCTCGGCCAGCAGGATGCGCACCGGGCGGTTCATGGCCTTCAGTGCGCCCTGAAGATCAAGCGCGGTGTCACGGCGCTCATCGGGTTTGTCCTCGACGAGGTCAGCCAGCGGCAACGAGAGCCTGAACGAGAAGGTGCTGCCAATGCCGGATTGCGAGCTGACGGAGATATCGCCGCCCATCTTCTCGACAAGCTTCTTGCAGATCGCCAGCCCAAGGCCGGTGCCGCCGAACCGGCGTGAGATGGATTCATCTGCCTGTGAGAAATTCTGGAACAGGCGGCCGAGCTTGTCGGGGCCGATCCCTATGCCGGTGTCGCGCACCCAGTATTCGACTGTTGCATTGCCATCCTTGCGTTCGATCTCGCGTGCGCCGATGACCACCTCGCCCTTGTCGGTGAACTTCACCGCATTTGTGGCGAGGTTGTAGATGACCTGCCTGATGCGGTCGGCATCGCCGAGCGTTCCCTCCGGAAGCCTGGCTGGAATTTCGACCCTCAGGTTGAGTGCTTTCTTCGACGCGGGCACGCGCGCGATGCTGAAGGCGCTGTCCACCACCGCATGGGGGGAGAAGGGCTGCGCCTCGAATTCCATGCGGCCGGCATCGAGCTTCGAGAAGTCGAGGATGTCGTTGAGCAGGTGCAGCAGGTTGCTGCCCGACGTATCGATCATCTCGAGGGATTCGCGCTG
>CAINNX010000180.1 GCA_903851305.1 uncultured Hyphomicrobiales bacterium | reverse complement strand
CCACTCCTACAATAAAATGTTCACGGCCTATCTGCGCACCTTCGCGCGTATGGGGCTCAAAGCCATTCCGATGCGTGCCGATACGGGGCCGATAGGCGGTAATCTGAGCCATGAATTTATTATTCTGGCGTCAACTGGCGAAAGCGAAGTTTTTTGTCACAAAGATTTTCTTGAGCTGGATGCCCCGGCCCAGAATATTGATTTTGACAGCCGCGAGATCATGCAGGATGTCTTCGACAATTGGACATCCAAATATGCAGCCACATCCGAAATGCATGATGTTGCGGCTTATGAAGCCATGCCAGAGAGTGATCGCGTCTCAGCGCGCGGCATCGAGGTTGGTCACATCTTCAATTTCGGAACAAAATATTCTCTCCCCATGAACGCTGTGGTGAACAGCGCTGATGGCCAGCAGGTGCCCGTGCAGATGGGCTCATATGGTATCGGACCCTCGCGTCTGGTAGCGGCACTCATTGAAGCCAATCATGACGAGAACGGGATCATCTGGCCTGATAGCGTGGCGCCTTTTGATCTTGGCCTTGCCAATTTGAAGGTTGGTGATGCGGCAACAGATGCTGCTTGTGCCAAGCTCTATGAAGCATTCACCAATGCAGGTCTTGATGTGCTTTATGATGATCGCGATGATCGTCCTGGCGCTAAATTTGCCACAATGGATCTGATAGGTTTGCCCAAGCAGGTGATCGTTGGGCCTAAGGCGCTTGCTGAAGGTCAAGTTGAAGTCAAGGATCGCCGCACAGGTGTGAAAGATATGCTTTCGTTGGATGAAGCGATCAACAAGTTTACGAAAAATAAAGGCTGAAGATTTGTCTCCCTTTCACGTCATTGCGAACGAAGCAAAGCAATCCAGCGCACCACATATGCGGGCCGTGGATTGCTTCGTCGCTTGTGCTTTTCGCACTGACGGGGGAGAGGCGTGATGATCGAACCCACAGGCGCAAAAGCCTTTGCTCCTTTTGAATGGATGATTGCACTGCGCTATTTGCGGGCGCGGCGGGCTCAGGGGTTTGTCTCGGTCATTGCCGGGTTTTCTTTTGCCGGCATTATGCTGGGCGTGGCGACACTCATTGTTGTCATGTCTGTGATGAATGGTTTTCACATTGAGCTGATGAATAAAATTATTGGCATTAACGGCCATGTGTTCCTGCAAGGCGTGGAACGCCCGCTCGATGATTTCGATGAAGTCTCGGAACGCTTGCGTAAAGTCAAAGGCGTCAAGCTTGTGCTCCCTATGGTTGAGGGGGCGGCTGGTGTGTCGTCGCCCTATCAGCAGACAGGCGCACTCGTGCGGGGCATTCGGGAAGCTGACATCAAACAATTGCCGGGTATTTCAAATAATGTGCGACTGGGCACCTTGGAATCGTTTGATACAATTGGTGGTGTCGCGATTGGTCAGAAAATGGCGGAAACATTGTCGCTGCGCATTGGCGATTCCATCACCATTCTTACGGCCAAGGGAGCTGCCACGCCTTTTGGTGTTGCGCCTCGCATGAAAGCCTATCCTGTCGTGGCTATCTTCCAGATTGGCGTGACCGAATTTGACGGTTTGTTTGTTTATATGCCGCTCGAAGAAGCTCAGACCTTTTTCAACAAAGAGGGCGAAGCTTCGGTGATTGAAGCGTTCGTTGATCAGCCAGAGCGAATGGATGATATTCGCCCCATTCTGGACCGTGCGGTGCAGCGCCCGATGATTATGACGGACTGGCGCCAGCGCAATAAAAGTTTCTTTGACGCGCTGAAAATTGAACGCACGGTGATGTTCTTCATTCTCACCCTGATCGTGCTTGTGGCGGCGCTCAATATTATTTCGGGTCTCACCATGCTGGTGAAAGACAAGAGCCGCGACATTGCCATTTTGCGCACCATGGGTGCGACACGTGGCGCAATCCAGCGGGTCTTTCTGATTACCGGTGCAGCGATCGGTATTTCCGGAACACTTGCTGGTTTTCTTTTGGGGCTACTGGTTGCTCATAATCTTGAGGATATCCGGCAGTTTCTTAATCACCTGCTCGGCATGAACATCTTCGATCCGACTTTTTATCTGCTCAGTCGCCTGCCGTCAGTTGTGCAAATGTCAGATGTCGTCTCTGTTGTCTTGCTCTCGCTGACGCTCTCAGTGCTCGCCACCATTTTCCCATCGCGCCGGGCTGCCAAGCTCGATCCGGTGGATGCTTTGCGATACGAGTGACTGGCATGAGCAATCCCGCCCTGTATATTCGCAATGTTGAGCGCCGCTACAAGCAGGGCGACAATGAGCTTGCTATTTTGCGTGGTGCGGAACTGGCAATCATGCCCGGTCAATCCGTTGCAATGATTGCGCCCTCTGGGGCTGGCAAGTCGACTTTGTTGCATATTGCGGGTCTGTTGGAAAAACCCGACGCGGGTGAAGTGTTCATAGGGCGCGATCCGACCAGTCATCTGGATGATGAGGCCCGCACTACATTGCGGCGCCTCGATATCGGATTTGTCTATCAGTTCCATCATCTGCTGCCTGAGTTTACAGCACAAGAAAACGTCATGCTGCCGCAGATGATCCGTGGCCTGAACAAAAACATCTCGCGTGAGCGTGCAGGTGAACTTTTGAAATATTTGGGGCTGGGTGATCGCCAACAGCATCGGCCAGGTGAATTGTCGGGCGGTGAACAGCAGCGAGTTGCGATTGCGCGCGCCGTAGCCAATGGTCCACGCATTCTATTGGCCGATGAGCCGACAGGTAATCTTGATCCGCGCACGGCAGACCATGTGTTTGGCGCGCTCGCCGATCTCGTGCGCTATTCTGGCCTAGCTGCCTTGATTGCCACGCATAATATGGAGCTCGCACGGCGTATGGATCGGCGGGTGACCTTGCGTGACGGCAAAATTGTCGAGCTGGAGTAGGGACCGTGGCGCAGATGTCAGGTGGCGCACTTGTTCTGTTTTCCGGCGGTCAGGATTCCACGACTTGTCTGGCCTGGGCGCTTGAGCGCTATGATCGGGTCGAGACCATCGGCTTCGATTATGGCCAGCGCCACAAGATCGAAATGCAATGTCGGTTGGATGTGATCGTATCCATACGTGCCCGCTTCCCGCAATGGGCTGCCAAACTAGGCGAGGATGTGGTGGTGCCGGTCGAGGCGATTGGTACGCTCTCCAACACAGCGCTGACGCGCGAGGTTGAAATGAAAATGGGCGAGGATGGCTTGCCCAACACATTTGTGCCCGGCCGCAATCTGATCTTCCTCGCTTTTGCCGCGGCCTATGCCTACCGGCGTGGTTTGAAGCATATTGTGACGGGGGTCTGCGAGACGGATTATTCGGGCTATCCCCATTGCCGCGATGACACGATCAAGGCCATGCAAGTGGCGTTGAATCTTGGTCTCGAGCGCCGCTTCGTTCTGGAAACTCCTCTAATGTGGATCGATAAAGCACAGACTTTTGCGCTGGCGCGCGCGCTGGGCGGCGAGGATTTCCTGACGCTGGTGCGCGAGGAAACCCATTCCTGCTACATGGGCGACCGGGACGGGCAGTTTGATTGGGGACGGGGTTGCGGTTCGTGTCCGGCCTGTCGGTTGCGGGCTGAAGGTTGGCACCGTTTTGTGGCAAAAGAGCTATAGAAATCAGCGGTCAATTTTTTATTTGCTGGATCGTTTGACAAAAGAACAAAACAAGAACATATTAAAATCCTGACTTATGGAGGTTGATATGTTTCCTGTCGCCATGAAGAACATTGCTGAAGATATTGCCGAGGGGCTGGCTGCGGCTGCTTTCCTTGCAGCGATCATCATGTTTGCCAACGCTGTCACAGGCGGGATGCCGGTCTGAGTTCACCCTCTCCTTGTGAGGGAGTTTTTTTTAAGATCGTCCCTGTGGGCGGGGGCACCATCCCGCTTCCACACACTGTCGGTTTGTTCGATAAAGGATTGAGCCAGCGGGAGCGTCAGCCTTGAATCGTGTGATCAAAGACGTCGGTTTTGTTCATCTGCACGTCCACACGTCCTTTTCGCTGCGTGAGGGCGCTCTGACCATTGCCAAGCTTGGCAAATTGGCGGCTGCCGACAACCAGCCGGCTTTAGCCATTACTGATACGAACAATCTGTTTGGTGCCCTCGAATTTTCCGAAAAAATGTCCAAAGACGGTATCCAGCCGATCATTGGTATTCATCTGACCGTCGATTTTGGCGATGCCGCCACGCTTGGTGCGCGCGGCGCCGACATACATGGCGTAGGACGCGCACCGGTTGTCCTTATCGCGCAAAACGAGCAGGGCTATCTCAACCTGATGAAGCTGAGCTCAAAAGCCTGGCTTGATCCGGAGGCTGGCGATCTGCCCCATGTGCCGCTTGCGCTTGTGCAAAAACATGCAGCCGGCATCATCGCGCTGACAGGTGGTCCCTCTGGCCCTATCGATCGCGTGCTGCGCATGAACCGGCCCGAAGTGGCCCGTGCTAGACTTGAATCGCTACATGTCTCTTTTGGTGATCGGCTTTATGTCGAGTTGCAGCGCCATGACACGGATGAAGAACGCTCGGTCGAGCCCCATCTCATCGATCTAGCTTATGATATGGCTTTGCCATTGGTGGCGAGCAATGAGCCCTACTTTCCGGCTCGCTCTGATTATGAGGCGCATGACGCGCTTCTGTGCATATCTGACAGCACGCTTGTGTCAGCAGGGGACCGTCGCCGGCTGACGCGCGAACATCGCTTCAAGACGCGCGCCGAGATGAT
>CAINNX010000179.1 GCA_903851305.1 uncultured Hyphomicrobiales bacterium | reverse complement strand
TTTCCTACCCATGCGTATTCCTCCTCAAGGCTTATAAGCCATACATCAGGGAGGACCACTTTTCAGGGGGCAGACCAATCGCCCTTGGCCAAACCCCATGAGGTGATCTAGTCTTTATGTTAGTTGACGAATTGGCTTGTAGCTAGCGCTGATGCAATCCGCTCTAATTCTGTAGCTACATCTCTCATTTCGATTCTCTGCTTCAATCCTTGTGCAATGGTGACAGGTCAGTTTCCACGACGCAAATCCAACGCGCTAGACAAAGGTTGATGTCTTCACTTGATGCCAAATGATGCGCTCTTGAGCCTGCCTCACCACAGGTGATTTGACATGATGTCTCATAAGAAAAAATCAAAAGCTAAACTTTTGTAGAAGAGACGATCATTGCAAAGCCTATAAGCTTTGGCAAACGCTTCTATCTAAAAAAACCATCGCTCGGGAGGGGCCAAGCACTATGTTGAGACCAAACCCAGGAAGAGGTTTGCTATTTGCGACGCTGTTGCTCGCTCTTACATCCGCAACTCATGCACAGGGCGTGCTTGATGAATGGAACAGCGTGAAAGCGCCGCCTCCACCGCCCCTACACAATGTCATATTGAATCCGAAAACCACAGCTTTGTTTATGATGGATTTCAATAGCAAAAATTGTAAGCCGGAATTGCGGAACAGATGCGCAGCGATCATGCCCAACGTAGAAAAATTTTTGAAGCGTGCTAGGTCAGCCAACTTGACCATCGTTCATAGCTACACGCCGAACATGGAAGAAAGCGACATTGTTTTGAATGTAAAGCCTCTCCCGACAGAGCGCGTGGTTCAGGTGCGCGGTGATAAATTTGATAGAAATGATCTCAGCGAGACCCTCAAAAGCAAAGGCATTAACACCATCATTACGGTCGGTACATCGGCAAATGGGGCGGTTCTATTTACGGCCATCGGTGCATCGCGGCGCGGCTTCAAAGTTGTGGTCCCCGTTGATGCCATGCCAGCAGACACTGCCTATCAAGAACAATTTTCGATCTGGGAAATCGCGAATGGCCCGACGATCCGCGAAGTCTCGACACTCACAACGTTAGATAGAATTACCTTCTGATAGACACCGCAAGGGGACCGCCATGCATATTCTTCGCCTGACCTTTGCGGCTTTATGGATATGTGCCGCCAGCGCCGCTTTTGCCCAAATCAAAAGTGTTAATGCACCAGACTTTGATCCGGATGGGCCAGCAACTGCAAAACGCGCAGCCAATGCCTATGATTCCAAAAAAACGGAAGCCAAAAATCTTGAGCAAATCGGATGGCACGATCTCGCCGCCCGAAGCGCTTATCAACCCAGCATCAAAAAACAGGGCCAGCGCTGGATTATTTACATCGGTCATCATGGCGGGCGGGCGACCAATCCGCTGAACGGGACCCAGGAAGAGAATGGAACATCCATTCTGGATATTACCGACGTGCGCAAACCAAAATTGTTGTTTCATATTCCAGGTGACAAAGGCAAAGAAGCGCCGGGCCGCGAAACCGGTGGTGCGCAAATGACCCGCATTTGTGGCGGCGGCGAATTGCCCCACGCAGACCCGTCCAAGTTTTATCTGTTACGAACGTTCGGGGAGACCGGCCAACAAATCTGGGATGTCACCACACCTGAAAGGCCAAAACTTGTCTGGCGCATCGACGGACTGCAAAGCACACATAAAAATGATTGGGACTGTAAGAGCGGCCTTGCTTTGCTCGTGCATACGGGAACGAGTGACATTTGGAAAATCCAGCGCGTCACACATGTGTATGATCTGTCCAATCCGGAACAGCCCCGCAAAATAAGAGAGATCAGTCTGCCGGAACATTTGAAAGGCGCGGAACAAGCTGGGCCTGCTGCTTTGCATGGGCCAATTCTCGGCCGCAATGGCTTGGATCGCGTGTTCTTCGGTTATGGAACCAACAAGGATGGCGCTGCAGTTATCCTTGACAAGCAGAAGGTGCTGGCCAATGCCGCACTACCGACCGGTGAATCCTTACAAGAAATGGAAATCGGTCGACTGACCTTGCCCTCCTTCATGGGGGCGCACACAACCTTTCCGCTCTATGGCATGAAACCTACTCGTTTTTCCAAGGACAAGGTCGAACAATCCCGTAACTTCATCGTGGTGGTGAACGAAAACAATACAACGGCCTGCGGCGAAGCGCGCCAAATGGCTTATTTTGTTGATGTGACCGATGAAAAGCATCCAATGGGCATCGCGGCTTATGAGCCTGACGAACGAGCTGGAAAATTCTGTGATCGCGGCGGGCGGTTTGGGGCGCATGCCAGCAATGAAAGCCTCGCCGAACCCTTTTATGGCAAACTCATGTTTTTCTCGTGGTTCAACGCCGGCGTTCGCATGCTGGATGTCCAGGATCCCTATGCCCCAAAAGAGGTCGGCTATTTCATACCAGCGCGCAATATGAACACGGACACGAGATGTGACGATGAAAAACTCCGCCGGGGTTGTGTACCCGTCGTTCAAATCAATAATGTTGAAGTTGACGAGCGAGGATTTGTTTATGCCGTTGACCGCGCAAATTCAGGACTGTTCATCCTTCGCGTGACCGGTCCAGCCCGTAACATCATGGGACAGATGATCAAATAGCAAAAAGCCTGGAGAACTTATTATCGCTGGATAAAATCCAGCACAGCTGCATTGAAAGCCTCAGGCTGCTCCCACATAACAGCATGTCCAGCCTCGGTGATGAGCTTGAATTCATGCTGCGGCAAATGTTTTGCCCAAAGCCGGATGGCGCCTGAGGGTGTTGTCAAATCAACATCACCTGCCACGACAAGAACCGGCATTTTCAAAGTAGCTAATTTCTCGACTGTATTTGGTGTCCGCAGCAAATGCCGTGGTACGTCGATCTGTGCGGCCTGATGCTCGATTTCGAGCCATCTGCGGACACCTTCCGGATTGAAACCACGATAGGTCGGACTGAGTTCGCGCACATCAGCTGGCAATTTCGAAAAACCGGGAATGGCTGAATTGCGGCGAAAGGCACTTCCCTCTTCATCAACCTGAACACCAAGCCCGGTCGCACCAAGCACAAGTTTGCGCACTTTGTCCGGCTTCCACGCGGCATAATCAAAAGCAAAATAGCCACCCTCAGCAACGCCAAGAAGGATAAACCGCTCTATTTTCAGTCGATCGACAAGAGCATCCAATGTTTCGGTATAGGCAAAGGGCTTGACCTCTGGAAGCATCATGCTCTTGCCAGCACCCGGCTTGTCAGGCGCGATCACGCGAAACCCTGCCGCTGCAAAACCAGCGATCTGTTTTTCCCATATCGCGGAATGTCCTGTCCGCGGATGCAGCAAGATAATCGGCTCACCACCGCCACCCGTATCAATGACCCAAAGCTTCACACCCGGAAGATCGATGAAGCGACCGCCCGAAACTTCGGCAGAGGCGGGCACCATGAAAACGGCGAGAAGGGCCAAGCAAGCTGCTATCGCGCTGCAAAACCAAGCGAGAAATCTGTTCATATTCCCTCCCATCCCTAGCGTATCTTGTGACGCACTAATTTTTCCGATTGTAGTCATTGAAGAGATTGACCAGTGATGAGCTGACGCTTTTGGGCGTTGCTTGAATCTGCTGGATCAGGTCTTGCAAGTCTTCACCAGGCATTGGCTCTTCGACATCGAGCGCCTGTCGGCGTGCTTCATTGATAAAGTCAGGATCGGCCACCATGGCGCGAAATGCTTCACGATAAATCTGCAAGCGATCACGCGGCACGCCGGGAGGAGTCATGTAGGGTTTGGAGATTTCTTCGCGTACTGCCATCAGGCGAAGCATGGCTCGCTGGTTGTCGTCTTTCGCCAGATCCATAAACAAGGGCACATCTTGCAGATCCTTGTTCTTCTCGTTTCCCCATTGGTAGAGAATGCGGACTTTGCGATCATCCCAAAGGCTTGAGCGTTTGAGGCTGAACCACCCACTCGACATCGTGCCCTGCACTTCGCCGCGATCCATGGCAAGTTTAATATCCTGGCTATTCTTGTAGCCCGCAATCAGCTTCACTTTGAGCCCAAAGACTTCGCGCGCGAGGACGGCCATATCGACGCCTGCCGTGCCCAGCACGGTGGCTCCAGCAATCATCTCCTTCGTCTTGAGATCTTCAAGGCTACGAATAGTGCTCTCGTTTTTTACATAGCCGATATAAACATCGCGGGTAATATTGCCGATCCAGCCGAATTTTTCGGTCTCGAAATCGACGAGATCGGGCAACAGCACGGGCGCTGTGATAACCGAACCGTGGACGGCTGCAATGGTCGATCCATCTTTCGGTGCTATTTTATAAAGATAGCTGGCAGCCCGAACTCCGCCGCCGCCGGGGAAGTTCTGAACAACGAATTTGGGCGAGCCCTTGATATGATGCGGCATGAAACGAGCAGTCAGGCGCGCATAGGCATCATAGGCCCCGCCGCCACTGACGATCATGTTGATGGTCCGGTTTTCAAAAAAGGATTCTTCAGCCTGAAGGCTTGCCGGACTACAGGCAACGGCCATCGAAAGAACACGCAAAAGCGCCATGCCGAGCCTTGCCATCGGTCCCCCCAGAGTTTGAGACAATACGTCTTGGCATAATGCGCGCGATTGTCTTGGCTTGAGGCTATCAGCCAGTTCGGCAGGTGGAAAGTACCCGTTGCAGCGACAGTATTATGACTTTTTCCTAATCCTTCAGTTCGCACTTGCAAAATATTTCTGGCGATAGCTCGGCAAAAGCCGACTTGCGCTCATGGCATGCGCGTTCAATGATCTTGAAGCAAACCCGCCAGCAAGACGTGCCGATTCGTCGGGGAGGACACAATGAAAATTATGGTCATCAACCAAGCTCCTCTGACTGCCAAGTCGAAGCCGAATTACGATATCGAAAAAATCACGCGTCAGCTGAATTCCTATGCTTCTCCGGGAACGACCATCGAACTCGGCTTTCCCGACAATTTCGCTGGCGCCTCCGTCAAGGACGTCATCGGCTCACAAGATGCGCTGAACGGATTGCATCATATTCTTGAGGCACCCTCGATCATTGCCAAAATCTTCTGGGCATCAGAAAACGGTTATGACGCGGTTGTATCGAGCAATACATTCGATCCAGGCGTCGATGGTGCACGTCTTGCGGTCAATATCCCAGTTATAGGCCCCCTTCGGGCAACAATGCATGTTGCACTTACCCTTGCAGATCGCGTTGGTGTCACAGTGCCCCTCAAGACACATGTGCCCTATACACGACGCATTCTGCGCGCCTATGGCCTCGAAAGATTTGTGACTGATATAGTCCCCATCGACATCTATCGCGGCGTCCAGCAACGCAAGGATGAGATATTCGACAAAACAGCGACACTGATCAGATCTATGGTCGATCGCGGCGCAGAGATCATCCTGCCACTTGGCGGAGCGCTCATTCCTTATGTTGTCGATCCTGACGATCTCGCGCGCGAAACAGGCGTGCAGGTTCTCAACACCAAGGCCTGCTCCATTGCCATGGCTGAAATGTGCGTCCGCTTCGGAATGACGCAAAGTAACCTCACCTATCCGCGCGCGAAATTGAAAAGCGCAGATTTCAATGAAGGCTTCAAATAAACCATCGGGCTGTTTGCGAGAAACGAAAACGGGAGACGATATGTTCGAAGATTTTGCGCCAAAATATAAACTCGGTTGCCTCGTTCCCGGGCAAATCGTTGATAATCACGCCTATGAATTTTATCGTTTAGCGCCAAAAGGCGTCATGGAAGTGATGGTCGGCGTCGGCTTGAAAGAATTCTCGAAAAACGATGTCGAGCGCGTCTTCTCTCCGGTCGATAAATATGTCCAGATGCTGTTGGACCGCGACGTCGACATGATCATCCAGAATGGCGTGCCATTGCCTATCCTGATTGGCATTGATGCTCATGATCGCTTACTCGACCACATTCGCACTTTGTCGGGCCTTCCCGTGACCTCAACCGTTATCTCTGTCGTAAAATCAGCAAAAGATCTCGGGGCAAAGAAGATTGCCGTCGCAAATAAATGGACGGACGAGATGAATGCATGCCTCGATCAGTTTTTCGCGCGCGGCGGATCACATATTGTCGGCAAGGCCGTCAATGAACTTGCGCCGGTCGACTTTCATAAGATTAAGTCGTCCGATCACATGCATCTTGCCTACGAACTCGGCAAAAAAGCATTTCTCCAAAATCCGGATTGTGATGCGGTTTATATCGGTGGTGGATCTTGGATTGCGGAACCAGTCGCGGTGCAACTTGAGAAAGAATTCGGAAAACCCGTGATTTGCAATCAAGCTGCTGTCATCCGAACAGCTCTACAGATGCTCAATGCGTGGACCCCGCAAACCGGCCATAGTCGTTTGCTTGCGCTCCCCTGAGAGATCAAAACTACTAAAGATAAAGTGCAACAGATACTCCATCAAAAATGAAAGCGCCCATGTCATGAGCCTCAAACTCTTTGAGCCTGATTTAATGCAAGTAATTTAAAACTATTTTGCCCAATAAAGAGAGAAAGGGTTGCAAAGCTTATCAGGTCTAGCAACCCTTCTGTTTTTCAGCACAGATCGCGAATTGTTAGTTAGTCTTTGTCTGAGGTAACGCAAAGACGTAAATGGCATTCTGCCCCCGTGGCGGCTTGAAGGTCTTCGCCATACCAAGGGGGCCAGCTGAACCAGACTGGCCATCACCCGTCATGACAGCAACATATTGCCGACCTTTGACGGCATAAGTGATTGTGCTGGTTTCAATCATGCCACCCAACGGCACCTCCCATAGCACTTTGCCATCATTGGCATCGAATGCATGAAAGCGCCGATTCATATCGCCCCAGAAAAGAACCCCTCCGCCGGTGACCAGGGCCGAACCATTGCCCGGTGCTGCTTGTGAATAGATACGCTTGATTTCACCCGTGCTCAAATTGACCTTGGAAATGCCAAGGAAAGTGTTCGGGTCAATACCCGGCCGCATGACACCATTACGCTTGCTGAAGCCAATGGCGTTCTCAGTCAGCGCGGTCCCTTCCATACAGGCATCATTATAGGGGATATAAAGTGAATTGGTCAGAGGAGAATAGGCTGTCGACCAGTAGCTGCGTATGTTAAAAAAACAGGTCAGCGTTTTGTCACCGTCTTTTTTAAACACAGCATCATAATTGATATAGGTACGACCGGTTTCAACATCGATCTTTGAGATCTGGAAATTCGGTACATCCAACGGCCAGGGGGTCGCCCACAAAAACTCACCCGTTGTTTGATCAAGTGCCCAAATACCACCGCCCTCGGAAACGGCAAAAACAGCGTTACGCTCCTCTCCCTTTTTGATCTTGGGGTTGATCCACTTCACAAACTTCGGATCGGGAGCAATGCGCGTACGCACAAGTGTTCGCTCATGGATGTGATCAGTGTCCCAATCATCGCCCGGCAGGTGTTGATAATACCACTTCAATTTACCGGTCTCCACGTCAATGGAGACGGTCGAATTGCTGTACAGATCTGCGGGCGCTTTGTCAGAGACGCCGGCTGAGGATCCATGACGTTTCAAGCGCGTATAGGGTTTGGGATTGGCGATGGCCCAGAATAGCGCCTTGCGGACAGGATCATATGATCCTGGCAAGCCCCACGAACTCGCCACACGCTTGTCTGTCGCGACATCACCCCATGTGTCACCGCCCGGCTCACCTGCGGCTGCTGTATTGTAAAATTTCCAGGCTTCCTTGCCCGTTGCGGCATCGAGTGCAGAAATGAAACATCCAACACGCGCCTCACAGGTGCGGTTTGAAATCACCTTGCCATCCGCAACAATCAAACCACCTGTGTGTTGGGTCTTATCTTTATAATCTTGAACTTTCGTTTCCCAACGCAATTTTCCTGTCTTGGCATCGATTGCCACCACAAAACCATCCGGCGCTGTGAAATAGACCATGTCCTGATAGATGGCAAGACTCTTGCTTCGAGAAAATGCAGGAGCTCCAATAAATTCGGCCATCTCCTTCGGATAATCTCGAAAATACTCCCAAATGAGATCGCCATTGGTAGCGTCAATGGCTTGAATAGAGGCACCCGGTGCAATGACATACATCACCCCATCATGCACGATGGGCGTTGATTCATTTGTGCCGGCTGGCAGGCCTCGCACAAAGGCGAGTTGCATTTGCTTAACATTTTTGGTGTTGATTTGATTAAGCGGACTAAACCGCTGCTCGTCATAAGTGCGATTGAGCATCAGCCAATCGGCATTGTCGGGCTTTTTAAGCATGGCATCGGTGACAGAACGGAACTCCTGCGCTTGTACAGCGCTCATCGACACCGCACCCAGAAAAACAGCCGCGAGACTGAGCAGCTTTTTCTTCATGATCATCTTCCCCATATTTGATAACGCACCCACGGAGGATGCCTGAAATATATCGACCCACTTTTCAAAACAAAAAGCGGGTCAGTATGACCCGCCCAAAAGCTTGGATTGCTTTATTTTGATGCTGTCTTTGCGCTCACCCGATAAACGGTGCCATTTCCATCCTCGGAAAAGAGCATGGAACCGTCTTTTGTGAATGTAACGCTGACAGGACGACCCCAGACATTTTCGTCTCCCGCCGTGAAACCCGTCACGAAATCCTGATATTCTCCGGTCGGGACATTGTTTTTGAATGTCATCCGCACAATCTTATAGCCTGTGTGCAAAGACCGGTTCCAAGAACCATGGAGTGCCACAAAAGCATCACCGCGCATGGATGCTGGAAACATGGAGCCCGTATTGAACGCCAAACCCAGCGGTGCAGAATGTGGCTGCATCAACACGTCAGGAACAATCACTTTGTCCTTCAAATCCGGACGAGGACCGCTCTCGGGACGATCATCCTGGTGCGCGCCGATATAGAACCAAGGCCAGCCGTAGAAGCCACCTTTCTTGACGCTGGTCACATAATCGGGCGGAGTATTATCGCCGAGCAAATCACGTTCGTTGGTCGCGCAGAATAAAGTTCCGGTTCCTGGCTGGACAGCCATGCCTGAACAATTGCGAATACCGGTCGCAAAAATCTTCTTCTCTTTTCCTTCCGGTGTGTAGGTCAGAACATTAGCGCGCCATTCTTCTTTTCCCCATGTTGCACCGACCGCGTGGCTGGCTTCGAATGCAGCCATGTCAGCAGGTCGCGGCCCCAATGTTTCTGTTGCAACATTGCTGCCCGAACCAACCGCGACATACATTGTTTTTCCGTCTTCAGAGAAAACGACATCGCGTGTCCAATGCGAGGGGCCAACAATGAGATCATCAACTATCGTCTGCGCTGGTCCCGTCGCTTTTAAATCTCCCGCCTTATAAGGATAGCGAACAACCTTGCCCTGCATCGCCACATAAACCCATGTTGGGTTGGGGCCGGGCGGATAGAAGGCAATTCCATAGGGGTCCTTCAAGCCATCCGCAAAGACGGATGTCTGCTCAGCTTTGGAACCGTCTTTCGAGGGACGCAGAACCGAGAGCTTACCGTCTGGTCGCGACTGCGATAGGAAAATATCGCCATTAGGTGCAAGGCGAAGCACACGCGCGCCCGGAAGATCTGTTGCAAAAGGTGCAACTGAAAAACCCTCCATTGTTAAGAGCTTGGCGCCTTCAGGCTGCGGCACCACTTTAGACCGATTGGCCGTGGATGGCGTCGCGAGCGGCGCAGCAACATCTGTTGCCGTAATCTTGCGCGTTACGCCCGGCGCATCCGTTCGCCAATCACCAAAAGCGGTGCTGCCAGTGAGCATTTCGGCCGCCATTAATGAAGGCGCGTAAAATGCCGCCGCCGCGACGCTCATGAAAAAAATCTTTTTGTCCATTTTTCTCCCCATTGTGTTTTCGCTGAAACTCACCATTACGAGATATGATCTTCAAAAAATTTATGGCTCCAAATGTGCGAGCTGCCGCGCAAGATCCTCCCTTTGTGCCCCATCCAGATTGCGCATGATCGACGTCATAACTGCGTGATTGGCACGCAAACCTGTTGCAAAAGCGTGCATTTGCTCTGCGAGATAAAGCTCATTTTGCCCAGCAAGCCGCGGAGCGGGGCCCGCATCCGTTTGTGCGCCCGTCAAATCTGCACCGTGACAGGCTGCGCAAGCTTGCGCGAGATCGGGCAAACCTTCCTTGATGGTTGGCACTGCTGAAGCGGGCCAAGGCTTCAATGAAATGATTTTCGAAGCTTCGCCTAATTTTGCGCGCGGAATGGATTCAGCCATTGAGGACATAATCTGGTTCTCGCGCCCGCCATCCCGATAGTCGGTCAATTGCTTCATAATGTAATCAGCGCCCTGACCCCAGATGACGGGCATGGTGCGATCACTTGAGCGACCTTCTTTTCCGTGACATGACCAACATTGCGCCAAATCACTTTCGAGCGCGCTATCAGCCCAAGCGTGCGTAAAAGTCATAGCAAGCATTGCGAGGCAAAAAGTGCGAATGACCGCTTTGGTGCGCCAATCCCGCACAAGCCCCCTCCCTTTGGAAAAATATGTTCTCTTCCTTGGAGCCATTTCATCGGACCGTGAGGTTCAAGGGTATTCATCTTTCGTCTATGCTTATGCAATCCCATTTCATGCCGGCGGTGATGGAAATTGAGGCCGTAAATAGGCTCGCAAAAGCCAAAACGCCACGCGCATTTCTTCGTTGAAGCGGTTTTTTGTCATTAGCAATATTTTTTGCGAGGACGCGCAACCACCTCTACCGAACCTTTTTGGGTTCCGAGAGAAAACCCCATATGCACTTTCAGCCAAGCCAGTTCATGGACCCTGAAAACCCCGGCCGGCCTAGCGCCACCAAACCCAAGCGCCTCAAAGGCGCGTAAGCCATATATCAGCGAGGACCACGTTTCTGTGGGCAAGCCATTATGCTTGAAACAGAAAAAGCTGAATATGTTATGAGAAGTTACAAATTCTTTACGTCATCCATACACAAAAACTTACGCAACAATTTTGGTCGTCATAAAATCAGAACTTCAAAAGCTCTCGCATTTTTTGAGCCTGCGTTTCTGGAGTCCGAAGAAGACGTGCCACTAGCTTCTCAGCTTCATCGCCATAAACTGGATCAATTTCCATTCCAGTCTTCTCTGCCTCCTGTAAAAATTCCTTATCTTTTACAAGCGCAGCAAAACTCGCACGAAAATCTTGCATGACTTTTGAACTCATATTAGGCGGACCAAAAAACGGTCGAGATAAATTAAACTTGGCAAATACCAATTCCATCATTGCGCGATCTTCATCATTGGCTGCCAATTCAAGAGCAGACGGCACATTTGGAATGGAGGGATGTTTCTGCATCCCCATTTGAACAATGATATTGACCTTCTTATCCTTCAACCAATCGGGGCGTGATGTCGTCAATGTGGTCCAGTCTTTGCCAGCCGCCCCATTGATTTCACCTCGCTCAATGGCGAGATCTGTGGAGGTTGAGCCTTGATAACCGTGCACTATACGAAATTTCGTGCCAAGTAATTTATTGCCGAGAACTGCCAGCAGAAAATTGTCCGAACTGGTCGTCGATGCACCAAGGACTGCATCCTTATATTTAGCATCCTCCAGATTTTTGACCGGAGAATCGTGCCATGTGATCGTCACATAGGTTGAGCGCAGAGCGCTGCCGATCCAGCCAAATTTCTCAGCCTCAAAACGCGCATTAGCGCCGCCCGGCGAAAGCGTGTGATAAAGCTTTTCAAAAATAACGCCGCTTTGCATGGTAGCAATTTCCGAACCATCACGCGGCGCTTGATTATAAATATAGTTGGCCATTGTCAGACCACCCGTTCCCGGCATGTTTTTCACGACGAATGCGGGATGACCTGTCAAATAGCGACCCCAATAGCGGGCCATGACACGCGCATAAACATCATAGCCGCCACCACTCGTCGTCCCAACATAGAGATTGATGGTCTTGATCTGCGTTTCCTGTGCGAAACACACGACATGTGTGCAGGCCAAAATTAAGAAGACGATAAACGAGCGCATCATGAGTGAACCTATTCAACCATTGGAGGAAGCTCACGCAAAAGAGTTCCCAATCCAGACTTAGGCTCATGCACACTCAACCGCTTCATAATCTCCCAGGCCTGTGCCACATTGGCGTGGATGACTGGTACTTGCAGATCCTTTTCCAAAGTTTCGACAATACCTTCGGTACGCCAAGCACCACCTTGAATGTAAATACCATCTGCACCGCCCGCTTCCTTAAAAAGCTTTTTGACGTGGGCATAACATTCTTCTGGCGAAATCTGCCCAGCCTTATTGAAAGGAACGTCAATCGGCTCCATTGATTTCACATGAAACCCAGCCTCCGTCATATATTTTGTAACAATCTGGTTTTGAAGTTTTGAATAGCTCGCACCAATGAAAGATTTAATGTGCATCGAGCGCAAAGCGCAGACGTGGTTTTGACCGGCTGTAAAAACGGGTGTCTTATATTTTTCTGACCAAGCATCCGTGGTTCGACGCTCTTGATCATAGCCCAACATCATAAATGCCGGTGTGCCCCCAGGATGGATCATATCCATTCCTTGTTCAGCCAATTCAGCGACATATTTTTCATAAAAAGGAATGGCCGAAGAAAACTCGTCATGGCTGCCTTCGCGCACATTCAAAAGCAGAGGAACAATACCAATGCCTTGCGGCAGCATGCGGATAAGTTCTTCCAAAGAGCCGGGACGGCGGGTGGGCTTCACAAGGCCAACAACACCGCGCCACATTGTATAATGCATGTTTTTTCCTTCTGGGTCAGGCCGTCAGGCCAATCGCAAATTTTGCTTTCTGTAAAACATTGTCGCGTGATTGCGCGACCTCACGGAGAACTTTTGCCTTATCGACATCAATAAGCCGTCCTTGCCACTTCTTCACTTTGCCCGCGACAAAGACACCCTCAATGTGTCCAGCCGACATGAGATTGACGGCTGCAGAATAGGCATTGTTCAAGGGCCAGATGCTCAGATCATCGGCCCGCAACATGAGAAAATCTGCATCTTTGCCCGGCGTCAGCGATCCAATCTTGTGATCAAGGCCAGCCGCACGCGCGCCATTGAGTGTGGCAAATTGCAAGACTTCCCTGCAGGTGAGGAGCTTTTGCGTCTCTTTCTCACCATTGCGTTGGCGTTGCTGGATCGCGAGCCGCTGAATGTCAAAGACTGCGCGCATCATGCCAAACATATCCATACCAACTGTGGCTGCATGATCGCAGCTCAGGCTTGGACGCGCGCCTGCATCTAGCGCGTCCTGAATGGCCGGATAGCCATGCCCCATTGCCATTTCGACCACTGGCGAATGAGATGTGCGCCCGCCTGTATCATGGATGATTTTCCAAGCGTCCTTATTCAAATGCGCGCAATGGACAAACAAATCACCGTCTCGCAGAACACCTGCCTGCGACAGAGCGATTAGCGGTGCTGAATTAACGCGAATATGCAAAACAGCTTTGAGCCCATATTGGCGAGCCGATAAAAACGTATCTTTTTCAACGGAAACCGCCAATGCGGGCGTGAGGAGCTGATCTTGTGAAGAGAAATATGCCGGCAGAAGACTATTCATGCCATCGGGATATTGCGAGTCCGCGCCTATACCGCGTGACATGGCAAAAACCGAGCGCATGCCAGAATCTTTGAGTGCTTGAATATTGGCTTCGACATGTGCACGTGAATGCGACACTTGCGAAATATCAATCATGCTCGTTGTGCCCAAATCCAAAAATCCGAGTGCAGTGATTAAAACACCCTGATAAGCGTCATTGGCAGTGTAGTGAGGCGTGATGTTCTTTTGAATGTCCCGATCATAATCGGGCAAGACCACACCATTGGGCAGCAATCCACGCAGCAAACCCTGGTAAGAATGGCTATGCGTATCCACAAAACCGGGAATAAGAATCCTATTGGTTCCATCGATGACCAATGTTTCTGGGCTAACCGACAAAGACGGCGCAATCGCCTTGATCTTGCCATTCTCGACCAACATGTCGGCTTTTTCAAAATCCCCGACGGCAGAATCTACCGTTAGAATAATTGCATTTTTCACAATATAGCGTTTGGATTTTTGAAGCTTTTTGACATCTGTCGGCGCAACGGCTGCTTGTGCGGGCGCTACGGATAATCCAGCCGCACCGGCTAATAGGGATGCCAGCAGAAGATTGCGGCGATCAGGATCACGCGGCTCATGAAATGCCCTATCATCCTTGTTAGCCATGATCACACCCCTCGCGTGCGTTTGATTTTGATTTTTCAGCTTGTCTTAGAGTGATTACTTGACCTTTTTGGACAGCCAATCGGCAATGACAGCCGCGACCTCGAGATTGTTTTTCTCAAGCATCATAAAATGGCCATTGCCACGAATTCCGAGATCAGCAAGTTTTACAAAATCATTCGGAACGCCTGCTTGGGTCAGAAAAGCAGATCCGCAATGCGCCGTCGGCATGGCAAAAGAGCCTTCGCCATGTACGAGCATGATTGGAATTCCAGTCAGCCTCGACAACTTGCGCGCCGGTTCTTTTTGTCGCCAGCATAGCGCGAGATCGGGCGCATCGGCCTTCGCCTGCTGCTCTATATCCGGATATTGATCTTTTGCGAGAGGCGGATCGAAATCGACGGGGGTACGCGTAAATCCCCAAGGCTTGCTGAGCCCTTCGTCTTTGAACCAGTCAGGCGGCCCCTTCAAAGCCACTTCATGAAAAGCGGAACCCGCCGCTTCAATCATGATCATTCCTTTGACCAATTGCGGGCGATCATTGGCAATGCCCCATGAATAAATACCCGCCTGTGAATGGACCATCAAAATAGCAGGGCCGATTTTATCCAGCAGGGCCACACCGGCTTGACGATTAAAAACTTCGCGCAAAGTGCGATCTTTGAAATCAGGCTCCATCATCGCCTGGAATTGGTCGAACAGGGGATCACCCACCACGCCCTCACCCGGCCATTGCGTATGCAACTTGGCCTGCGGGAAGAGATTGTAACGCTCATAGGCGATGAATTCGCGTTCAACAAATTTCGGAGCTTTCGGATTGTTCTGGCCATAAACGCTATCGACATAGGCAGCGCGGCCACGCCCGACCTGATCCATGACGTAAACCGCATAACCTTTGGAGAGGAAATATTGTACCCAACCATCACGTCCATCCGGTGTGCCATTCCAGCTCGATCCTGCCGAGCAACAGCCGTGGATCATCACAATCGGATAGGGTTGCGTACGATTTTGCGGGATTTGATATTCGATATAGGCGTGACCAGCGAGTACTTGCTCGCCTGCCTTTTCGACATATTTGCCACCAACAAAGAAATAGCCTTGCTTGGCAATGGTAATGGGCCCGACACCTTGCGCCCAAGCCCCGCTACTCAGACAAAGAAGAGCGGACAAAGAAAAAGACAATCGATTTGCGCCGCGCAGCAGCTTGCCACAGAACAAAGAAAGTCGGCGCATAAACTGCGCCGCAGCTCCTGCTGATGAAGGCATCCCCATCCCCCTGATCTTTTTACTTATTAGCCAATAGAGGGAGGGAACCGGATCAAAAACAATTATCCGAAAGTGTCATGCCACCTGCAAATTCATGCTGCACTGCGTCACGCAAGGCCCCGCCTCTCCATCTTTAATCACATAGAGAAGCTTTCTGATCGGCTTGCCAAAGCCGCGGAGCGCGCATTTAATTCAAGCCATAAGCGTGCTCTGGGGGGATCACGAATGTCTGAAGAAACTTGCGCGCGTCCATGGCCGTGCAGCGGCTCGGGCGCTTTATCTCTGGCACGAGAGACATGCGTCTCCCTCTTAAAAACATCCCAAATCAAGGCGTACATATATCGATAGAGGCGTTTTGACACCTCTCAACGACCTTTTGCGCGTTTGTATCACACCAGAAAATACATTTTTGCTGAGGAGGAAACGATGAAAGAAAAGACCCCATCTCCCACAACAGAGACGCCTGCCTTGGACAGACGCTCTCTCCTCATTGGCAGCGCGCTGGGTGCGGCAACCAGTGTTGGAGCGATGACAACGGCTGATGCCGCGACAAAGTCACATGCGAGTCATCCTCAACATGCCCACGGCACATCGCAGTCGCACACCCACCAGCGCCAGGGCGCCTTTCTCAATGATGATGACTACGCCACCATCATCGCCTTCACAGAACGTTTGATGCCAGGCGCATCAGGAAAGCCCGGCGCCAAAGATGCTAATGTCGCCAATTATATCGATTTGGCTTTGTCAGGTGCCTATACAGATCAGCAATATTTCTATCGCCAAGGGCTCGAAGCTCTCGAGAAACATTGTCAGGCGCAATATAAAAAATCTTTCATGTTTCTGACGGTTGCGCAGCAAGACGCCGTTCTTGCGGCAATGGATGAAAATAAAGCCGCCGGCTTCACATGGCCCACAGCCAAAGCTTTCTTTGAAAAACTCCGCCTGCATACGATTGAAGGTCTGTTTTCAGATCCTGTCTATGGCGGCAACAAGGATTTTGCTGGTTGGAAACTGGTTGGCTTCCCAGGGGCGCAGCCTTTTTTCACTGAAGAAGACATGAAAAGCGGCAAGCCTTTCACGCGCGAACCGATCATCGGCATGCAACAGTCGCAAGCACGCACAAGAAAGGGCTGAACAATGGCGAAGATCAAGACAGAAGTCGTTATTGTCGGCGCTGGCGCTGCAGGCGCTATTCTTGCGGCAGAACTTTGCAAAGTGGGGATGAAAGTCGTCGCTCTGGAGCGCGGCCCAAAACTCAAAACAATTGACTTCAATCCCCATGACGAATTGCGCTTCTTCCAGCGTCAAGATACGCGACCCGATCCAAAAAAAAGCGTCGTCACCTGGCGCTTCAATACCAACATGAAATCCCAACCGCTCAATTCCATGAGCTATGGCAATCAGGTCGGCGGCGGCACAGTGCATTATGGTGCGCTTTCATGGCGCAATCATGAGGACGATTTCCGCGTTCGCTCTGCCACAGTCGAACGTTATGGCGAGACGTTTTTGCCTGAAGGATCAGATGTCACAGACTGGCCCATCAGCTATGCTGATCTTGAGCCTTTTTATGACAAAGCTGAATATGATCTTGGTGTCTCCGGACGCGCCGGCAATATCAACGGACAGAAAATTGCGGGCGGCAATGTGTTTGAGGCGCCGCGCAAACGCGAATATCCCATGCCACCGCTGCGCACAGATGTTGCCTCTGACACATTCGACAAAGCAACAAAAAATCTGGGCCTCCACCCTTTCATATCACCACGCGCCATTCTCTCTGAACCTTACAAAGACCGTCCAGGCTGCACCTATTGCGGCTTCTGCCAGACTTTTGGTTGCCACGTGGGTGCCAAATCCAGCACGCTCGTGAATAAAATTCCTGAAGCGGAAGAGACCAAAAACTTCACCGTGATCACTGGGGCCATGTGTCATCGCGTGAATACGGATAGTGCAGGAAAAGCAACAGGCGTTTCTTTCTATGGTCCTGACGGATCTGATAATCAGGTGGAAGCAGATCTCGTGATCCTTGCTCCCTTTGTCTATGACAATGTTCGTCTGCTGATGCTTTCCAAAACATCCTTGCACCAAAATGGCTTATCAAATAGCAGCGGCCTTTTGGGCAAGGGTCTGATGACCCATATTCGTCCCTCGGTCTTTGTCGCCTTCGACGACAAGAAGATGAATATTTATATGGGGCCGAATGCTCAACGCCACTCCATCGATGATTACAATGCCGACAATTTTAACCACAAAGATCTCGGCTTCATCCGGGGCGGCCAAATTTCTATTGGCACCGCGGGTCAACAAGGCGGCCCCATGGGTGCTGCCATTAATATGGTGCCCCCACCCGGCATTCCCCGCTATGGCGCAGCCTATCGCGATTGGTATGCCAAATATTTTGCAAGCCACATGTCGATTGGCCTTCAAATTGAAGACCTACCATACCGGAACCAGACCATTGATCTTGACCCTGATGTGCGTGATGCATGGGGATTGCCAGCGCCACGCATCACATATGATTGGCGTAGACCAAATGAATTGAAGAGCGTGGCTTTTCTCACCAAAAAGATTGAGGAAATCGGCAAAGCCATGAATGCAAAATATGTCTGGATGGGAGACCGCGCACAACCTGGTGCACCCGGCGGACATCACACAGGTGGAACCCGCATGGGCACACGACCAGATAATTCTGTCGTCAATAAATATTGCCAGTCATGGGATATTTCGAATCTCTTCGTCGTGGGCAGCTCCACATTCCCGACCATGAGCGGATATAATTCAACGTTGACGATTGAAGCCCAAGCCTATTTCGTCGCCGATGCCATCATCAAACGCTATCGGCAGGCGCCGGGTCCTTTGGTGTGAGAGATCCCACCATGATGGCCTCACCCGTGCCATCATCGCACTCACTTTTGCGGGCCTTTCACCCGCAGAAGCCACTCTGCAAGACAAAGCAACAGCCACCAAACAGCGCGTCGCACACTATTTAGCCCGCAAAGCAGCCAAAACGAATAATACAAATATTCAGTGCATTAATATCGAGCGGATAACGTCGAAAAAACGCCCCGTGCATTTCTGTCACGGGGCGTTTTGATTTGTGTATTTGTATGATTTGGTTGCGGGGAAGCGGAACCACCCCTGCCGAACCCTATTTGGGTTCCGAGAGAAAATCCCACACGCACCTTCAGCCAAGCCGCTTCATGGACCCTGGAAACCCCGGTCGGCCTAGCGCCACCAAACCCAAGCGCTTCAAGCAAATCTCCAACTAACATAAAAGCCGGATCACCTGATGGGGTCTGGCCACCCCTTGCGGCAGAGGTCCTTCAGCGGCCAGCTGTCCATCCCGGACCGGCTTCGCCGGCCACACCAGCGCTAGCTACAAACACAATCGTCAACTAACATAATCAGCGGATTACCTCGTGGGGGCTAGCCACCGGGGAGGCACATATGATCATCGACGACGAAAAGGGCGTGGGGAAATTGCCCCATCCGCCGATCAAGTAAGAGAGCACACGAAACATGACCTATCCCATTCCGCAGAACGGACGCATTGTTCTCATCATGGGTGGCGCGGGGGGTGTCGGCAAAGCCACTGCGCGGCTGTTTGCCGATAGCGGCGCGCATGTCGCCATCACATATCGTGATGATGCCGCCAAGGCAGCTGAAGCGCAGGCTTTTGTGAAAAGCCTGCCCGGCACCAACCATGCCGCTTTTGCAGCAGACATTGGCGACACAGCAAGTCTGCTGAAATTGCGTGACGCGATGCAGGCGAAATATGGCGATCAGCTGCACGTTCTGGTCAATTCGGCTGGCTTCACCAAGCCGATCCAGCATGCTGATCTGGATGCGCTCAATGATGCGCTCATTGACGACATGTTTAGCATCAATTGGCGCGGCCAATTTGCCACCGTGCGCACTTTCGCGCCCATGCTGAAAGCATCGGGCGACGGGCTCGTCGTGTCGATCTCCTCTATTGCTGCCAATAATGGCAATGGCTCCAACATTGCCTATGGTGCCGTGAAGGCTGGCATTGAAGCCATGACCAAATCGTTGGCCCGCGCGCTCGCACCTGAAATTCGCGCAATGAATGTTTCGCCCGGCGTGGTGGACACGGGCTTTGTCGCCGGACGCGGCGCGGAATTCAATGCCAAGACCGCCGCTTCAACACCGCTCAAGCGTGTGGCAACAGCCGATGATGTTGCTGCAGCCGTTCTGGCTTGCGCAACGCACCTCTCTTATTCGACCGGCACGACGATCACCGTCGATGGCGGCCGCGCGCTTTGAAGGAAAACAACATGCGCCGCCCGCTCGACAAAGTCTTCATCACTTGCGCCATCACCGGAAATCTCACTCTGCCGGAGCAAACGCCCTATCTGCCGATCACGCCCGAAGAGATTGCCAATTCAGCTTTGGGCGCCGCTGAGGCGGGCGCGGCCATTGTGCATCTGCACGTGCGCGAGCCGGGATCCGGCAAGCCATCGATGGAAATTGCTTATTACCAAGATGTGGTCGAGCGCATCCGCGCACGCAACAAAGATGTGATCCTCAACATCACCACGGGGCCGGGTGGGCGCTTTGTGCCCTCCGACGAAGACCCGAAAGTGGCAGGCCCCGGCACAACCCTGCTCGCACCCGAAAAGCGCGTTGAACATATTGCTTTATTGAAACCCGAAATTTGTACACTCGATCTCAACACGATGAATTCGGGTGGACAGGTTGTCATCAATACGCCCAAAAATGTGCGCCGCATGGCGAAAGTCATCAATGAGGCTGGCGTAAAGCCTGAGATCGAATTGTTCGATTCAGGCGATATTGCGTTGATGCATGATCTGATCAAAGACGGCACGCTGAAAGGCCCCACCCTCACATCTTTCGTGATGGGTGTTTCCTACGGGTTCCAGCCTAGCCCTGAGACTGTTCTTTATGCACGCTCGCTTTTGCCAAATGATGCGCATTTCACCGCTATCGGCATTGGCCGTCATGCCTTCACCTGCGTGGCGCAATCATATCTCGCCGGTGGGCATGTGCGTGTAGGCCTTGAGGATGGTGTTTACCTGTCTAAGGGCGTGCTCGCAGAATCCAATGCGGCTCTCGTTGAAAAAGCACGTTGCATGGTGGAAGATCTTGGCGGCCAGATTGCCTCCGCGCGCGAGACGCGCGTGATGCTGGGCTTTGCCTGAACAGAATAAATGGGAGAGCTAAAAGAATGTCCGATAAAATTCTCGGCGAAGTCGAAAGCACCTGCCTGCGCCTGCATGAAAAGGCGGTTGATGCCGACCATGTCGCGCCGACGATTGAGAAGCATCGCTTGCAACGCACAAAAGCGGATGACGTCATCGTCGAATTACAAGCCGCGGCTGTGAATCCGTCTGATGTCAAAGCCGCTATCGGCATGATGCCCTATGCGATCTTCCCGCGCACGCCAGGCCGCGATTATGCAGGCACTGTTGTCGATGGTCCCGCCGACCTAATCGGCAAACATGTTTTTGGCTCATCAGGCGATCTCGGTATTCGCCGCGATGGCACACATGCAAGCCACCTTGTTGTTGAAAAAGACGCGCTGGTGATAAAGCCCGACAATATTTCCATCTATGAAGCAGCCGGCATCGGCGTACCCTTCGTCACCGCCATTGAAGGCTTTCGTCGCGCAGGCATGCCGAAGGCCGGTGAAACCGTTCTTGTCATGGGCGTCAATGGCAAAGTTGGCCAAGCCGCCGCGCAAATTGCAGCTTGGCAAGGCGCACGGGTGATCGGCGCAGTGCGTAAAAGCGAACCTTATGCGGGCTTCTCGTCAGCGCCCGTGGAGATCGTCGACAAATCCAAGGGAGACGTTGCCACGCAAGTGCGCGACATGACCGGCGGCAAGGGTGCTGACATTGTCTACAACACAGTCGGCGACCCCTATTTTCAGGACGCGCATAAGGCGCTGGCCATTCTGGGCCGCCAGATCCTGATTGCAGCCATCGATAAGATTGTTCAATTTAACATTTTCGAATTCTATCGCGGCCGCCACACGTATGTGGGCATCGACTCGCTCGCCTTGAACTCCGTTGCCACAGGCGCAGTCTTGCGCGAGTTAGGGCCCGGCTTTGCGGCTGGCAAGCTGAAGCCTTTCCCAATTGAAGAGCGTGCCATCTATGCGCTGAAAGATGCGGCAAAAGCTTATGTTGCCGTCATGGGCTCGGCGCGTGACCGCGTCCTTTTCGATCCGAAACGCTGAGGAGACATTCACATGCATGTGACGCGTTTTTCGGAAGCTCCGGCTTATTATCCGCCTGCCCATTACGACATGCGCTGCCTGCGCTTGCAGGGGCGCGAGGCTGGCCCGTCTTCGCAAATGTGGCTTGGCATGTCACAAATTCTGCCCGGCGGGCACACGGACCCTGATGCCTCGCCCATGGAGAAAATCTATTTTGTCGTGGAGGGTGAACTCACGATTGAAACGCCGGAAGGCGAGGTGGCCCTGCAACCGCATGATTCCTGCCGGATTGCGCCCGGCGAATCGCGCACGCTGAAGAACAAAACCAACAGACCGGTCATGGTTGTGCTCGCCATGGCCTTGGAGCCAGCCAAGGCGGCTTGAGCAGAAACGAAACGTCACAAGGGGAAGAAACGTCATGATGCGTAAAATCGCTACAGCACTCGGCCTCGCGGCCGCCCTGCTCGCTACCCCGCAAGGTGCGCGCGCACAAAGTGAAACCAAGATCGGCATAGGCTTTGGCATTGGCTTTCTGCCAATGTTCATCGTCGATGACATGAAGCTCATCGAAAAACATGCCAAAGCCGCAGGCATTGAGACCAAAGCGACCTACCAGCGCTTCTCGGGCTCAGCCGCGATGCAAGACGCGGTACTCTCAGGCTCGGTAGATGTTGGGGTCTATGGCGTTGCCGCCATGCTGATTGCTTGGGACAAGGCGCGCAATTCTCCGCAGCAGATTTTTGGGATTGCCGGCGTCAATTCCTCGCCACTCGTGCTGGTGTCAAACAAGCTCGATGCCAAGTCGATTGAAGATTTAGGCGCGACAGACAAGATCGCTATGCCGGCTCTCGTCTCGCCGCAAATGTATGCTTTGCAGATGATCGCTGAAAAGCACTTTGGCAAAGGCAATCAGGACAAGATGAAGCCGCAAGTTGTGGCTCTGCCGCATCCCGAGTCGCTCAATGCAATGCTAACCGGCGGCACAGAAGTGAAAGCCTATTTCGCCACCCCGCCCTTCACACAGCTTGTGCTCGATAGCGGCAAGGCCAAGGTGCTCACTTCGTCCGAGGAAGCTTTTGGCGGCCGCTCCACCTTCTTGGCAGCCGGCGCAACGAAAAAATGGATCGATGCCAATCCGAAAATGGCGGGCGTCCTGATCAAGGCTTTGGAAGAAGCCAATGACATGATCCGCAAAGACCCCGCCAAGGCCGCAGCCATCTATCTGAAGGTCGAGCCCTCCAAACTGCTGGATGAAGCCAAAGTCACCGCCATGCTGAAAGCCATGCCAGATGATTTTGGCACTGCGCTGCATGGCGTGCAGACGCTGGCCGATTTCATGGGCCGCACCGGCGGCCTGAAAAACATTCCCGCCAAATGGCAGGATGTGGTTGTGCCAGATCTCGCCAATACGGCGAGCAACTAAACACTCCGGAAGGCCGGCCCGCTCCGGGCCGGCCTCTTCTGAATGGATGTGATATGGTTGACGTGTTGGATCAAGTTTCAACGCAGGCCCATACGGACGCGCCCTTGTTGCGCGTTGATGGCGTAACGCTGCAATATAAAACGCCTGATCATCTGGTGACGGCGACCTATCGCGTCAGCTTTGACATCCACGCCCACGAACGCCTGGTCCTGCTCGGGCCATCAGGCTGCGGCAAGTCGACCCTTCTCAAAGCCATGGCCGGATTTCTTCATCCCGTCGAAGGCAAAATGACTCTCAAAGATCGTGTGATTGAAGGCCCCGGCCCTGATCGCATGATGGTCTTTCAAGAATTCGATCAATTGCTCCCGTGGAAAACGGTACTGCATAATGTGACCTATCCCATGCAGGTCAATGGTGTCAGCGCCACGGACGCCAAACAGCGCGCGCTCGATGCTTTGGGGAAAGTGAACCTCTCCAAATTCGCCGATGCTTATCCGCATATGCTTTCAGGCGGCATGAAACAGCGCGTTGCCATTGCGCGCGCCATGGCCATGAAGCCCGATGTGCTGCTGATGGATGAGCCCTATGCGGCGCTCGACGCACTCACACGCCGCAAGATGCAGGAAGAGCTTTTGCAATTGTGGGACGATATTGGTTTCACATTGGTCTTCGTCACCCATTCGATTGATGAAGCGGTCGTCATCGGCTCGCGCATTGTCGTTCTCTCGCCCCATCCGGGCCAAGTGCGCGCTGAAATCAATTGCGATCATCTGGGTCTTGATGAGCGCACCAGTCCTGAATTTGCACAGCTGACGGGGCGCATTTCGCACATGCTCTTCGACGGCCAAGATATTGCACATTGAGGGGCCTGAAATGAGCCATCCGCGCTTTCCCCTCCCCCATCGCAGCGAAGTGGAATTTGACGTCACTGCGCCGAAAGAACTCGGCGATGTGGCCAAGCCACTCTCCTTCTTTGAAAAGCTTGCTGCCAATGGTGCGGTCAGACGCGGAGTGATTCTCATTGCGGTGGCGCTGGTCTGGGAATTTTATGCGCGCTTCATCAATAGCCCGCTGTCCTTCCCAACATTCCTCGACACGCTGGAAGCGCTGCGTGACGGCTTTGCCTCGGGCGTGATCCCCGCGCGTCTCTCGGTGACATTGCAGACTTTGGTGGTCGGCTATTTCATCGGCCTCACCATTGCAGCTGTTCTCACCACAGTTGCAGTCACGAGCCGCATTGGCACCGATCTACTCTCGACATTTACCGCCATGTTCAATCCGCTGCCCGCCATTGCGCTTCTGCCGCTGGCACTGTTGTGGTTTGGCTTGGGGCGGCCGTCACTTGTTTTCGTCATCGTCCATTCCGTGCTCTGGGCGGTGGCGCTGAACATGCATTCGGGTTTTCTCTCGGTCTCCGAAACTTTGCGCATGGCGGGGCGTACCTTCGGGCTAAAGGGCTTACGCTTTGTGTTTGGTATTCTGATTCCGGCTGCATTCCCTGCCATTCTGGCGGGTCTTAAAATCGGCTGGGCCTTTGCCTGGCGAACATTGATCGCAGCCGAACTCGTCTTCGGCGTTTCATCAGGCCAAGGCGGTCTTGGCTGGTACATTTTTGAAAAGCGCAATACGCTCGATACGGCATCGGTCTTTGCAGGTCTGCTCACCGTCATGGCGGTCGGCCTCATCATTGAAGCTGTGATCTTCCGCCTCATCGAAGCCAAGACCGTGCGGCGGTGGGGCATGCAGCGCGGCTGAAAGATCAATCATAAAAAACGAGCTCAAAAGAGCTATCACCTTCGGAGGAGATGAACATGGTGAGCATGAAACTTCTGCGTTCAGCACTGGTGGCGGGCTTCGCGCTCTCCACCTGTATTTCGGCATGCGCCGCCGAATTCAAAGTCGTCGCCTTTGCCGGCGCATCAAATTGGCCGTTCTGGATCGGTCAGGAAAAAGGCTTCTTCAAAAAAAATAATGTCGAGCCTGTTCTCGACATCACACCCAATTCCGTCGAAATGGCGAAGAACCTCTACAATGGTAAATATGATCTGGCCTTAACGGCCATCGACAATATCATTGCGTATAATGAGGGCCAGGGCGAGACAACGGATGTGCCTGCCAATGCAGGCTTTGTTGCGCTTTTTGGTGTCGACAACGGTATGTTGAGCGTCATGGCCAAGCCCGATGTCGCCTCGATCAAAGATCTCAAAGGCAAGACATTCTCAGTTGATGCCATGACCACCGGCTTTGCTTTCGTGCAGCGCGAAATGCTGAAGAAAAACGGCATGATAGACGCCGATGTGAAATGGGTGCGCGTGGGTGGCGGCGCACAACGCCTCGAAGCTTTGCTGAAAGGCGAACAGGATGCCACACTCCTCAATGCACCGCTTGATCTGGCAGCCGAAGCCAAGGGTTTCAAACGCCTCATCCGCGCAACCGATGAGCTGGGCGCCTATCAAGGGATCGTCGGTGCCGCCAAGCGTGACAATGCCGAAAAGAACCGCGCACAGATTGTCGCTTTCATCAAAGGCTTCAAGGAATCGGTGGGCTGGCTCGCCAATCCCGCCAATAAGGAAGAAGCACTTTCCATCTTCCTCGCACGCATGAAGGGAATGGAACGTCCAGCAGCAGAAAAGGCCTATACCGTGCTCACAGATGCCAAGAGCGGCATTTATCGTGATCTCAAGATCAGCGACGAAGGTCTGAAAATGGTTATGCGGCTGCGCTCGGAATATGCAGAGCCCAAAAAGGCCCTAACAGATGCGTCCCGCTATATGGATGAGAGCTATCTAGCGGAAGCTAAATAACAAAAAAAACGCCCCGAGCATTTCTGCATCGGGGCGTTTTGATGTGGTGTTTGTATTTGTAGGATATGGTTGCGGGGAGGCGCTACCAAATGAATATTTAAGAACATTCTTATTTTTCTGGCTGGACTTCCTCTTATAACCACGCATGTGTCTAGTTATTGTAGCCCTTTGAAGGGGCGCACGGTTTTGAATGCCCCTGATCCGGGGCTTGTCTCAGTGAGGTGCTAAGAATTGCGCCTCCTTTGAGACAGGAGATCGCTATGAATTTCAAACTCACAACCACGCAGCGCAACATGCTTTGTGTTGCTGCGCAACGAGAAGATCGCTGCATAGAATCCTCTCCAGATTTAAGAGGATCAGCTGCCCGCGCGATTGCAACCAAATTGATTGAAGCGGGGCTTGCACGAGAAATTCGCGCAAAAGACGGCATGCCGGTTTGGCGCCATGACAAGGATGGGGATCGCAATTACAGCCTGAAACTAACCGCATCAGGAATCAAGATTGGTTTGAGCAAAGCAGATGTAATCCAGTCATCTACAAATGTGCGCGCCAATTCCACATCGACCCCGCCCCGGGAATTCTCCAAACTCTCGCAGGTGATGCTGATGCTCTCGCAAGAAGGAGGCAGCACGATTAAGGAAGTTTCCAAAGCGATGGGCTGGCTGCCACATACGACACGCGCGACTTTAACAGGCTTGCGCAAGCGGGGCATCCGGATCATCCGGCTGACTCGTGAAGGCGAGCGCGGTTCGTCTTACAGGATTGAACCATCGCCCGGGACGAGTATGGCGGCTTAAGGCCATGGCTCGTTTGATGCCAGCATGCAAAGAAATCGGGCATGCAGCTACTGCCCGATATTCGGGGCTTCCGCAGAAACACAATCAATCCCCCCAAATTGCAGAACGGCTTGAAGCGCTGCAATCGATGGGCCTGATCACGCTGCGTGAAGAATGGCGCAAACTGAAAGGCTCCGAGCCACCGCGCCTCAGTCGCGACCTGATGCTGCGGGCGGTCGCCCATGCCCTGCAGATGCAGGCTTTCGGAGAGCTACCACCCAGCACCATCAAAAAGCTTGGGGCCTCAATTGGAGAGCTTGGGGAAGTTATGCCCGCAGACGAACCTACCCGACGCGATCTTTCTGCCGGCGCCCGTCTAGTTCGCGAGTGGCATGGCCGCACACATAGCGTCGAGGTCTTGAGGCAAGGCTTCCTGTTCGAAGGCAAGGTCTACCGATCGCTGTCAGAGATCGCCCGCCACATCACGGGCTCGCATTGGTCGGGTCCCCGATTCTTCGGCCTGATCAAGAAACGGAGATGAAAACCGTCATGTCGTCGTCTGCTCCCCGCCGAAAAATCCGCTGCGCGATCTACACCCGCAAATCCTCCGAAGAGGGGCTGGAACAGGAGTTCAATTCCCTGGACGCCCAGCGGGAAGCCTGTGAGGCCTATATCAAGAGCCAGAAGCATGAGGGGTGGATTGTCATTCCGACCCTTTATGACGATCCGGCCTATTCCGGCGGCAATATGGATCGCCCTGCCCTGAAACGGCTCCTCACCGATATAGATGCAGGCCTCATCGACACGGTCGTCGTCTACAAGGTCGATCGCCTGACCCGCGCCCTGGCCGACTTTGCCAAGATCGTTGAGGCCTTCGATGGGCAAGGGGTCTCATTCGTCTCGGTCACCCAGGCTTTCAATACGACGACCAGCATGGGGCGGTTGACGCTCAATGTGCTGCTCTCTTTTGCTCAATTCGAAAGGGAGGTCACGGGCGAGCGTATCCGCGACAAGATTGCGGCTTCCAAGAAAAAAGGAATGTGGATGGGCGGCCTGCCGCCTCTGGGCTTTGATGTTCAGGAGCGGAAGCTCGTCGTGAATGAAAAGGAGGCCGAAACCGTCCGCCACATATTCGGGCGCTATTGCGCCCTCGGATCGGTCCGCGAACTCCAGAGAGAGCTGGAAATCGGCAAAATCGTCAGCAAAGCGAGGATAGCCGCAGACGGCACCAGCTACGGAAGAAAGCCGTTCTCGCGAGGCGCTCTCTACCAGCTCTTGCAAAACGAAATTTACATCGGCCTGACAAAACATCGGGGCGAGGCCTATCCAGGAGAGCATCCGGCTATTCTCGATCAAGATCTCTGGGACAAGACCCAAGAGCTTCTGGATTCCAATCGGGTCGGTCGGCGCGCCCTTGAAACGAATGCCTCAAAAAGACTGACCGGTATCGTCTTTGATGCGTCGGGCGAGGCCATGACCCCATCACATGCAAGTAAGAAGGGGATCCGCTATCGCTATTACATCTCGAAATCACTGACCAAGAATTGCAAAGACGAGCACCCTGAAGCGCAGCGCATTCCAGCAATCCTGCTCGAAGACTTGGTAATAAAACGCATCAAAAATTTTTTGAAAGACCCGAAGGGTCTGTCCCATGACCTACCCAAAGCATATCAAAGCGCTGCTTTCCAATTGCATTTGGATGAGAGCTCGGAAGAGCTACTTATCAAACTGGAACAAAACATAACGACATGCTGGAGCGATGTGATCCTGAATTTCCTGACGCGTGTCCAGATCCATCGTGACCGCATCGAGATGCAATTGAACAGCCATTCATTTGCTGAGGCCATCTTCGGCAATAAAGCTGCCTCGGCAAGTGATGACGATGATGCAGAAGACGATGAATTTACGCTTACCATCAGCGCAACGTTAAAACGGACGGGCAAGGAATTGAGGTTCGTCATCCCCGGTGCGGCAGATCAAGCAACGCCCGACCAATCTCTGATCCGACTGCTGCAACGCGCGCACGCCCTCCAATCTGCCATCAAAAAATCTGGAAGCGCTTCGATTGAAGAAATCGCGTCATCACAAAATATGACGCCCTCTTATGCGACGCGGCTGATGCGTCTCAATTATCTGGCGCCCGATATAGTCAGCGACATCTTTGACGGGCGGCAACCCGCCGAGCTCTCAGCCAACAAGCTGGTGAAGGATACTCGCTATCCACTTGGCTGGCATGAGCAGCGCATCGCGCTCGGATTTGCGCCGGCCTGAACCCATCAAGTCAGATTTGTGCGCTTAAGCTTGCGCGCTCGTGCCGTAACTGAACTGTAAAAAACTCACGAAAAGTCGCGACTGCCTAGCGGGCAGGCAGAGACTTCCGTACTGCCGAAAACAACAACTGAGAAACAGGGACCAAATTGACCTGAAAACAGGCCTAGGAGCGTCTCTGCAGGGAGGGCAAAAGAAGCGCCGCTCGCAAGCCACTGAAACCACCCGCACAAGTCTTGCGCGGCAAGGCCAAAGCCGGACTGGGGTTCAGAGATGAAAGACTGGCGGATGACGCAGTCCGCCCGAACCAGTCTCGCCTTCCCTTGCGCAAATACAGGGAATTTACAGGGAAATACAAGAGACCGTGGCCCGAGGATTCAGGCTGTTTTCGTGACTTTCCCGATGAAACCGGCCACATCTGCGAAGCAGGCCTGATTTCAGAACAGGGAATTCAATTCGGTCGAACAGGGAAACTGCCGGAATAATTCAGGCTTCGATACAAAGAAAAACCGGCATCCAAAGGCATGCAGTTGAAATCAAGCATTGGTTGATTTTCCCCACTGCCCCAGTCATTTATGACAATTTGACACTTAAAAAAACTCTTGACGATCAGGCACGGCAGTATAGTTTCCGTCATGTCGAAAGCTTGAGAGGCCCGGCGTCCTCCTTACGAAGCAATCTGCATCGTGAGAGTAAGTAAACCTAGCGGCCAGCCCCCCGGTGTGGGCTTGGGCAGCATCCGAAACCTGAACCGACGTGCGCTCTGCACGAAGGTCCAAGCTTGGAGGCTCCCATGCCCCGGAACCGTAAGACTGCGCATAAATTCCAAGACCCAAACAATCTGCATGCCCAGTTTGCCCCTGCGCAGACTGAACTGATCCCCCTGCTCGAGTTCGTG
Organism: uncultured Hyphomicrobiales bacterium; assembly: GCA_903851305.1. Taxonomy (GTDB): domain Bacteria; phylum Pseudomonadota; class Alphaproteobacteria; order Rhizobiales; family Beijerinckiaceae; genus Terripilifer. The sequence continues at coordinate 14,166 of CAINNX010000179.1, read as the reverse complement.
CCGGTCAAGGACCTCAAACCCTCGCCCAAAAACCCGCGGACCCATTCCAAAAAGCAGGTCCGCGAACTTGCCCGGAGCATGCAGGAATTCGGGTTTACGGTCCCTGTTCTCATTGATGAGGGTAACCGGGTCCTGGCGGGCCATGGGCGGCTGGAAGCTGCAAAGCTTTTATGGCTTGCAAGCATCCCCTGCGTCCGAATCAGCCATATGAGCGAGGCACAAAAGCGGGCCTATATTATCGCCGACAATAAGCTGGCCTTGAATGCCGGCTGGGATGAAGACCTGCTCGCCGAAGAATTGGAGGCGCTCATGGGCCTTGAGCCGGGCTTTGACCTGACGGTCACCGGCTTTTCCTTACCTGAAATCGACCAAGTGATCGCAGCACGAAAGCCGGAAGAGCCTGACAACCCGCACGACGACCAATTGCCTGACGCGGCACTGACACTGCGCCGCTGCCGTCCCGGCGATACTTATCGGGTCGGCCCCCACAAGCTGATCTGCGGGGACGCGCGCGACAAGGCCATCGTGGCAGCTCTCATGGATGGCGAGCTTGCTACCATGGTGATCACAGACCCTCCCTATAACGTCAAAATCCAGGGGAATGTCGGCGGATCGGGCAAAATCAAACATGGCGAGTTTGCCATGGCGTCAGGCGAGATGACAAAGGCTGAGTTCATTGCCTTTCTGAAAGCCTCCTTCACCAATCTGGTCACATTCAGCAAGGATGGCTCGATCCATTACATCTTCATGGACTGGCGCCACATGGGCGAGGTCGAAGAAGCAGCCTCCGGGGTCTTTAGCGAGCTCAAGAACCTCAATGTCTGGGTCAAAGACAATGGCGGCATGGGAACCTTCTACCGGTCCAGGCACGAGCTGATCTTTGTCTTCAAGAATGGCACCGCGCCCCACATCAACAATTTCGAGCTTGGACAGCATGGGCGTTACCGCACCAATGTCTGGGAATATGCGGGCGCTACATCCTTCAAAGCGAACCGCCTCGAAGAACTAGCACTCCACCCGACTGTGAAACCCGTCCAGATGCTGGCGGATGCCATCAAGGATGTATCGGCACGCGGTGATATCGTCCTCGACCTTTTTGGCGGTTCCGGCTCGACCCTGATTGCTGCCCACAAGACCGGGCGGCGCGCATATTTGTGCGAATACGATCCCCTCTATTGCGACAAGATCATCGCCCGCTTCGAGGCCTTTGCGCACGAAGATGCGGAATTCGTGAAAAACATCTCTGGCCCCTCCGATAACGAGGAGGGCCGGAAATGAACGACGACCTCACCAAAAAAATCAAAGCGCTAAAGAACAAGATGCCCGACCGATCCTATGAGGTCGGCTATGGCAAGCCACCTGCTGCGACCCGCTTCACGAAGGGCAGGTCGGGCAATCCGAACGGACGCCCAAAAGGATCCAAGAACCAGATGCCTGCGATGAATGAAGAGCGGCTGGGTGATATTATCATGCAGGAGGCCTACCGCCCGATAAAAGTAAAGGATGGCAACAAGGAGATTCGTATTCCAACGGCACAAGCGATTGTTCGTTCAATGTCGATTAATGCCTTGCGTGGAGACCACCGGGCTCAAAAAACATTCACAGACTTGGTCAGCAAAAAAGAAGCTAAAGACAAAAAACAGTACGATGAATTTCTACAAACGATGATCGATTACAAACTGAAATGGGAAGATGAAATCGACCGTCATAAGCTGATGGGCATTAGGCCACCAGAGCCCGTCCCTCACCCCGATCATATCCAAATCGATCTCGCAACTGGACAAGTGCGGATAACAGGCCCATTCACAAAAGAAGAGAAGCTGATGTGGGAAAAGCGCAACAAAAGGAGGGAGGCCGCACACGAAGCCATCAAAATTTTCGAGGCGGAACTGAAGCATCCGAAAAATAAAAAATACAAGAAAATTATCGAAGACGAAATTGCATCCGAAAAGCGGATTATTGCGATTATTTCGGCAAGGATACCCGACTAGACGATAGCTAGTTGAGGTTTATCCGGTTGTATCCCGGGCCGCACTAAGCCTACTCACAATAACGGATTGATCGTGCCCCTGCAGGGGATGTGGTGCCGAGTGGGCATGGTGCCGGGTATTTCATGCCAAGGTCAAGGTAATAGCCGGGCGCTGCAATTTTACAGATCAAGCCCGCCACATACTCGCCTACAGGACACTGAGGAATTTTATTTCCGGTCAGGCCTGGCGGGACTTGTTTCTTAGCTGGTACAGCGGGCGCTTCCGTCTTCGAAGGCTCGCTATTTGCTATTGCTGCCAACGGGCGAAGGTTAACCAACCCGAATGAACCTATAAGCGCCGCCAAGGGAACAAATCGTTTCATTTCGGTGCTCCTTTCAGGAGCCGGGTACCTTAATATAGTTACTCTTCATTTATTCTAGGCTCTATAAGACCTTCAGACCCCGATAAAAAAAACGTTCCCGGAAGATGAATTCATCGGACTTGAGCCAACAATCCTGACCCTGCGGTAGTTTATCGGTAATCCGTAAAATATTTTAAATGCAACCAATTCAAAATATGATCTGATTTTGCGCGCTTTGCAGACTATGGATCAGTACTACAATTCTGAAATCAAACTCTCACAGGGATTTAAATTTGCGGCAAAGGATTTCTTAAAAATCAAGCTTGTGATCGCCTAAGTAGTATTGTCATATGATTTTTAAACAGATTATCTCTACAATCTACAATGATATGAGGCCTTGAGGACCGATATAAGATGACCGCACTTGAAACCGATGTGGTGATTGTTGGCGGCGGCAATGCTGCTTTTTGCGCGGCTCTTGCCGCACAAGAAAATGGTGCAAAAGTTATTGTCCTTGAGCGCGCTCCCTTGGAAGAATCAGGAGGAAATACCCGATTCACCTCTGGCTCCATGAGGTTTGCTTTCAATGGACTCTCAGATCTGATCCCTATAATTCAAGACTTAGGTGAAAACGAAACCGAAACGTTTGATTTTGGAACCTACAATTCCGATGAATATTTTGATGATATGTTCCGAGCTACAAACTATCGAACCAATTCAGAGCTTTGTGAAATTCTTGTCAATCGTTCACTAGATACTGTGAGATGGCTCGCAGAAAAAGGGATCCGGTTTCTGCCAAAACTATCTCAAAGTTACAAGGATGGTGAAAAGATTCGCTTTACAGGTGGTGTAGTTGTCGAGGCCGCCGGCGGCGGAGATGGCCTTATCAAAAAGCAAGGTGAGCTGTTTGTTTCAAATGGCGGGACCATTCTTTATGAGGCTCGGGTTACCACGCTTTTATTCGACGGGTTTAAAGTAAGCGGAGTTCGCGTTCGTTTAAACGGGGCTATTTGTGAAGTCCGTGCAAAGTCTGTGGTCCTTGCATGCGGCGGTTTTGAAGCAAACCCTGAATGGAGGTCTCGCTACCTCGGGCCTGGATGGGATCTGGTTAAAGTTCGCGGCAGTAGATTTAACTCCGGAGATGGACTTAGGATGGCACTAGAGATTGGTGCCTCGCCTTATGGTCACTGGAGCGGATGCCACTCTGTTGGTTGGGATGCAAATGCACCAGAGTTTGGTGACCTTGAAGTTGGTGCTCTTTTTCAAAAGCACTCTTATCCAATTGGAATAATGATTAACGCAAATGGCCTTCGCTTTGTAGACGAGGGCGCCGACCTCAGGCAATTTACTTACGCCAAATACGGGAAGGTTGTATTAGAACAACCTGGACAATTTGCTTGGCAAATTTTTGATAACAAAGCCATCAATCTATTGAGGCCGGAATATCGAATTCGAAAAATTACAAAAGTATCTGCATCTAGCCTCGAAGAATTAGCCGGCAAACTCGAAGGTGTCGACGCTGAGGCCTTTTTGAAGGAAGTTGAGGTTTATAATAGAGCCGTAGCGGATAACGCCCCGTTCAATCCCGGGATACGCGATGGTCGAACGACCACCGGCCTAACAATACCAAAATCAAATTGGGCAAATACAATAAACGAACCCCCTTTTGAGGCTTATCAAGTCGGATGCGGAATTACTTTTACCTTTGGCGGGCTGCGCATAAACCCAGAAACCGGTGCCGTTCTTGACATGGACGCGGTTGAAATACCGGGCCTCTTCGCAGCAGGCGAAATGGTCGGAGGGATTTTTTACTTCAATTACCCTGGCGGAACCGGCCTAATGTCAGGAGCTGTTTTCGGCAAAATCGCGGGAACGGGAGCGTCTAAGCAATGACAAAAATAAAAATAATTTTTGCTTTCTTTGGCATGACTATATTTTCTATGGCCACGCCGGTACTTGCAGAAAGCTTTTTCGAGCAAAAGGCTGTCACTATTACCGTAGGTCTTGGAGTTGGGGGCAGTTACGATCTTTATTCAAGATTACTTGCTCGACATATGGGCGCATATATTCCAGGCAATCCAAATTTTATAGTTCAGAACCGGCCGGGCGCTGGAGGAATGCTTGCATTTAATCAAGCTGCTCGCGGACCCAAAGACGGAACACTCATCACAGCGGTCAGCCAAGGGCTGCTTCTTCAAGAAGTAATCGGTGCTCCGGGCCTAGATGCATCTTTAGGAAATTTTAATTGGATTGGAAATTTTACACAAGAAAACAACGTAACAGTCACCTGGCACACGTCATCAATCAAAACAATTTCAGATGCAAAATTGCGCGAAGTTCCTCTCGCTGCATCAGGAGCAGGCTCTACATCAGCTCAGATTGCAGAACTATACAATAACTTATTGGGTACAAAATTTCGCGCCATCATGGGTTACGAGAGTGGGGCCCAACAAACTCTTGCGATGGAACGAGGGGAAATGGAGGGGCGCGCAACCAATACATGGTCCAGCTATAAAGCCTCGTTTCCGGATGCACGTTCCCGTTTAAATGTACTTGTGCAAATCGGATTACGCCGTGAACAAGAATTGTCCGATGTTCCACTCCTGACCGAACTTGTTAAAGATGAAAACGAAAAAACTATGGTCGCTCAGCTTGTGTCCGAGTGTCTTGCTATCGCGCGGCCCTTTGCGGCGCCGCCGGGAACGCCGGAAGACCGGGTAGCTATTCTCCGCCTCGCTTTTGAACAGGCTTCGCGTGATCCAAATTTGATAGAAGAAGCATCAAAACTTCGGCTTGATCTAAGTCCCATGAGTGGGGCAGACGTAGAAAAAATGATCAAAGGAGCAATAGGATCAGACCCGGAAATAAAAAAAATCGTAGCGAGGTTATTTAAATAAATTTTTCATTCCCGAAAAAATAAAATTGGATGATTTTTTTGCTGCTGGCAGAGCCCATTTTATATTTCACCCATTCAACTTGGCTATACTCATTGCTGCCCGCCAAGCAAAAACAATGTGGGGACCAAGCGTTATGCCCGGTCCTGGATAACGACCGCGCATTATTGAGCTCATGTCATTTCCTGCTGCATAGAGACCCGGAATCGGTGTGCTATCGGCGCGAAGAATCCGCCCGTCACCATCCGTGACGAGACCAAGGCTTGTTCCGATAGGGGCGGGACGGACCTCAACAGCATAAAATGGGCCCTCATTGATTGGACCAAGACATGGATTGGGTTTATGTGCACTATCTCCATTGAAACGGTTGTAGCGAGTGCTCCCTTTCCCAAAATCAGGATCTGTACCTGAGTTTGCAAACCCATTGTGTTTCTCAATTGTCTGACAAAACTGTGCGGATGCGATATTAAGCCGGCGGGCAAGATCAGCCGGCGTGTCGCCGACGATTAGATATTCACGGGCCTGATAATAACTGAGGTTTTGCCATACGGGATTGATCATCCCCAATCCGTATTTGCTAAGAAAGTGTCGGTCACAAACAAGATAAAAACGCGAATCTGTATGCAGGTGTAGCCGATCCAGCATTGCCTGACTTACATCATGATACGAGGCTGATTCGTTGACAAAGCGTCGACCATCCTGTGCCACGCAAATCAGACCCGGTTTTGGACGATCACGTATATGCGGATAAATAGTAACACTACCATCCTCGCGCTGAAGGCGGGAAGATGGCATCCAAAACGCCCCGCTAGCATGATCGCGATCAAGCTGCGCACCTATCGCGAGAGCAGCTTTGATGCCATCGCCGACGTTTTTAGAAAATGTTGCCGACCAAGGCGCTGCGGTTCCTGTCCATTTCAGAAATGCCTCTGGATTCGAGCTGAATCCACCAGTCGCAAGCACTATGGCTTTACGGGCTTTAATATTTGATGTCTCGGCACCTTTTGAGATCTCTGCACCGACTACGCGATCACCATTTAATTGAATCTTTGACAACCGGGTGTCGAAACGGATCTCGACATGCGCTTTTAGAAGGCCTTCGGTGAGCGCTGCTACCAAAGCATTTCCAAGGTAGAGTCGCGTCCCGCGCGGAAAAGATAACCTGTCTCGAACATAACGAGCGACTAGTCGAAAACTCGTCATCATCGCTGATAGCGAAGACCAGGGTTTGACGAGGGATGGGATCTCGCTCCGGCCCACCATCATACCACCTAAAATCATATATTCACGGATAGGCGGACGGATATGCTTGAAGAATGCGCCGAGCCGGCGTCCATCGTATTGGATAGGAGTCAATGCACGACCTGAGATAGCAGCGCCCTCTTCCTCGGAATGATAATCCGGATAGGGATGGTTCATTGTCAATTGCAATGGAGAATGATTTTTTAGAAAATCTAATGCCTTTGGCACTGCCTCGAAAAATGCTTCGCGCTTATCTATATCCAGGTCGCCGATTTCACCAATCATATAGCGGCGCGCCTCGTCCAGCGTGTCTGGATAAGGCGCTTTCTGACCTAGTTCATTTCCAGGAACCCATATTGTTCCCCCGGATGTAGCAGTTGTTCCACCTAGTTGATCGGTTGCCTCGCAAAGGCAAACGTCTAACCCGTTACGTGCAGCGACAAGCGCCGTAACAAGGCCTCCGGCACCGCTGCCAAAAACAATCAGGTCATAGGTATCGCGCATGGAGCCTCAAGTCATATACCGGCCACCATTTGCATTAATGGTGATGCCGCTGACGTAGGAGGCATCATCGGACGCCAAGAACAAGATAACTGAAGCCATCTCGTGAGGTTGAGCAGGGCGACCAAGGGGGATGAGTGCCATTTTGCGGGTATAAACTTCTGGTGTGAGCCCTGTGTACCGGGGGGCAACACGCTCGGTAAGGGTCGTGCCCGGTGCGACAGCGTTCACCCGTATTCCATACTTTCCCTCTTCAAAAGCAAGTTTGTGTGTAAAGCCGACTATGGCAGCTTTAGCAGCATGATACTCGAGATGTGCATTCTCGGAAATCTGGGTTCCTGCAATCGAAGACATATTCACGATCGCGCCACCCTTTTTACGCATGCTTGGTAAAACCGATCGGGTCATCAGGAATGTACTGGTGACATTCACACGAAATGAATGTTCCCATTTCTCAAGACTGTGCTCGTCGAGGGGCGTCGCGTTAATACTGAAACCAACATTGTTGATCAGAATGTCGGTTGGGCCGAATTTTTCTTCCGCTTTTGTGACGGCTTTTTTTACACTATCTTCGTTAGTGACGTCAGCGTGAATATAGAGAAGCTCAGCACCCAGATTCTTGGCTTCTTGTGCGAGGCTCTGCGCCCATTCACTGTCCGGATTTTCCGCCTCGATAACCGTTGCATGGCCGCCTTCGCGCATGAACCGCGAGACAGTTGCGCGTCCAATTCCCTTCGCTCCACCAGTTATAATTGCCGATTTTCCGGAAAACCTTCCACTCATTTTTTAATTCCTTTTTTTTGTGCCGCATCAAGGACGGCTTGTGTTTTATGAAAAGCTAGACGTGCTCGCTCTAGTGCGGGCATTGTCCGGTCGAGGACGCTATTTGATATTTCGACGCACAATGGCAGCCCGTCTGGTAGAGCCTGTACAATTGCAGGAAGATCCAATCCGCCATCACCGGGCATCATCCGATGGGCCCGCGAATCTTCTATTAAACCTTCCATCGTGTCAGGCTTGTCGCGGCGGGCATCTGTGAAATGGATGTAATTGAGCCTATTGCGAGGAACAGTGCGCAGGTCATCAAGTGACTCGCCGGTTCGGTTGAAATGGATGGTGTCGACCATCACGCCAAGGTTTGCTCGATTGACGGAGGCGATGACATCAAGAGCAACAGACAAAGTAGGGACAACTGGCGTAAAGAGCATGAATTCAAGATCTGCCGTAATTCCGTATTTGGCGGCAAGATCACAATATGCCCCGAGCTGGTCTTCGAACCGCGCGCGCTCGCTGTCGCCACAGGTCACCAAGGCGCTTTTTGCACCAAGTTTTGCCGCTGTTGCTAAAAATGGTTCGAAACTTTTGATTTCTGTCGTGGGCCCAATTTTACAAACATCAACATCGAATACCTCGATACCCGTGTCTCTTAGGGTTTTTACTGTGTCCTCAAACAAAGTCGGATTTGTTTGCAATGAGTAACCCGTCGCCTCGGGACGCGAGGCTTGTAGCCTCAGCCCGACTTTCTTGAAACCCACTTCGTGGGCGATGCGTATTGCTGCTGGGGGCGGCTGATCAAGCACAGTAAGATGCCCGAGAATCAAAGGATGGTTCATCTGAAATTCACTTTGGTAGGCTGTTAATGATGTCCGCGAGGCGGTTCGAAACTGCTTTAGGCGTCGATAGAATGTCGTTCACGACTTTTTCAAGATCGGCGCCCGAAGAGGGTTCAATATCCAAACCCTGTCGCTTTGCTTCTTCGAGGAAGTCTGGGTCCTTCATTGTGGCATCAAAACCAAGGCGCAAGGCCTCTACGCGGCCCTTCAGGGTGTCGGGTGTGGTGAAGAATGGCCGCCCGACTGTGGATGGGGCGGAAAGAAGTTTCAAAAGATTTCGGTCATTTTCATTCGTCGCAAATTCAATGAGCAAAGGCACATCCGGCAAATCAGAAGCTTTCTTGAGCGCGACTTGCACGATAAAATTTATCTTCCCTTCCTTGATCAAGTTGGGACGTGTGGCCTTCCAAGAGCCCCAAGGTTTGCTCGCCTGACCTTCTATTTCTCCGGCTTCTTGTGCCATGTTCATTTCATTGGCACCTGGATAACCAAAAATAATTTTGAACTTGGTTCCCAATACGCGGTTCATCGTGAGGGGGATGATAGATGTCGTATTTGGTCCCGTGGATCCGATAATGGATTCTTTTTTCTTTGCATCCTCGACAGTCTTGATCCCGGTTGTGTGCCAGAGAGCAACCATGTTCGAATCGGATGCAGCATTGCCAATATAATTGAACCGCTTAAGATCGAAGCGAATGGTTGGATCATCGACTGCTTGCTGCAATACCAGCGATTGGTCTACGAGACCGATGGTCAGGCCATCTTTAGCAGCCACAGAATAGACGTGTGCCGCTGCGGTCCGGCTACCGCCGCCCGGCATGTTTCGCGGAACAACATTCGGGCTGCCCCGGATGTGCTTTCCCATATGTCGAGCAACTGTTCGACCATACGCATCATAGCCACCGCCTGGAGTATAGCCGATGACCAAATCAATATTCTTGTTCCTGTAAAACTGCTCGGGGCTTTGCGCTCCGGCTTCGCTGCACGGCAACCCGCTGGCCGAAGAGAAGATGGCAGCGAAGAAGATGGCCCTTAATAGTATCAATCGAGCATTTTCGTTGGTCATGGCTGCTCTCCCCAGAGCGGGGCTCTAGGGCCCCTAAGCTTATGAGCCCACCTTCCCATTGAATTAACAATTGAAATTATTAGAACTATATATATAAGGAAAGGTGATGAATGTGACCCTGAAACATATTCGCGCCTTTTTAGCCGTCGCCGAAACGAGCAGCTTCACGCGCGCAGCCCAAAGATTGCACGTTTCGCAGCCTGCGCTCACCATGCAGATACGTGAGCTTGAAAATATTCTCGGGGGCCCGCTTTTCGAGAGGACCACAAGGAAAGTCATGCTCACCCAGATCGGCCGGGGAAGCGCGATGGGATTTAAAGTTGCGCTAACGGAATTTGATCGCCTCGTTACTCAAGCCCGCGCCCTCGCATCGGTCGCCCAAGAACGAATTACAATAGCATGTATTCCATCTTTAGCCGGGACACTTGTGCCCGACATCATAAACGAATTTCAATCCTCGGCAACTGAAGTCGAGGTAACCGTCCGGGACCTGAGTTGGCGCGATGTACAATCGTCTGTTCGTGCAAGTGAAGTTGCATTTGGAATCGGTGCAACAGATCAGGACAATGCAGCTTTTCTGACGACAAAGCTGGTCACTGATCCACTGTTAGTTGTGCTCCAAAAACGGCATTCGTTAGCAAAAAAAGAGGTCATTACACTTCAGGACATAGCAGCGTTTCCACTTATTTTGACGAATTCGACGTCTAGCCTTCGCCATACCGTTGAATATTTGTTCCAAAAACAAGGCTTACTTATGTTGCTGAAACACGAGGTAGCGCAATTTTCGAGCGCTATCGGCCTTGTGCGAGTCGGACAAGGTATAACAATTATTCCAGCGACAGCTGAAGATGTCGACTTTCGCGGAGAGTTAGTAGCGCGGCCCATTTCCGGAGCCTCTCGACGCATAGTTATGTTGAAAAATAATTCCCGCCAATTAACAAAATCTGAGCAACGGCTGTCAGAAATCATCATGAGCCGCTGCAATCAGCTTCAGACAAAGATCAATAAAGACCTCCGACTGAGCTGGCCAAAAAAGAAGTAACGAAAATATTTCAAAGTCAAAACCAAGATTTATTGAGAAAAAAAATTTAAAAAATTAAATATCGAAAATCTCATTCATGCGTCACTGCATAAGCCTTACTCAAGCTAATTGGTGACGCCTGCTGAAATACTTCCAAAACAGAAGTGATTTCCTCAACGGATTTCGGGCGGAGGTCCATCTTCATTTTAGAAGCAACTTCCTTTGTTACAGGATCAGCGATCGTAGCAAAAAGAGCTTTCCGTAAAGCGCTAAGACGGTCGGGATGGGTTCCCGGCGGCGCAACAAGTGGGCGCGTAATGCCTGCCGGGCCAAAAACCAATTGAGCCAATTGGCGCTGATCATCTGTCTTAATCACATCGAGAATAGGTGTGGCTTCCGGAAACACTGTCGAGCGCTTATCTAAAGACGTTTGAACAAAGATATCCAAATCACCAGCTTGAATTAGATCCATATATGATGCTTGAAGAAGCGATTCAAATAATCCACAAGACGCATCCATTTCTCCCCGCTGCATAGCAAGAATGATATCTTTGGTGCCTGTATACCCGTTCACAACACGCAAAGATGCACCAAGCGCGTTCTTGAAAAACAACGGATATACGCTCGGCACCGCCCCTGGTGCGCTTGATCCAAAAGTTAGTACCTTTTTGGAAGTCAACAGATCAGGAAGTGTCTTAATCCCGACACCGGCACCTTTCCAGACTGCGCAGAACTGCGTGTCTGTATCCATACTGCCTATCCAATCCAATTTCGCAGGATCGAACATTGCTCTTTTTTCACCATAGTATGGTTCAAGAGCAACGTCGAAAGCAAAGACACCAAGCGTCAATCCATCATTTGCGGTATTATTATAAATTGAATTTGCAAGCTTCATACTTCCCGCACCGGGAACATTTTGAACAATAATGTTTGGTTTTCCAGGTATATGGCTTCCATAGAACTGCGATATTAGCCTCGCAGTTAGATCGTAACCGCCGCCGGGACCGTAGCCGACTTGGATGGTGATCGTCTTTCCGCGATAAAAATCGGAAACCGAATCGGCTTGTGCGCAAGGATCGACTAAACTCAACACAAAGAAAGATGAAATAAGGCAAAAAAATCTTGATGCAGGCATCACGACGCTAATCCTTCCGACCATCATATCCACGCGACCGAAGAACCTGCGTAAATGCTTGCATCCAGACATCATAGTCTGGACGGCGCCACGCAGTCACAATACTTCCATCTATTACCGCATGACCCGGTTGATGAACCCATTCGCAACCAGCCGCAATTACATCGGCTTCTAAGACAACATTAGCACTTATTCGTTTTCCTTTGACGCCACATTGATGCAAGGCCTCGAGGATAACGTTAGGACCATGACAAATTCCTGTAATAGGCTTTTCTTCACGAATAAAATGCGAGGCGAGTTCTACACATCGTCGATTTGCACGTAAAAACTCCGGACCCGGCCCGCCGGGAATCACAAGACCGTCATATTGCCGCGGGTCCAGATCATCAAACGAGACGTCGACGTCCACCATCAGGCCCGGACGCTGCTCGAATGTATCGACGCCACCGCCCACCCCACCCGCAGCAATAACAACAGTTCGTGTTGGTTTCCGGACTTGTGCCCCAATCGTGACATCATGGCCTTCTTCCAACATTCTAAACCATGCATAATCATGTATCCCGGAACTTGTAGATTCAGCGAGCGCGAAAAGAATACGCGCTTTCTTGGCATGGAGCTGAGGAACCTGAGGGTGACCTACGGCTTTTAGAAAAGCCCGTATCCAGATGTGATAGAATGGTCGCCCGCTGACGCTTGTAATATTGCCATCGATGACAGGCTCTTCACGACTCTCAATAAAATTACATCCACCTATTTCAATGCGAGGCCGAATAAGAGGGTCCCCAGTCAGGTTCCTACCTTTGGCGCCTGCACTTGGCAACAATATCGCGCCACGACAAATCGCAGCAATTGGTTTATTTGATTCAATAAAATGTCCAATGAGTTTGAGGCATGATGGAAAGTTTCGTAGATAAACTGGCGCCCTTCCCCCAGGCAGCAACAAGCCATCATAGTCGGCTGGATTGATATCCTCAAAAGTTGCATCTGGTGTTGTCGGATACCAAGCGTGCTCAACGCCATGATCCCAACCGGGCTCTAATTGATGAAATACAGAAAGAAGCCGCTTTTTTGTGGGCGCCGCAATCGTGATCGCGATACCTTCTTCACGAAGGCGAAACACTGCGTAGTCAAGATCCGGGCCAGAGCCGTCACCGGTGATGATGAGAACCTTGGTCATGACCTTTTCCTCTTGACGAGCTCACGAATTCATTTGGGAGGCGGTATACTTTATGGGCAGACCCCAAGAAGTTATCCTGTCATTATCTTAGTTGACTATTGGGTTTGTAGCTAGCCTTGGTGGGGCCGGCGAATAAAGGTCGGGTTGCGCAGCCGGCCATCGTAGAACCTCTGGTGAAGGCGTCTGATATTGCAGTGATTAGTGCGGGCTGATCGTATTGTAGTGTCGCCGGCAACCCTCAATCACGATCTTTGCCTCCTTCAGCGCGTAGAAGAGCTCGCCATTCAGAAGTTCATTAAGAATTTTCGAGTTGAAGATCTCGCAATAGCCATCCTTCGATGGACTGGCTGGCATCAAGTGCGGATAACGGCACCAATAACCAAGTAAAAACGTGAAATGGGACAAACTCCTCTTCATAAGCATCGCATTAGCCATTGCCCAACTGGTGCCCGTCAAAGCGGACGGCGCGGGGGGCTTTTTAGTGCAAAGCGTGAGCGCGAGAATATGACGATACTATTGATGAGGGCGCGTGCAAAATCACTCTCGGTCAATGCCACTGATTTCGCTCGGACCTAGCGTTTACTTTCGATAGCATGACGGGCTGCTTGAATAACGGGCTTTGGCTGGGCAAACATATTCTCAACCAATCCCTGTAGGCGCACACCTGCTACAGGCTGAATTTCAAGACCTAATTTATCTGCTTCTTCCAGAAAATTTTTGTCCTGCATTGTTGCATCAAATGCAGCGCGCAAAGCTGCAATTCTTTCAGAAGGGACTTTCGGCGGCGCAGCAAAGGGCCGGCCCATTGCCTGCCCAGCCAGGATAAGCTCCAAGGCGCGCTTTTCTTCTTCACTGCGGGCGAGCTCAGTAACAAGCGGGACGTCATTCAATTCGGGGTGCTTTTCGATCGCAAATTGAAGAGCGATATAAACTTTTTTCTCGCGGACCCAATCCGGCAACGTTGACTTAAGTGCGGACCACGTCATGCCACATCGCCCTTGTGTCGGCACTGTCACATTAACGGGACTGAGGCATGAAGGTGTCTTGTCAGACCCAGCTGGTCATGCGGCGAGCATAACACAAGAAATTTCGTGCCATGCAACCATCGCCGCTGCACGCAGCGTGCGATAGTCGGTTGCGTTGTGGGCGTTGCGAGGAAAGTGAAACAGGTTGGCGATTGGATCGT
>CAINNX010000178.1 GCA_903851305.1 uncultured Hyphomicrobiales bacterium | reverse complement strand
TGCGCGTCACCGGTGGCAACACCAATGAAGACCTGTCGCGCATGATGATCCACGAGTCGAAAGACATGCTCGACTGGATCGCCTTACAAGGCGTGCGCTTTCAGCCCTCGCTGGGTGGCACACTGTCGCTCGGTCGTACCAATTCCTTCTTTCTGGGCGGTGGGCGCGCCATGCTGAACGCGCTCTACCTCACCGCAGAAGATCTCGGGGTGACCATTGCCTACGACGCGGAAGTCATCGGCATGGATGTTGAGAACGGCATGTTCCTCGGCGCTACGGTTAAGCGTCCCGACGGCGAGTTTTTCGTGCGCGCAGGTTCGCTTGTGGCGGCCTCTGGTGGCTTTGAGGCCAACAAGGAATGGCTGGAAGAAAGCTGGGGCCCATCAGCCAAAAACTTCCTCATTCGTGGCACGCGCTTCAACCGCGGCACGGTTTTGAAAATGCTGGGTGCTGCGGGCGTTGACCAGATTGGTGATCCGACGCAGTGCCATGCGGTGGCCATTGATGCGCGCGCGCCCGAATATGATGGCGGCATTATCACGCGGCTTGATTGCGTGGTTTTCGGCGTTGTTGTGAACAAGCATTGCGAACGCTTTTATGATGAGGGCGAGGATGTCTGGCCCAAGCGCTACGCCATCTGGGGCCGCCTTGTGGCGGGCCAGCCCGACCAGATCGCCTACATCATCTTTGACGCATCTTCGCTCGAACTCTTCATGCCCTCCTGCTTCCCGCCGATCAAGGCGGAGAGCATTCGCGAACTTGCTGGCAAGCTTGAGCTTGATGCGGATGCGCTGGAAAAAACGCTCGCCGAATTCAACGCAGCAGTGAAGCCTGGCACATTCGACCATACGCAGCTTGATGATTGCCGCACGGATGGTCTGGCGATTGAGAAAACGCATTGGGCACGCAAAATCGAAAAGGCGCCTTTCTATGCCTATCCGGTGCGCCCGGGCATTACCTTCACCTATCTGGGTGTGCGCGTGAACAGGCAATCACGCATGATGATGGCGGATGGCAAACCCTCCGCCAATATGTTTGCCGCAGGCGAAATCATGGCTGGCAATGTGCTGGGCAAGGGCTATGCGGCTGGTATCGGCATGACAATCGGCAGCGTTTTCGGACGGATCGCAGGACGGGAGGCAGCCACCAATGCACGCAACTAATACACTCGCTGAAGCCGATCGCCTGATGACAATTTGCAATAGCTGCCGCTATTGCGAAGGGCTTTGCGCTGTTTTTCCGGCCATGGAAATGCGCCGCGAATTTCTGGATGGCGATCTCAATTATCTCGCCAATCTCTGCCACAGCTGCGGTGCCTGTTATCATGATTGCCAATTCTCGCCGCCGCATGAATTCAGCGTCAATGTACCCAAAGTGCTGGCGCAGGTGCGTGCAGATTCTTATGCCGCCTATGCCTGGCCAACGGGTCTCGCGCCGATGTTTGAAAAGAACGGGCTGAAAATTTCGCTCGTGGCGGCTCTCAGTATCGCTGTCTTCATTGCGGGCTTTGTCGGCGTGCATGATCCGGCGGCCTTGTTTGGCCAGCATGCAGGCAATTTTTATCGCCTCATGCCGCATAATACGATGGCAGCCATTTTCGGTGCGGTGTTTCTCTATGCGATTGTCGCCATGGTCATGGGCATCCGCAATTTCTGGAAAAATATTGGCGAGCCTGCGGCCACACTGACGCAAGGCGGCTCGCTTTGGCAGGCGATGAAAGATGCCTCCACGCTACGCTATCTTGATGGCGGTGGTGTGGGCTGCATGAATGACAGCGAACGTCCGACCGACAATCGTCGCCGCTATCACCATTTCACCTTCTACGGCTTCATGCTCTGCTTTGCCTCAACCAGCATTGCAACGCTCTATCATTACGTGTTGGGGCGCCACGCGCCCTACCCTTGGTATGACCTGCCTGTGGTGCTCGGCACGATCGGTGGCATTGGTCTGGTGATCGGCCCCATTGGTCTGCTGATGGCCAAGAAGGACCGCGATCCCGCACTGGTGGATGAAAGCCGCAAAGGCATGGATGTGGCGTTCCTTGTGATGCTGCTGGCAACGGGCGCCTCCGGCCTCGCTCTTCTGGTGTTGCGCGACACATCAGCCATGGGCTTGTTGCTCAGCCTGCATCTGGGCGTGGTCTTCGCGCTGTTTGTCACCATGCCTTATGGCAAGTTTGTGCACGGCATCTACCGCTTTCTGGTGCTCGTGCGCTATGCGAAGGAAAAGCGGATGCTGGAGATGGGTGAGGCGTAATGGTCGTCATTGCGAGCTGAAGGCGAAGCAATCCAGAAAGCCGCACGTGAGGATCAGGATTGCTTCGCTTTGCTCGCAATGATGGTTGAAACCGCCTACCCGTTGGCGCGCTCGACCTTTGACACAACAGACTTGGCTTTCAGTTGCACCATGATCGCATTGAGATGCGACAGGTCGATCACTTCCAGATCAATGACAATGTCGCGGAAGTCCTGCGAATGGGTGACAAATTCGATGTGGTCGATATTGGCGCCGGCATCGCCAATCACTGTGGCAATGATTCCCAAGGCTCCCGGCTCATTGATCGTATTGACCACCAGACGCGCGGGGAAGAAATCCTTGCGTTCAGGGTCAATATCCCAGCGCACATCAAGCCAGCGCTCCGGCTGATCATCAAAATCCATCAGCGCAGGTGACTGGATCGGATAAATGGTAATCCCCTCACCCGGCGTCAGAATACCCACGATGCGATCACCCGGCACGGCGCCACCATTGGGCGCAAAGCGCACCGGCAAATCACCACTCAAGCCGCGTATAGGAATGGCTTGCTGGTCATCCGCCCCTTCAGCGCCCGGCACTTTGAAAACGAGGCTGTCGGCTTTTTTCAAACCAAACCAGCCGCTCTCGGTTTTTTGCGCGGCAATGCCGGCTTTGCGCTCTTCCTTGAAATCCGGATAGACCGCTTTGACCACATCGCCCGAAAACATTTCGCCGCGCCCAACCGCTGCCAGCACATCATCAATCGACTGGCGCGCCAGACGCGGAAGTGCGGCCTTCAGCTTGTCATCCGAGTAGTTTTTGCTCGCGCGCTCAAAAGCGCGTTCAACAATCTGGCGGCCAAGGCCTGCATATTGCGCCAACACAGCATCACGCGTCGCGCGCCGGATGGCCGCTCGCGCCTTGCCCGTGACAACAAGGCTTTCCCATGCGGCCGGCGGCACCTGACCTTCGGCTATGGCCACTTCGACTTCATCGCCATTTTGCAATTCAGACAAAAGCGGTGCGATGCGGCCATTGATCTTGGCACCCACCGCATTATTGCCGACGCCCGTGTGAACGGCATAAGCAAAGTCGATGGGAGTTGCGCCGCGCGGCAGCGCAATCAGGCGGCCCTTGGGGGTGAAACAAAACACCTGATCATGAAACAGCTCGAGCTTGGTGTGTTCCAGAAATTCTTCTGGTGAATCACCTTCGCCCAGCATTTCAATCGTGCGGCGCAGCCAGCGATAGGCGCGGCTTTCGCGCATGAGCGCATCCACATCATTG
Source organism: uncultured Hyphomicrobiales bacterium (assembly GCA_903851305.1). Lineage (GTDB taxonomy): Bacteria > Pseudomonadota > Alphaproteobacteria > Rhizobiales > Beijerinckiaceae > Terripilifer. Next base: position 14,848 of record CAINNX010000178.1, on the reverse strand, counting down.
GCACGGCCATCTTTGTAAAGTGCGTGTGCAGCAATACCATATTCATCAATCTCGTGCATTTCATGCGTGCGCACCTGCAATTCAACGCGCTGACGGCCTGGGCCCACAACAGTTGTGTGCAGCGAGCGATAATCATTCTGCTTGGGTGTCGAGATATAATCCTTGAAACGGCCCGGCACGAAGGGCCATTTGGTATGGATGATGCCGATGACGCGGTAACAATCTTCCGGCGTATCGACCAGCACGCGGAAGCCAAAAATATCCGACAGCTGTTCGAATGCGAGCGATTTGCGCTCCATCTTACCCCAGACGGAATAAGGCGCTTTTTCACGTCCCTTGACATCCGCATGAAAGCCGCGCGCCAGCAATGCTTCACGTAGTTCATCTTCAATCTTGGAAATCAGCGCACCATTTTTGGTGTGCAAATCAGCCAGCCGCGCCTCAATCATCGCGCAGGCTTCGGGCATGAGATTTTTGAACGCGAGATTTTCCAGCTCATCGCGCATGTTCTGCATACCCATGCGCCCGGCGAGCGGGGCATAAATATCGAGCGTCTCTTCGGCAATGCGCTTGCGCTTTTCTGGCGGCACAAAATGCAGCGTGCGCATATTGTGCAAACGATCCGCCAGCTTGACCACCAACACACGCACGTCATCAGCGATGGCGAGAAGCAATTTGCGGAAATTTTCTGCCTGCTCGGCGCGCTTCGAGACAAGGTCGAGTTTTTTTAACTTGGTCAGGCCATCCACCAGCGAGCCAATCTCATGGCCAAACAGCTGGTCGATTTCTTCGCGCGTCGTGCCCGTGTCTTCAATCGTGTCATGCAAGACGGCCGCAACAATGGTCGCATCATCCAGCTTCAAATCCGTCAGAATGGCGGCGACTTCGAGGGGATGTGAAAAATAGGGGTCTCCGGAGGCACGCTTTTGCGCCCCATGCGCCTTCATGGCGTAGACGTAAGCGCGGTTCAAAAGATCTTCGTCCGTTTGCGGATTATATTTCCGCACCCGATCCACGAGCTCATATTGGCGCATCATCTTATTCAGGGCATCATCTCACTGGCTCAGCGCAAAGCGCGCAAATCATTGATCCTACTATCGGACATCAAGAGCATCAGTGACAACAGGCAAATGAAAAAGGGCGCCAACCGAGAGGTCGACGCCCTTTTTGAAATGTGGCAACGAAAGCGGAGCTTATTCCGCGTCATCATCCGTGGCAGCCGGAGGAACAAGGCCTTCAAGACCGCGCAACAGGTCTTCTTCTGTCATGCGATCAAACTGCATGTCGCCATCGACATTGCCGCCCAGATCCGCAGCTGTCGCATTGAGCGCTGGCACGACTTCGGCCTCTGGCTCATCGACTTCGACATGCTTCTGTAGCGAATGGATCAGATCTTCCTTGAGATCTTCCGGCGCCTGCGTGGAATCAGCGATTTCGCGCAAGGCTACGACGGGGTTCTTGTCATTATCGCGGTCGACCGTGATCTGCTGACCCGAGGAGATCATACGGGCGCGGTGGCTGGCGACCAGCACCAGTTCAAAACGGTTTTCGACCTTGTCGATGCAATCTTCGACGGTGACGCGTGCCATGGGGCGACGTTCCCTAAAAAAGAGAGGAGGAGCGTGATTGGAACTCGTCCTACACGAAAGCCCACGGGGTGGCAACCAAAAGAGGCTCCCTCCCAGGAAGGCTACAGGGTGGTCGGAACACCCGATTATAGCGAAACCCGACCTGTTTAGGGCCCCTAAAACATGCCTAAGCTGTACTCAAACCCTTTTCATATCAACTTTTTTGCCAACTTTACTTGACTGACCCTGCCCCCGGGACGAATGTGCGTCATTGCCCCGGTCCTTGAGTCTGGCACCAGCCTCCTGCCCCGGCATGGGATTTGATCAAAGAGCGTGACCCCCGTATTTCATGGGGGCTTTTCAGCGGGATTTGAGCGAAATTCCTCCTTTTCACGACTGAGACCAGACGAGTTTTCAAGCATGTCCCAAGAACGTATTGCCCTGTTCATCGATGGCGCCAATCTTTACGCCACAGCCAAATCTCTCGGCTTCGACATTGACTACAAACGTATGCTCAAGGAATTTCAGGGTAAGGGACGCCTCGTCCGGGCTTTTTATTATACCGCCCTCATTGAGGATCAGGAATATTCCTCCATCCGCCCATTGATCGACTGGCTCGATTACAATGGCTTTTCGGTTGTGACCAAGCCGACAAAGGAATTCGTCGACTCGATGGGTCGCCGCAAGGTCAAAGGCTCGATGGATATCGAACTCGCAGTCGATGCCATGGAAATGGCGAACCATATCGACCACATGATCCTGTTCTCTGGCGATGGTGACTTCCGTTCGCTGGTTGCCGCCGTCCAGCGCAAGGGCGTGCGCGTGTCGGTCGTCTCGACCATCACCACCCAGCCGCCCATGGTGGCCGATGATCTGCGCCGTCAGGCAGACGAATTCATCGATCTCCTGCATATGGCCGCCAAGGTGGGCCGTGACCCGGTGGAACGCGCGCCGCGCGAGCGCCGCCCGGCTGGTTCAGACGAGATGCTCGACACCTGAAGCTAAAGCGTTAGTTTCCGGGGCATGGCTCGTTCACCTCAAAAGCCCGCCCCGGGGCGCGACTGCCCCCTTTGCCCGCGCCTTGTTGCCTTTCGCAATGAGGCGCGTGGGCTCCATCCCGATTGGCACAATGCACCCGTCCCTTCTTTCAGTGAAACATCGGCGCGTCTGCTGATCGTGGGCCTCGCACCTGGCTTGCGCGGCGCCAATCGCACGGGTCGCCCTTTTACGGGCGATTGGGCGGGAGATCTTCTCTACGAGACACTCATCGAATACGGCTTTGCCGCGGGCACTTATGACGAGCGGCCGGATGATGGCCTATCGCTGGTGGATTGCCGCATCACCAATGCCGTGCGCTGCGTGCCACCACAAAACAAACCAACGCCCTCAGAGATCAACACCTGCCGCACATTTCTGGTCGCCTCGCTTGAGGAGATGAAAAACCTGCGCGCGATCGTGGCGCTCGGGCGTATCGCGCATGAAAGTGTGGTGCGGGCGCTGGGCTCAAAATTATCTGCCATGCCTTTTGCGCATGGAGCTGTGCATGAAGCCGGGCCTGTGCGCCTTTACGACAGCTACCATTGCTCGCGATACAACACGAATACCGGCGTGCTGACGCCGAAAATGTTCAAGGACGTTTTCAAGGCGCTGCAGAAGAGTCTCGCGTAGTTCCTCGTCATTGCGAGGAGCCGAAGGCGGAAGCGGCAATCCATGGCGAAACACGAGCCCATGACCACAGAACCTTGGAATGCTTAGCTCCGCTCGCAATGACGAAGCATGCGTGCTCATCCCCGCTCGCGCAGCAGGCGGCCCTGCTCTTTTTTCCAATCGCGGGCTTTTTCGGTCTGGCGCTTATCAGCGACATTTTTACCGCGGCCCAGTGCGATCTGGATTTTCGCGCGGCCTTTTTCATTGAAATAAATTTTGAGCGGCACAATTGTCATGCCCTTGCGCTCAACCGCCTGCGAGAGGCGCGCAACTTCGCGCAATTTGACCAGCAGTTTACGGGGTCGCCGTGGCTCGTGATTGAAGCGATTGGCCTGCAAATATTCCGGAATATTCGCGTTGAACAGATAGAGCTCGCCCGAACGATCAAGCCCGACATAGCTCTCGGCAATGGTGGCCTTGCCGCTGCGCAAAGCTTTCACCTCGGTACCGGTGAGCATAATCCCCGCCTCGAGCGCATCGCCGATTTCATAGTCAAAGCGCGCGCGACGATTGTCGGCGACGACTTTGAAATCCGGCTGGGTCTTCGGGGCCACGTCTGTTCTCTCCGGCCAGTGGCCAATCAATCTATGCGTGAAGCTTAGCCGCCGATCACGCCCGCATGGATCATTGCGGCGCGAATGACCGCGCGCGTTCCTTCTGTGACAGAAAGCAGCGGCAAACGCACCTCGTCTTTCACCTTGCCCAAGAGCGACAGGCCATATTTGGCGCCTGCCACCCCCGGCTCCTTGAAAATCGCCTCATGCAAGGGCACCAGACGATCCTGGATTTCCAGCGCGCGCTTGTAATCGCCTGCCAGTGTCGCCTCCTGCATTTGCGCACACAGCTTGGGCGCAACATTGGAGACGACAGAAATGCAACCCACACCACCTGCCGCATTGAAGGCAACCGCCGTCATATCCTCGCCCGAGAGCTGGATGAAGTCAGAGCCCATAGCCTGGCGTTGCTGCGAGACACGCGCCAGATTACCGGTCGCATCTTTCACGCCGACAATATTTTTAAGCTCGAACAGGCGGCTCATCGTGTCGACTGACATATCTACCACTGAGCGCGGCGGAATGTTGTAGATGACAATCGGAATGCCGATTGCATCATTGATCGCCTTGAAATGCTGATACATGCCTTCTTGCGTCGGCTTGTTGTAATAGGGTGTCACCACCAGCACGGCATCCGCGCCAGCCTTTTCGGCATGCTTGGCCAGATCAATCGCTTCGGCTGTATTGTTGGAGCCGGCACCCGCAATCACCGCGGCGCGGCCCTTGGCTTCCTGAATGCAGATTTCGACCACACGATGATGCTCGGCATGCGACAGCGTCGGGCTCTCGCCCGTGGTGCCAACCGGGATAAGGCCCTTGGTGCCTTCTGCAATCTGCCAAGAGACAAGCGCGCGAAACGCCTCCTCATCGATCCGGCCATCCCGGAACGGTGTCACGAGGGCGGTCATCGATCCGCGAAAACGGGCGGGCTGAACCATGAGCAGACATCCTTAGAACCTGAAGCGGACCGCCATATCGACGACACACTTTCCATACCTGATAAGGTTGGTCACAGAGATAGCCTCTGAGAGATGGCGAGAAAAGGGCCGAAAGCCCTGATTTACACTTCATCAACCCTGATCACGCAGGGTCAGCTGAGAACAGCGACCCGAAAAGGACCGGACGGATGCCAGCTCTGCGCAAATCCCTCCTTTTGGGTGGCTTGGTCACCACTGTCGGGCTCATCGCCTGGCAAGGCTCACGCACACCAGATTCGCCTCTGTCTGCCAGCCCTCTCCCCGCACCCGTAGCGCAAGTCTGGCCTGAGGCATCGCCTCAGTTCAAAGCCATGGCCTATGCCCCCGACCTGCCGGCACACGCCAGCAACCCGCTGCGGCAGTCGCCAGACATGGCGATTGAACCTCCCTTTCTCGCCGCTTTGGCGGCCTATGCACTGGGCGATTTTGCAAAGGGTGATGAAGAAGCCGGCCGTGTGAATGAACCGGCTGCCAAAGCGGCCTTGGGCTGGGTGGCTTTGCAAAAGGATCGTGGCCACACCTCGCTGCCCCGCCTGATGGCATTTCTCGCCAACACACCAGACTGGAGCGCGCGCGCTACGCTGGAGCGGCGCGTCGAAGATGTGCTGTTCTGGGATAGGGGTCGTAGCGCATCTGCGGCGGCCTGGTTTGCCAAACATGCCCCGCAATCGCCCGCCGGTCGTCTGGCACTCGCGCGTGTTGAACTTGACGCTGGCAAAACTGCGGCGGCCCGCGCACGCATTGTCAGCATCTGGCGCAATGAAGATCTGTCAGTTGCGATTGAGACGCAAATCCTGAAAGAATTTAGTGAGCATCTCACCCCGGCCGACCACAAGGCGCGCGCGATCCGGCTTGGCTATGGTGGCAAACCGGGGGCTTTGCGCGCCGCCGCCCTTGCCGGCGAAGATGTCAATGCTTTGATCAAAGCGCGCATGGCTGTGGTCAATGAAGCGCCTGCAGACAAACTGCTGCAATCTGTCCCTGCTCATCTTAAAGCTGACCCGCTGTGGCTGCTGAGCGAAGCGCAACGTTTGCGACGCAAAGGCGATTTGGAGGCCGCTGCTCAAATCATACAATCCGCCCCGCGTGAACGCACGAGCCTTGTTGATCCTGATGAATGGTGGACAGAGCGGCGCATATTGGCGCGCAAACTGCTCGATGAGAAAAAGCCTGGGCTCGCCTATCATCTGTCCGCCGATCATAGCGCGGTCTCGCGTGAAACCTACATTGATGCTGAGTTTCATGCGGGTTGGATTGCACTGCGTTTTCTGAATGCAGCCGATAAAGCGATGCCGCATTTTACCCGTGCAGCCGGACGCGCCGAGTCACCAATCTCTCGCGCACGCGCTGCTTATTGGCAGGGACGCACAGCAGAAGCACAAAACAAAAAAGGCGAAGCGCGCCAATTTTATTGGCGCGCGGCGCAAGAGCGCAGTGTCTATTATGGCCAACTTGCGCGCGAAAAACTGGGCGCCCCCTTTGAGACCTTCACGGCACGCCTAGCGCCCACGCGCGGCGATGCGCGCAACTTGGCCACACGCGCGGCTGAGCGTCTTTACGCAGCAGGAGAAAGGGAACTGGCCACTTCGCTGATCGCCGAGACGGCCCGCACAACAACAGATGGCCCGCAATTGGCTGCCTTGGCGGCGCTAGCAAAAAATCAAAATGACGCACGCGCCAGCACCATCATCGGCAAGCAAGCGCTACAACGTGGCCTACCTCTGGAACAAGCAGCTTTTCCGCTCAATGGTATTCCCGCCTTTGAAACCACGGCCTTGTCTGCGCCATTGCCTGTTGTGCTGGCCATTGCGCGACAAGAAAGCATGTTTCATCTGCGCGCTCTATCACCAGCCGGTGCCAAAGGCCTCATGCAGATGATCGACACCACAGCGCAGCGCACAGCCAAACAACTGGGCACCAGTTTTGAAAAAAGCCGTTTGTTGGACGAACCCGCCTATAATGCGCAACTGGGTGCAGCCCATCTGGGGCAATTGCTCACCGACTTTCGTGGCTCACATATTCTGACCTTTGTCGCTTATAATGCCGGGCCACGGCGCGCCAAAGAATGGATAGCGGCCTACGGCGATCCGCGTGACCCGAGCATCGACCCGATAGACTGGGTGGAGCGTATCCCCTTTTCAGAGACGCGCAATTATGTGCAGCGCGTGATGGAAAATCTGGAAGTCTATACACAGCTCACGGGCCAACCCGATCAGGCGCGCCTGCGCGCCGAATTGCGCACCGCCGAACAAAAGCTTTAGACTGCCAACATGAGCACACCCCATATCACCTCACGCTTTCACACCTCGTCCGACGGGCTGCGCCTGCATCTGCGCGACTATTTGCCAGCACACGCGCATGGCCTGCCTGTGATCTGCCTGCCAGGACTGGCACGCACAGCGGAAGATTTTGATGCGGTGGCGCGCGCTTTGGCACAGAACGGACGCCGCGTTGTGGCCATCGATTATCGCGGACGCGGCTTGTCGGATCGTGATGCCGATCCGGCCAGATATGATCTGGCGGTTGAGAGCGCCGACATCCAGCTTATGCTGGCACAAGAGCACATCGACACAGCGATTTTTCTGGGCACATCGCGCGGCGGCATACACGCCATGTTGCTGGGTGCTTTTCGGCCGGAGCTGCTGGCGGGCGTTATTCTCAATGACATTGGCCCTGTGCTGGAGCCCGCAGGCCTCCTGCGCATCCAAGGCTATGTCGGCAAATTGCCGTCGCCCCGAAACTGGGCTGACGCTGTAGCTATGTTCAAACGCGTCTCAGGCGCACAATTCACCGGTTTGAGCGACGCCGACTGGCACGCCTATGCACGCCTCACACTTGAAGAGAAAGACGGCAGCCTGATCGCGCGCTACGACCCGGCCCTCGCGCGCGCACTGGATGCCTATGATCCCTCCAAACCCATGCCGGATCTCTGGGCGCAATATGAAGCACTGGCCAGCGTGCCTGTGCTGGCGATTCGTGGTGAAAACTCGGATCTGCTCTCGCCAGAGGTTTTTCAGGCCATGTTAACGCGCCATCCACGTGCGGACGGTTTGACCGTTCCCGGCCAAGGCCACGCCCCCCTGCTGCTTGATCCCCCCTCGATTGCGCGGATCTGCACCTTTATCGGCGCCATCCCAACCTGAAGCCACCCAAAAGCTTGCCAATCCCCCCCGCCTCGGGCATAGAAACGCCCGATCCCCCGGGGTCAACGGAGACGTGGCCGAGAGGCTGAAGGCAACGGTTTGCTAAATCGTCATAGGGGAAACTCTATCGTGGGTTCGAATCCCACCGTCTCCGCCATTCGTACAGCATGCGTGCGACCTTTTGCTAAACACCCATAGTCATCAGAGACGCAACCCAAGCGTTTGACGAAACCTGTCATTGGTCGAGCTTGCCAACCCCCGCCAGAAACCGCAGACTTTGCTTTATGAGGCGCCGCACAAGGCGCCCGTAAATTCCGACCTACGACCATCCAACGAGTCGTCGCGGAAGCAAACATGGGGAGGATGGCATGACAGATAGCCAAGGGCGCTTCATGCGCTTTTTATGGGGAGCGGTTTTAGTTGCAGCTTTGGGTCTCGAACCCACAAGCCTGGCCTTAGCCCAATCATCCACCTTCAAAGGCAATCAGGTGTTCATGGTGGTCGCCTCTGATGTGGGGGGTGGCTATGACACTTATGCGCGGCTACTAGCGCGTCACATTGGTACCTATCTGCCCGGCAAACCCTCAATCGTCGTGCAAAACATGCCCGGCGCAGGTGGGCTGAAGGCACTTGATTACATCGTCAACGTGGCTCCCAAAGATGGGTCTTATTGGGGCGCCATGCCCTCAGGCATTGGCTATGAGCCGATGCTGGGTGCGCCTGCCAATGGTCCATTTGAGCCACCCGCCGTGAATTGGATCGGTTCCATGGCCAAAGAAGTGGCCGTGACCATTTTGCAAAATCCAACACCGATCAAAACGTTTGACGATATGCGCAAGCAGACGGTGATTGTCGGATCATCCGGCGCAACAGCCACCAATTCCATTTACGCACGCATGATGAATTCACTGTTCGACACGAAATTCAAAATTGTCGAAGGTTATACAGGCCAGCCGCCCGTCTATCTGGCTATGGAGCGCGGTGAGGTGCAGGGGTCCGCGGGCCTTTACTATTCCTCGCTGGTGGCCGGTAAATCCGATTGGTTGCGCGACAAGAAAGTCTCAATCATCGTTCAAATCGCGCTCGAGAAATCGCCTGATCTGCCAGATGTGCCCCTGCTCTATGATTTTGCCAAAACGGATGAGGAGCGGCGCGTGCTCAAACTGGCTTTGGCTGGCCTGTTGATGGGGCACCCTTTCATTTTGCCCAAAGCTGTGCCGGCAGATCGCGTGGCCGTGATCCGCAAAGGCTTCAACGAGGCTCTGCAAGACAAAGCCTTACTGGAAGAGGCGCAAAATATGCGCATGCCGATCACGCCCCTAAAAGGTGAAGCCGTCAGTGCGCTGATCACTGACATGTATGCAAGCCCCAAACCCGTCATTGAAAAAGTCCGCTCGATTTTTGGTCCTATCAAAAACTAAGAAAAAGAACAGGGAGGTCAGCAAATGACTGGACGCATGAAAAACAAAGTAGCTGTGATCACGGGTGGCGGTGGCGGGATTGGCGGCGAAGTCGCCCGTATGTTTGCGCGTGAAGGCGCGTCAGTCCTCATTGCGGATATTAGCCAGGCGCAGGCAGATTCTGTTGTTGCCTCCATCAAGGCCAATGGTGGCACGGCAGCGGCCTTTGTGCTTGATGTCAATGATCCCGCACAATGCGAAGCCACGATCAAGGCGGCGGAATCGCATTTCGGCCATGTCACCACGTTGATGAATGGCGCAGTGGCCGTGACACCAGACAAGACTGTCGAAACTCTATCGCTCGAAGATTGGGAACGCACATTGCGCACCAATCTCACCGGTTATTTTCTGATGTGCAAATATGCCATCCCCAGCATGCGTGCGTCAGGACAAGGTGGTTCAATTGTTAATATTGCATCCAGCCACGGCCATTATGCGCTGCATGGTCGCATCGGCTATTGCACGACCAAGGCTGCCATTCATCATATGACGCGCGTCATCGCGCTTGATTACGGGCATGAAAACATCCGCTGCAATTCGATCTCGCCAGGCCCTATCGATACGGACCGCGTCTTGCGCCGTTTCGGTACACGCGAAAAATCAAATGAACTTCGTGGTCCCATGCAGGTTTTGGGGCGCACGGGCACAGTGGCCGAAGTTGCCAATGCGGCCCTGTTTCTGGCCAGTGACGAAGCTTCATTTGTGACAGGTGCAGATTTGCGCGTCGATGGCGGGCAAACGATCTGGAAATCAAAACAACCTGATCGGGTCTGAAGGCCACAAGACGCGCCCAGGTACTAGGCTCGGGCGCGTCTTGCCGCAACCAATACCATTTGCAACATGATTATTTTTTCTTCTCGGCGTCCTGCATCACCGTGCGCACCATATCGATGGTCTTTTCATCAAAGCCATAGGCCGATTGCAGTGTCTTCATCATCTCGTCGGGTGAAATAAGCGAGACATTTAAGCCTTGGCGGCCAGCATCTTCCTGTGTGGTTGCGTCAAGCAGCGTGTCGCGAAAGGCTTTGCGCAAGGCTACCAAACGATCGGATGGCACGCCGGGGGGCGCAACAAAGGGGCGCCCCATATCGGCACGCAGCAAGAAAAATTCCGCGGCCTTTCGCTCGGCTGGTGTCAGATCGAGCTCGTTCAAACCGGGCACATCTTTGATGCGCGGGTCAGGTGTGAGGCGACCTTGCACAAGCAGTCGGCGCGTGCCGTCTTTGAGACCAGGCTCGCGCAAAGCCGTATCATAAGAAATGAATGTGCCATGCGCTTCGCCACGCTCGACAGCCAGATTCATATCTCGTGATCCCGGATAGCCCTGCACAATGCGCACTTTGAGATGAAACAGATCGCGCAACAAGACTGGATAAGTGAGGCTGTCGGCACCCGAACCCGTGGCGGCCACAATCAATTCCTTGCTGCGCAGATCACTGAGTTTTTGCACCGGGACATCCGTGCGCAGAAAGCCGACAATTGTATCGCGATCCGGCGAGCCGATGTAATTGAACTGACGCGGATCAAATTGCGCGGCCTTATTGCCAAGCAACGGCTCAAAAGGCACGCCGCGATTGATCAGCGCCAGAACCGTGCCATCTTTCGGTGCTGTTTTAAAAACCTGATTGGCCGCAACCAGAGAGCCGGCACCCGGGACATTTTGCGGCACAATGGTCGGATTGCCGGCAAGAAAACGGCTCATGTGGCGTGAGAGCAGACGCGCCCACAGATCATCTGATCCACCAGCCCCATAGCCGATCATGATGGTGACGCTCTTGCCTTTGTAAAAATCTTCGATTGGCTCGGCGCGCGCGACTGTAGTTGAAAGTGCGAGTGCAGCAGCAACGGACATGACACGGGCAAGCTTGCGCATATTCCCCTCCCCAACAGCCCTGCTCGGGGCTCGTTATTTATGAAGGCTCATGGCCTCCATGGATTTTTCATCTGGCTTCAATTCCTGAGCGCCTGCCACATACCCGTTGCGTTGCAGAATATAGGAGAGAATATCAGCGTAAGTGGTGTCGTTCAGACCACCTGGATTATCGGGCGGCATTGCGGTTTGCACATAAGTGAAAAGTACAGCAACTGATCCAGAACCCCAATGATCACGAAACCACGCACCGCGCAGAGGTGCGCCACCAAAATCCCCGTCATCCAGATTCTCGCCATGGCACATGCCACAACGCTGGATATAGGAGGCTTTGCCACGCGCAACTTGTTCATCCGAAAACACGGGTGCCTGCGCCGCAGCTGAAGAAGCTGCGGCACAGAGCACCACAAAAGACAGCGCGACAAATCTCATTGAACAGCAAAGACCCAGAGCGTGGCGCCGCCATCCGGATTTTTGATGTCCGGCGTCAGCGTGTTGAGCGAACGCACTTGTGACGAGCCATTGCCCACTGCAATTGCCACATATTGCTTGCCATTCACCGAGAAGGAGATTGGTGGCGCATTGAGCGAATTGTTCAGGCGTGTTTCCCACAACACCTTGCCATTGGTGTCATCATAGGCACGGAAGTAACGATCCAGTGTTCCGGCGAAAAGCACTCCGCCTGCTGTGGGCATCACACCACTCGACATGGCCGCACGCTGGCGCTGCACCCAGGCCGATTTCTGATTGGTCAGATTGACCGCCTCAAGGCGGCCGAACTTGCCATCGCTATTGGGGATCGGCACACGCGCATAAACCGCACGACCGCCACCGGTATATTTCTCGCCCGCTTCGAGCGGTGTCGGTGTGGTGTTGGAGCAATATTCGGTCATCGGCATATAGAGCATTTGTGTCTTGGGGCTATAGCCTGTTGACGGCCAGCCGCGCGCACCCGGATCAGCCGGACAATTGAACGTCGTCTTGCCAATATGTGGCATGGCGGCTTCATTGATGGTCTTGGCACCGGTCTTGGGATCAATCGATTTCACAATATTCTGGAAGGCTGTTTCTTTCGCCCAGAGAAATTGCCCATTCGTGCGATCGAGCACTTCAACGATGGCCAGCTTGCCTGCCGTCACTAAAGCCTTGCGCGTTTTGCCTGCGACCGGCAGATCAACCAGAATTCGTTCATAGGCATAGTCGAGATCGAGCGTGTCATTTTCCAGATGCTGGAAATGCCATTTCATTTTGCCCGTCTTGGGGTCAATGGCGAGTGTTGCGTCCGTATAGAGCGCGCTATTTTCGGCACCCTCTTTCTTCGGAGTTGTGCCTCGCATTTCCGCGATCCACGGATAGGGCTGGCCGACACCGTGATAGATCGTATCTGTCTCGGGATCATAGGAACCCGCAATCCAGGCCGAACCACCAAACCGCTCCGCCTGCGGCAAACCGTTCCAAGTCTTGGCATTCGGATCGCCATCTTGGGCGACCGTATGCACGCGCCATTTTTCAGCACCCGTCTTCGGATCATGTCCGGTGATGAAGCAACCACCAGGCTGCGCCGCATTGCAGCCACTCATGGAGGCCACCAGCACGCCATTGGCCATGAAAGGACCGCTCGAATAGCGATAGCCCTTCTTCCAATCCGCCACTTCATGATCGAAAGCGACTTTGCCCGTGCGCGCATCAAGTGCCACGATATGAGCATCGGATGTGGTGATGTAGAGATTGTCGCCATAGAGCGCCATATTGCGCTTGGCGAGCGAATTGCCGCCCTGCTGGATCAGCTGGGGCGCGAGATCGCGGCGATACTCCCAGATCAGATCGCCATTGGCCGCATTGAGCGCCTGTATCTTGTCGCCCGAATTGGTGACGAACAGAATGCCGTCATGCACCAGCGGCTCACTTTCGGTAACGCCGGAATTGAGCGACCATGTCCAGGCGACGCGCAGGTTCTTCACGTTCCCTTTGTTGATCTGAGCAAGCGGGCTATAGCCCCAGCTTGCATAATTGCCACGCCACATCAGCCAATCATTGGGCGAGGGCTTGCGCAGCATGTCTTCGGTGATGGTCGTCCATTTCGCTGCAGGCGATGCGGCGGGTGTTTGCGCCTGCGCATGTGCCAAGACGAATGTGCTGGCGGCAAGTCCCAGCATAAGCCGATTGAGGCTGCCCATTTTATCCCCTCCCCTAATGGCCGATTAAGGTTCGGCCTTAGAGATAGAATGAAGGGAAAATTGTCTTTTTGCAACGCCTTTGGTGCATGAGCTGAAGTGGGTGCCCATATTGTTTGCCTGGCCGCCCACCTTCCGGTCGGCGGCCAGATGAAAATATCAAAAAATCAAATCGCTCGAAGTCATACGCGAATTGGTGAAAACGCTGACAACATTCCCTGGAGAATCCACTGATGTAATATTCAGGCAAGAGCCCGATGACATTTGCTGGACTGCATATTGACAATGAAAAGCTGAAAACACAGATCGCAAATCAATCTTGTCCGTCCCCGAAGTGAAATCTGTAATTTCAATGGTCGAATGTGCATTTAGAGTAGATACATCTAATTCAAACGTATCCTTGCCGCCTCCACCTGTCACAACAATATGGCTGTCATGCATTTCATCGTGACCTGGACTCGTGAAAACAAATTTTTCATCGGCATGGGACCCGGTAACTGTCGTATTATAAGCACCTGGTGCAAACGTCTCGAAACTTTTGAATGTACTTTCGTATGTCTTCGTCCCATCGGACCATGTAACAAGACCATTTTTGGGTCAGAGGCATCAATCGTCACCGATGTGGCGACAAACTTTCCATCGCCTGATGAATCAGTCGGCAACAAATCAGAAACCGACAACTTGTCTACACCCGATCCACCATCCACTGTTGCATTGGCTCCAAAGAGCGCCACATTGTCGTTTCCAAGTCCAAGAGATGCAAAATCGGAAAAACCCACATTAAAAAAATCATTATCTGCAGAACCGACAAGAGTGTCCGCATAATCTGTTCCATTAACAAGATCGACAAGAACCTTACTGTCCCATGTGTCGAGAAGTCCCGATGCCGACTTGCTGCGACGAGCGGCCAAATCAATAGAAAAACCCTCGTGAGCACGAGAGTAATCAAAAGACCAATGCGAGTTGAACTGGCTTTGAATGGTATTCGAGCCTTCCCCTAAATTGAGGGTTAAATCTGGAACGTCGGCTCCAGAATTATTTATACGCTTGATCAGGTTTTTGCCGGCACCTAGAGCAAACACACATTGCTGATCACCATTGCCACTAATCGTTACAGTGTCATTCCCATTTCCAAACATAATAAGGCCGGTGTTATTATTACTTGAACCAACGGTAACACTTACACTGTCAGCACCGTCACCCAACCAGAATTCGGCCAGACTTGTTGCGCTCAAACTGTCAACGCCCAACAATGCCTGGATTCACATTCGAAGTGCAACGCGGTTTAGCGACTGACTGAAAAGCTCGTGTGGTGTCTTGAACGCCAGTCGCTTTCGGGGCCGATTATTCAACAGGTCTTCAATTTGAGCAAGTTCAGTATCTGTCACTGACGAT
>CAINNX010000177.1 GCA_903851305.1 uncultured Hyphomicrobiales bacterium | reverse complement strand
GACGGGACTTGAACCCGCGACCTCCGGCGTGACAGGCCGGCGCTCTAACCAACTGAGCTACTCCCCCGCGTGCCGAGAACTGAACAACAGTACTCGTCGGCAGAGGATGGTCGAATAAGGCCGCGGGGCGCTGAAGTCAACACGAAATCGGCAAACCCTGTCATTTGAGAGGTGTTTTGTCGTGGGCCTTCAAAGCTTGGGGCCAGCCAGCTTCCATCGGCGTAGTTCTGCAGCTGAAAGGATGTGAATTTTGTCAGGATCGATAGTCTCGGCTTTGCGCACCAGATCAGTCGAAATCCCCATCATTTGTGCATATTCGCTGAACCGCTCGACAAGCGGCTCAGCAGCAAAGACCCGCTCCTGCGTGTCACGTGCGTCCGGCTTTCTGGTTGCCTCATACATAAACATGCGATGGATGCCGATGCGGCTCTGGGGCAGTGCCACGCGCTTCTTGGCGCCCATCAGCGCGTAGACACAGGCCGAATAGCAGCGGCCGGGAATCACCCACAAATCATTGTTCTTTTTATCGGGGACGACCTTGGCCACGATGGCTGCCATACCGAGTTTGCGCAGGGTGGCACCCCATTCCATCGCCGCCACCACACGCCCACCCGGGGAATTGATCAAAACAATCGAATGTAGCTGACCGGAGCGCACATGCGTGCCTACAAAATCGAGGAAAGCCTGTGGTGTCTTGGCGGCAATTTCCCCATCAGCGGCAATCACCTGGGGGCATTTGGTTCCGCACCTCTGACCGTAATCCACCAGTGAGAAACGCATGTCAGCAGCCAAGGCGGATCCGGCAGCCCAGGGAGCACACAGGATAGCAAGATAGAAAAGGAGCGGCACGCGTTTCATGCGAGCGACTTTGAACCCGATCCCGCACATCAGGCAAGGCCCCAAAGTGATACGGCGACCACAGCATGGGGACTATCCCCCTGCCGCCCATCAGCAGGAGGCTTAGAAGATGAAAAAATCGGAGGATTCCCATGAACCTACGCCATACCGCGACACTCGTGCTGGCGCTCCCGCTGCTGAGTGTCCCTGCTCTAGCCGACAAAATAAAAGAAACGCTGCTCTTTCAGGCCTGCATGGATCATGTTGACCATGGCGCGATGAAAAACATGCAATGGTTAGTTTGCTACAAGGAGGAGCTCATCCGTCAGGACACAGTCCTCAACACCGAATACCGCGCTCTCCAAGGCCGGATCCCGCCGGAAGCCAAAGAGCCGCTGGTCAAAGCCCAGCGCGCGTGGATTGCGTCGCACGAAGCCTGGTGCAAGCTGGAGCAGGAATTGCCCAATGCACCGAGTGGTGAGGTGAACTACCAAGCCTGCATGCTTGACCAGACACTCACCCAGATCAACAAACTGAAAGACGTCTTCTGATGAACCGCTTCGTTGCAGAGGCTTTTGCCTCCATCCTCTCGCTCGTCCATATCGCCGTACTGCTCGCCTTGGGTGGCGCAACACTCATGCTGTTTTCTGACAACAAGCGACAGATTCAGCAGATCACAGGCCTGTTCGGTGTCAGCCCCGAGGCGATGATATTCATCATCATCGCCATCTGGATTGGCTATGTGCTCGTCATGGGCTTTCTCGCTACAGTCATTGCGATGAACGAGAATCTGGAGCGGTTGAACAAGACTGTTCAGGAGCTCGCTTCGAAGCTGCCGTAATTTTTTTAAAAACTGGTGGGCGGTGACGGGCTCGAACCGCCGACCCTCTCGGTGTAAACGAGATGCTCTACCAACTGAGCTAACCGCCCGTATGCCCCAATTGAGGCGGGATGGAAATCGCACGGACTGCGCTGCGCGTCAATGCTGTAAAACTCGTCCTGACAGTTGAAAAAAGCCGCAGTCTCACCGACTGCGGCTTTGTTGCTTGAACGCTATCGCCCTTAGTGAGCGATAACGCCTGCCTCATCACCTGTGGCGTTCGGCGCACCCTTGGCTGGTAACACTTCTTCCCAGGTGATCGGCACCGGCTGGCGGACCAGCGCATGAGCCAGCACTTCATCCATGCGTGACACAGGCACGATCTCCAGTGCATTTTTCACATTGTCTGGAATGTCAGCGAGATCCTTGGCATTTTCAGCCGGGATCAGCACTTTCTTCAGACCACCGCGCAGAGCTGCCAGCAGCTTTTCTTTCAAGCCACCAATCGGCAAGACGCGACCACGCAATGTGACTTCGCCCGTCATGGCAATGTCACGACGCACCGGAATGCCTGTCAGCACCGACACGATGGTGGTGGCCATCGCAATACCGGCCGAGGGTCCATCCTTAGGTGTCGCGCCTTCGGGCACGTGCACGTGGATGTCGCGACGATCAAACAAAGGCGGCTCAATGCCGAAATCAACCGCTCGCGAGCGCACCTAAGACGCGGCCGCTGAAATCGAGTCCTTCATCACATCGCGCAGATTGCCCGTCACCGTCATCTTGCCTTTGCCTGGCATCATGACGCCTTCAATGGTGAGCAATTCACCACCCACTTCTGTCCAGGCAAGACCTGTCACAGCGCCCACCTGATCTTCCGTCTCGGCTTCACCGAAGCGATATTTCGGCACGCCGAGATAATCGGCCAGATTTTCAGTGGTGACGACGACCTTCTTCTTTTTCGAGGTGAGAATTTCCTTCACCGCCTTGCGGGCGAGGTTGGAGATTTCACGCTCAAGATTGCGCACGCCCGCTTCGCGCGTATAGCGACGAATGAGCAGCATCAGCGCATCAGCTTCGATCGACCATTCCTTGATGTTCAGGCCATGCTTTTGAGTCGCTGTCGGGATGAGATGTTTTTTGGCAATCTCCGCCTTTTCATCTTCCGTGTAGCCCGCAATACGAATGATCTCCATGCGGTCCATCAAGGGGCCTGGAATGTTCAGTGTATTGGCGGTCGTCACAAACATGACGTTCGACAGATCATAATCCACTTCAAGATAATGATCGGAGAAGGTCGAGTTCTGTTCCGGATCGAGCACTTCAAGCAGAGCCGAGGACGGATCGCCACGATAATCCATGCCCATCTTGTCGATCTCGTCGAGCAGGAACAGCGGATTGGTGCTCTTGGCCTTGCGCATCGACTGGATGATTTTGCCAGGCATGGAGCCGATATAGGTGCGGCGATGTCCGCGGATTTCGGCTTCATCACGCACGCCACCCAGTGACATGCGCACGAATTCACGACCCGTCGCCTTGGCAATGGAACGACCAAGCGATGTTTTACCAACGCCCGGAGGACCAACGAGGCACAGGATCGGACCCGTCAACTTGTTGGCGCGCTGCTGCACGGCCAGATATTCGACAATGCGTTCCTTGACCTTGTCGAGGCCAAAGTGATCAAGGTCGAGCACGTCTTGAGCGAGTTTCAGGTCTTTCTTGACCTTCGACTTTTTGCCCCACGGAATTGACAACACCCAATCAAGATAATTACGCACAACTGTCGCTTCAGCCGACATCGGTGACATCTGACGCAGCTTTTTCAGCTCGGCAAGCGCCTTATCGCGGGCTTCTTTCGACAGTTTGGTGTTCTTGATGCGCTCTTCGATTTCGGCCAGATCATCCTTGCCGTCTTCGTCGCCCAGTTCCTTCTGAATGGCCTTCATCTGCTCGTTCAGATAATATTCGCGCTGCGTCTTTTCCATCTGGCGCTTGACGCGCGTGCGGATGCGCTTCTCGACCTGCAAGACCGAGACTTCGCTTTCCATCAGCGCGAGGCACTTTTCCAGACGCTTGGAGACGGCGGGCGTCTCCAGCAATTCCTGCTTGTCAGAAATCTTGATCGCCAGATGCGAGGCAACGGTGTCTGCGAGCTTGGCAAAATCTTCGATCTGGGTGACAGCTGCGACGACTTCAGGCGAAATCTTCTTGTTGAGCTTCACATAGCCTTCGAATTCGGACACGACTGAGCGCGACAAAGCCTGCACTTCGACAGCGTCGGGAATCTCTTCCGCCGTCACTTCGGCATCGGCTTCGTAATATTCGTCCGTGCGAGTGTATTTGCGCACCTTCGCACGCGCTGCGCCCTCGACCAGCACTTTGACTGTGCCATCGGGCAGCTTCAACAGCTGCAACACCGAGGCCAGTGTTCCGGTGGTGAAAATCGCATCGGTTGCCGGATCATCATCCGCCGCATTCATCTGCGTGGCGAGCAAGATGTGCTTGTCAGCTTTCATAACCTCTTCGAGCGCACGTATCGATTTCTCGCGCCCCACAAACAGTGGCACGATCATGTGCGGGAAGACGACAATGTCACGCAGCGGCAGAACCGGATAGCTCTCGATGGTGCCGGGCGAGGCGAGAACGCGCTTCTGGGTTGTCATTCGCTTTTCCTGTTCTTGGTCTGCCTGCCCCGCGCCTCTTTAAGAAGCAGCAAGATCGGCGGGACACCCTCGTCAACAAGCACGATTCGGACCGTCTTCAAGGTTACGTCCCTATGGTGAGGCCTGAAAGCGCCTCCTATCTCTTCGACAAGGGAAATGGTCATCCCTGCACGGTTTTTCAACATGTCTGAACCCTAGAACGAGGCACAAAACAAAAGAAAAGGCCGCCCGGAGGCGGCCTTGAACTGTGCTGGCGGTTTTGGGAGCCCTCAGGCGGCGCCGCCGCTGCTCTTTTCGTTGCGCTCTGCATAAATATAGAGCGGACGTGCTTTGCCTTCGACCACTTCGGGGCCGATGACCACCTGCTCGACGCCCTCAAGGCCTGGCAGATCGAACATCGTGTCGAGCAGGATGCCTTCCATAATGGAACGCAGGCCGCGCGCACCCGTCTTGCGCTCAATGGCCTTTTTGGCAATCGAGGAGAGCGCTTCTTCCTGAAAGGTGAGCTCGGTGTTCTCCATCTCGAAGAGACGCTGATATTGCTTCACCAAAGCGTTCTTTGGCTCCATCAAGATCTTCTTCAGCGCATCTTCATCGAGGTCTTCCAGCGTCGCAATAACCGGCAGACGTCCGACGAATTCCGGAATAAGGCCGAACTTCAGCAAATCTTCCGGCTCGACTTTGCGGAACACTTCGCCCGAGCGGCGCTCGTCCGGTCCCTCGACTGCGGCAGCAAAGCCAATCGAAGTGCCTTTGCCACGCTGCGAGATGATTTTCTCAAGACCCGCAAAGGCGCCACCACAGATGAACAGAATGTTCGTCGTGTCGACCTGCAAAAATTCCTGCTGCGGATGTTTGCGTCCACCTTGCGGGGGAACGCTGGCAACCGTGCCTTCCATAATCTTCAGAAGTGCCTGCTGCACACCTTCGCCCGACACGTCGCGGGTGATGGAAGGATTGTCAGACTTACGCGAAATCTTGTCGATTTCGTCGATATAGACAATGCCGCGTTGCGCGCGCTCGACGTTGTAATCGGACGCCTGCAACAGCTTCAGAATGATGTTTTCAACGTCTTCACCCACATAACCGGCTTCGGTCAATGTCGTGGCATCTGCCATAGTGAAGGGCACGTCCAGAATACGCGCGAGTGTTTGTGCCAACAATGTCTTGCCCGAGCCCGTCGGGCCCATCAGCAAGATATTGGACTTGGCCAGCTCAACGTCATTGTGCTTGGTCGCATGCGCGAGGCGCTTGTAATGATTGTGCACGGCGACAGACAGAACGCGCTTGGCCTGCGGCTGACCGATGACATAATCATCCAGCACCTTGCAGATCTCGCGCGGCGTCGGAATGCCTTCCTTGCCCTTCACGAGCGAGGATTTGTTCTCCTCGCGAATAATGTCCATGCAAAGCTCGACGCATTCATCACAGATGAAAACCGTCGGACCCGCGATGAGCTTGCGAACCTCGTGCTGGCTCTTACCGCAAAACGAGCAGTAGAGCGTGTTCTTCGAGTCGCTTGCGCCGACCTTGCTCATCATGTTCTCCGTTACGACGTGGCCCACCAGACAGGCCCCATCCGTCACAAACCTAAAAGCGCCAGCCTAATAAAGCGTAGCCGCCATACCGGAAATGCGTGCCAATTTGGCCCTTATCCACTTCCGGAGATCTGAACGCGACAGACCCGATGCAAACAGAATGCTCGCTCCGGATCAAGGCGGGACCAATCCCCGCCTCGCGCCACCTGCCCTCTCAGCCTTCAACCTTCTGAAAGAAAAGAGGTTTATAAGTTACTTGGCCTCAGGCTCTTCCGGGCGCTTTTCGAGCACCTGGTCGACCAGACCAAAATCCTTGGCCTCTGAGGCCGCCATGAAGTGGTCACGATCCAATGTGCGCTCAATCGTGTCATAATCACGACCGGTGTGCTTCACATAGATCTCGTTGAGGCGACGCTTCACCTTCATAATGTCTTCGGCATGGCGCAGAATGTCCGATGCCTGCCCCTGGAAGCCGCCTGATGGCTGGTGCACCATAACGCGAGCATTGGGCAGGCAGAAGCGCATCCCGGCTTCACCAGCGCACAAAAGCAGCGAGCCCATCGAGGCTGCCTGGCCGATGCACAGCGTGGAAACCTTCGGCTTGATGAATTGCATTGTGTCGTAAATAGCCAGACCTGCCGTCACCACGCCGCCAGGCGAATTGATGTACATGGCAATCTCTTTCTTGGGGTTTTCAGCCTCCAAGAACAACAACTGGG
>CAINNX010000176.1 GCA_903851305.1 uncultured Hyphomicrobiales bacterium | reverse complement strand
TGATGCCAAGCGCCAGAAGCTCGACGTTGATCCCGAAGATGGCGAGCATTTGGAAAAGCTGATCCGCCAGATTTACGCAACGCCCAAGCCGATCGTCAGCAAGATTGGCGAGCTCATCAAGTAAAAGCTTTGGCTTTAAAAAAATGACATGGCGTCAGCCCCGGCTGGCGCCATTTTTTATGTCTCGTCATGCAGACATTTCGCCCATCAAAGCCGACCATTCGTCCAGCGAGACAACGGATGCATATTTCGCATCCATGTCAAAGAGATTGGCAGCATGGGCAAAGGGCGAGCGATCAAAGCAGCAATCATCAACCACGAATGTCGCAAAGCCGTTGGAAAAGCCGTCGACCACCGAGGCGCGCACACAGCCCGATGTCGAGACACCACAAAACACCAATGTGTCGACCTTCTTCTGCACGAGATAAGACAGAAGCGGTGTCTGGAAAAAGGCGGATGCGCGCGTCTTGCCCAACACCCACTCGCCAGCATGCGGTGTTACGGCATCAGGAAAATCATTGGCGCGCGGGGGCGGGGCTTTGCTGCGTTTCGATTTGGTCGCCTTGCCTGCGAAGGGGACATTATCTTCAGCCGCACGCGTGAAAATGACGGGGCTTTGGCGCGCCCGAAATAGATCGATGAGGCGCACAATTCTGGGCATGGTCTCCCAAGACACAGGCCCACAGGCCGACCCGAAGGTTGCAATGGATTCCTCCAGCGTCTGCCCTTCCAGCCCTGTAAAAGCGAAGGTTACATCGACCACAACCAATGCAGGATTCGATCCCACCGTCATCTCTGTCAGAAAGCCCGCACTGCGATAGGTCGCGAGTTCCGAGGCCGGAATTTGCTTCATCCAGTCCTTCATGGCGATGTCTCCCCAAGCATCAGTTAAGTCATATGTTTTTCTTGATGAATTTCTATTTCACGCTAGGTTGCGGTGAAAGTGGCACAAAGACAACCCACACTGACGACTTCGCATATCCACGCTCTTCACACAGATTTTGCTGGAAGAGCGAGACTGCGCCTTGTGCCTGGTGCTGCAAAGCCATAGTTTGGTTCCAAGACATTTGCTTTTATTTTTTTCAAAAAATTGGACCTTTGATGAGCGAGCTTGGGCTCCCCTCGACAGATCTTGCGCGCTGGGCAGACCCTTTGGTGGGTGACGTCATCCAGTCCTGCTATCGCGGCCTCAATGAAGATCACCGCGATGTCCAGTTTCTGGTTCGCTGCCAAGGCATGTTGTGGCGCGCCCTGATCATGGGAACAGGTAGCGTCAGCACCTTCCACCGTGAGGTGATCCGCACGGCTGTGCGGCTTGGTCTGGGCGAGAATCAGATCGAGGATGTGAACCGGCAGGTGATCACCGAGCTGATGCTGGTCATCACGAGCCGCTATGCCCGCTCGCCCCGTCATGCGGCGGAACTCTGTGTCCAGGTGGCCCAAGCCTATCGACGCTTGGCTGAAGTGTCCCAAGCCCAACACGTCTGATTGTCTCTTTGGCGCTTGCAAAGGCCTCTGCAAAGCCTCATGTCCCTGCCATCAACCCGATTGAGCGGGCAGGAGGAATGGGGTCTTGAGTCAGGTCTGGTCGCCGCAGCAAGATCACGCGCTGAAGGAAATCGCCACTTGGCTGAAATCCGGACGCCCGCAGATTTTTCGCCTGTTCGGCTATGCCGGCACCGGCAAAACAACACTCGCCCGCCATATTGCTGAAGGCATTGATGGCGATGTCGTCTTTGCAGCCTACACAGGCAAAGCCGCGCTCGTCTTGCGCGACAAGGGCTGTGATGACGCGCGCACCATCCATTCGCTAATCTATCGCGCACAAGACATTGATGAGGAAGTGCCCTCTTTCGTCATCAACGAGCAAAGTCCGGCCAATGATGCCGCCCTCATCATCATTGATGAATGTTCGATGGTGGATGAAGAGCTGGGCCGTGACCTCCTCTCTTTTGGCAGACCCGTTCTTGTACTGGGCGACCCAGCACAATTGCCACCTGTGAAAGGCGGCGGCTTTTTTACCGAAGCGCAACCCGATTTCATGCTCACCGAAGTGCATCGCCAAGCCGCAGACAATCCGATTGTGCGCATGTCGATGATTGTGCGCGAAGGCGGGCGGCTCGAGCGTGGCACCTATGGCGAGAGCCGCATCATTGCGCGCGATTCTATTGATGCGATGAGCGTCACCAAAGCTGATCAGGTGCTGGTCGGCCTCAACAAGACACGGCGCAATTACAACAAGCGCCTGCGAGAACTCTTTGGCTTTTCCGGCACCATGCCCGAACCGGGTGATCGTCTGGTGTGCCTGAAAAATGATCGCAAGAAAGGCCTGCTCAACGGTGGTCTTTGGAAGGTCAAGGGCACGTCTCCCGTGCGCAGCGGCAAATTGCGCATGACACTGACACCCGAGGACGAGCCCGGGAAAAAGCCCTTGCGCGTGCGTGTGCTGCCAGCCTTCTTCGAAAGTGAGGAAGAAATTCCCTACGCGTTGCGCCGCGATTCTGATGAATTTGATTTCGGCTATGCGCTCACCGTGCACAAAGCGCAGGGCTCGCAATGGGACGAACTTGTCCTGTTCGATGAATCCTATGCGTTTCGCGAACATCGCGCGCGTTGGC
>CAINNX010000175.1 GCA_903851305.1 uncultured Hyphomicrobiales bacterium | reverse complement strand
TGTGATGCTGGCTTTAGTAGCTGTGCTCAGCGCCCGGAAAAGCGCCGCTCTTCACTGCCTCAACATAGGCCTGCACAGCCGCTTCAATCGACGCGTTGCCTGCCATGAAATCCTTGGTGAAGCGCGGCTTCTTGCCGGGGTAGACACCCAGCATGTCGTGCAGCACCAGCACTTGCCCATCGCAATCAGCGCCTGCGCCAATGCCGATGGTCGCCATGCGCGTCAGTGCGGAGGTGATGTCTTTGGCAAGTTGGGCTGGCACCATTTCCAGCACAACAAGTGACGCGCCCGCTTCTTCCAGCGTATGCGCATCTTCGCGCAAGGTGAGGGCAGCTTCTTCATTGGCGCCTTGCACGCGATAGCCGCCGAGCTGATGCACTGATTGCGGTGTGAGGCCGATATGCGCACACACGGGCACGCCGCGTTCGACGAGAAAGCGAACTGTGGGTGCAATATGCCGCCCGCCTTCGAGCTTCACCATCTGCGCACCAGCGGCCATGAGTTTGGCGGCATTGCGCATCGCCTGCTCGGGGCTTTCCTGATAGGTGCCAAAGGCCATGTCAGCAAGGATGAAGCAACGCGTGTTGGCGCGCGCCACGCAGGCTGTGTGATATTCCATCTGCTCTTGCGTGACAGGCAAAGTGGTCTTGTGGCCTTGCAGCACATTGCCCATGGAATCGCCCACCAGCAGCACATCCACGCCAGCGCGCTCCAGCAGCGAAGCGAAGCTTGAATCATAGCATGTGAGCATAGCGATCTTGTCATGAGCCGCGCGCATGCGACCCAGCTCAGCGAGCGTCACCTGCTTGCGCGTCTGGTTTTCATTGGCATAGCTCATGGCTCACCTCCCGCAGGCACACCGACATTGTCGATCAGGCGTGTACGTCCAATTTTTGCCGCGACCAGCAGTCGCGAGGGTTTTTGGCGCGATGCAGCGCCTAGGCTCATCGCATCACGCCATTCCAGATAATCCAGCGCAAAGCCACCTTGCAGAATGCGCTCGCGTCCATAGGCAAGCACGCTGTCGGGGTCTTCGCCCGCCGCAATGGCAGCTGCTGCTTCGCTCAGCACACGTTGCAGAAGCGGCGCGCTGGCGCGCTCATCAGGCGACAAATAGACATTGCGTGACGACATGGCCAGACCATCGCTCTCGCGCAACGTTGGGCCACCGGCAATGGTGATCGGCAGATCAAGATCGCGCACCAGCTGGCGGATGACAGCGAGCTGCTGAAAATCCTTTTCGCCAAAAATCGCCAGATCAGGCATGGCCTGTATGAGCAGTTTCGCAACAACCGTTGCCACACCGGCAAAATGGGTCGGGCGGAAACGATCTTCCAGTCCCGAGACGGCGGGTCCGCTCAGCGTGATCGTGGTGGCAAAGCCTGGCGGATACATGATGTCGGGTGTAGGCGCGAAAATCGCGTCAGCGCCCAGTGCGCTCAGTTTGGCGCGGTCAGCATCAAAGGTGCGCGGGTAAGCGGACAGGTCTTCGGTCGGTGCAAATTGCGTTGGATTGACGAAGATTGTGTAGACGACATGGTGCGCGCGTGTCTGGGCGATGCGGCCCAATGAGACATGACCATCATGCAGCGCGCCCATGGTGGGGACCAGCGCCACTGTTTCGCGCCGCGCGCGCCAGTGTGCGAGTTGGCCCCGCAGTGCGTCGACATCATTCAGAACAAGCGGCTCGGCCATGCGCGTCACAAAACTCCCCACCATTACACCAGCAAAGCCTCGAGGCTTTTGACCACGGCCTTGGGTGCCAGCTCCGCATATTCGTCGGGCAGGCCCATCCGGTTCACCCAGATCGAGGCAAAGCCAAAGGCTGTGGCGCCCGCTATATCCCAGCGGTTCGAGGAGAGAAAGGTGACCTCGTCGGGCTTGGTGCCAAACTGGCGGCCCACCAGCTCATAGGCCGCAGGTGCCGTCTTGTAGATTTTTAGCGGATCGACAGAGAGAATGGCGTCAAACAGGCCCTCGAGCCCTGCTGATGAGACGGCCTTGGCCAGCATGTTTGGCGTGCCATTGGAGAGAATGGCGGTCTTGATGCCACGATAGCGCAGGCCTTTCAACACGCCCCGCACTTCGGGGAAGGGGGACAGTTCGGCATAGGCTGCCAGCAGTCTGGCGCGGGTGATGGCATTGAGCCCGCCGCAACGGGCGGCGGCATAATCGAGGCTTTCCTCGGTCAGTTCCTGAAAATCGGCATAGCGGCCCACGAGCGTGCGCACCCAAGTATATTCGAGCTGTTTGGTCCGCCACAGCTCCGACAGTCGCTCGGCTTGCGGGCCGACATCCGCCGCATGTCGGGACACAGCGGAGTGCACATCAAACAGGGTGCCATAAGCATCAAAGACAAATAGGCCGCTCATCGGGGTCTCTCAGGAGGGATAGAGCCGTGAGAGAGCCATGCGGCGCGCCTTTGGGCAAGGCCAGTTTTTGGATGAGCCTGGATTTCCGTCAGGCCAGAGGCCTTCAGGCTTTGGCTTTGGCTTTGGCGCGTGACAGGCTGACGCCTGACATCCGCAAAGCAGCCCATAGCACAAGCCCATAGGTAGCAGCCCCGATGAGGCCAAGCAGCGCCAGGGCAGTTTCTTTGGCGAAGGGCAGATGGGTGGTGATCTGCGTCACAGGTGCTTGGCCCAAGATCGCCACTCCCGCCAATGCAAGGCTGGCGACCAGTGTTGCGGCCAAAGTCTTACCCAGTGTCGCATCAAATTTCATCGCGCCCGCGCGCAAGGCGAGCAGCACCAGCAAACCAAAATTGATCCAGGCGCCAGCCGCCGTGGCGAGCGCCAGACCTGTCGCACCCAGTGGCGCATAAAGGGCCAGTTTCAGCACAATGTTGAAAGCCACAGCCGTCAGCGAAATGAACATCGGCGTTGTGGTGTCGCCACGCGCCTGAAAACTCGCAATCGCCGAGCGGATCAGCACAATGGCAAACAGCCCTGTGCCATAGGCTGAGAGAACAGAGGCGGCGGCTTGTGCCGCGTCATCGCTAAAAGCCCCGCGCAAAAACACGCCGCGCATGATGAGATCGGGGATCAGCGTGAAAGCAACAAAGAAAGGCGCAGACAGCGCAATCGTCAGCGCCATCGTGCGGTTTTGCATGTGAAACGCGCCGCCCTTGTCATCACTGGCAAAGCGGCGGCTCATTTCAGGCAAGAGCACTGTGCCCGCTGCAATGCCGATCACACCAATGGGCAGTTGATAGAGACGATCTGCATAATAGATCGAAGAAATGCCACCCGCTGGCAGAAGCGAGCCGATGATCGTGTCGGCAAACATGGCGATTTGAACACCGGCCGAGCCAATGACAGCGGGCCCGAGTGCGGTGAAAAATTGTTTCACATCGCTTGTCCACGCAGGTCTCTGCCAGCGCGTGAACACTTCTGCGCGTTTGGCGGCGATGATCAGCAACGCCAGTTCAGCAAGCCCCGCTGTGAAGATGCCAAAGCTCGCCGCCAATCCGGCATCGGGAAACAGAAAGGCTGCGCTCAAAAATCCGATCATCATCAGATTGAGCAGAACGGGTGCAAAGGCGGCAGCGGCAAAGCGCCCATGCGCATTGAGCACGCCTGACAGCAGCGTCACTAGCGTGATGCAGGTCAGATAAGGGAATGTGATGCGCGTCATGGTGATCGCGGCGGCGAGTTGCTCGGGACGATCCGCCAGACCCGGAGCCAGCAGGCGCACCAGTGCGTCGGTGAAGATCCACGCAGCCCCCAGAAAAACCAATTGCGAGATCAACAGCAGTGTCAGTATCTGCCCGCCAAACAGGCGTGCTTTGTCACGGCCTTGTGTTTCCAGCACGCGCGCATAGCTGGGCACAAATGCCGCATTGAAAGCGCCTTCGCCGAAAATGGCGCGGAAATGATTGGGCAGGCGAAAGGCAATGTAAAAAGCATCGGCCAGCGCGCCTGCACCGAGCACCGCCCCCAACACCACATCGCGGAAAAAGCCACTCGCGCGAGACAGCAGCGTGAACCCCGCAACGGAGAGGAGGTTTTTATACATGTCAGGCCGACACGCGGGTGACAGGCGTGGGGTTGACCGGCGCGACGCTCGCCTTGTCTTCCAGTCGCTCGGCGACCAGATAGAGCGGGCGGCGTTTCACTTCGGCAAAGATGCGCCCGATATATTCACCCAATATGCCCAGCGACAGCATTTGCACGCCTGCAAAGAACATGATCGATACGATGAGCGAGGCATAGCCCGGCACATCAATGCCATGGAAGATTGTTTGCAGGATGTAATAGAAAGCAGCCAGCAGCGAGAAAGCAGACACGGCAAGGCCGATATAGGTCCAGACTTTTAGCGGCAGCGTCGAGAAGGACATCAAGCCGTCCAGCGCAAAGCGTGTCAGTTTGCCGTAGGAAAATTTTGTTGTGCCGGAATGGCGCTCAGCCACTTCAAACGGAACGCCGATAGATTTGAATCCAATCCATGCATAAAGCCCTTTGGAAAAGCGCGCGCGCTCGCCCATGCTTTTCAAGGCTTCGACGGCTTGGCGATCCAACAGGCGGAAATCACCCGCACCATTTGGCAAGCCCGTCTCACCAAAACTTTCAAACAGAGAATAGAAGCGACGTGTCAGCATGCGACGCAAAGGTGAATCCGCATTGCGGTCGATGCGGGTGCCATAGACATTTTTGTAGCCCTCGCGCCAGCGCGCGACAAAAGTTTCAATCACTTCGGGTGGATGCTGCAAATCAGCATCAATGATCACGACAGCTTGTCCGCGTGCATGATCAAGGCCTGCTGCAATGGCAATCTCTTTGCCGAAGTTGCGGCTGAAAGAGACCGCGCGGCAGCGCGGATCTCGCGCATGGATCTCGCGCAGGCGCGCCATGCTGTCATCCGAGGAGCCATCATCAATGAAGAGTATTTCATGGGAGGCAACGATGCGCTCGAGCACAGGCACCAGACGCGCGACGAGCGCCTCCAGATTGTCGGCCTCGTTATAGACAGGAACGACCACGGAAAGTTCCGGAGTTCCCTTGGGGCTGGCGCCTGACATGTTCATCGACTTCCCGTGTTATCCGGGTTTGTCCCGGCTTGTTCGATGCCTATTGCGGCAGGGCCGTTTGTGCAAGGTTTTGGTGAAGACGCCCGCACCCTGTAGAGTGGCGCCAATGCCTCGAACCGGACCTGACCAATGCTTGCCCGCAGCCTTACCATTTGTGCCGACGATTATGGCCTGACGCAGGCCGTCTCCGGCGGTATTCTGGAGGCCATCGAGGCAGGCCGTCTGGATGCCACAGGGGCCATGACCACGCGCCCCCATTGGAGGGACGCCGCCCGCGACCTGGCCTCCCTCGGCAATGGGGTGGAGGCGGGTTTGCATCTGGACCTGACCTTGGGGCCAGCCCTGACCGGCCTCAAAAGCCTCTCCCGCCACGGCCGCCTGCCGTCCATTTTGCAAATGATCCGCTTGGCTCATGCGCGCCAATTGCCCGAGGCAGAGTTGCGCGCCGAGATTGGCGCACAGATTGATGCGTTTGCCGAACATTATGGCCGCGCACCGGCATTCATCGACGGTCATCAGCATGTGCATATGTTACCAGGCATCCGCGACTGGTTGCTCGATGAAGCCACCAAGCGCGGCTTGGCAGGCAAAATCTGGATGCGCGACAGTAGCGATTCTATGGCGCGGATTCTCAGCCGTGGTGTGCAAGTGCCCAAAGCCATGACGGTGGCGCTGGCGGGCCGCGGTTTTGGCGCGCAGGCGCAGTCCAGAGGCTTTGTCACCAACGAAGGCTTTGCCGGATTTTCGGCCTTTGATCCGCGCCGCGATTATGCGCAAGACTTTGTGCGTTTTCTGGCAAGCCCCGGTTCGCGCCATCTGATCATGTGCCATCCAGGGCGCGTCGATTCAGAGCTGGAGCGGCTGGATCCTGCCACCTATTCGCGCGAACAGGAGCTGGAGTTTTTACTGTCGGACAAGTTCCGGGATATTGTGGCCCAAGGCGGCTCGGGTCGCTGAACCGCCTTTGTGGCTCAAGCTTTCGTCCCGAAATGGAACAGATCGCGCTGATTGCAGGAAAATCAGGGGTTTCCACCAAGTCTTGGCGCTTTACCCCCAAGCGCATTTGTGTAAAGTCCAGCATGAAGCTCAGGGGTGGCGCCAAGTCCTCGTGAGCGGATCAAGATCAACCTCATAAGATCCATCAATCAAGAAAGAGGGGCACGGGCCAATGGCATCCATCTTCCAGTCACTTCCGCGTACTTTGCTCGCAGGTCTCATCCTGCTGATCGCGATTGTCGTCGTTGCTGGCGCTGTCACGGGTCAGCCCGTCCAGTTCAGCCATGCTTGGGGCGCCTTTGTCATGCGTTGGCTGCACGTCCTGTCTGGCGTGATGTGGATCGGCCTGCTCTGGTATCTCAACTTCGTGCAGGTTCCCACTGTGCCCAAGATCGAGCCGGCGGAACATCGTGCTGCGATCACCAAGTTCATCGCGCCGAAAGTGTTGTGGTGGTTCCGTTATGGCGCGCTCGCCACGGTCGCAACCGGCCTTCTGCTGGCCTGGATGAACGGCTATATTGTTGATGCTTTGACGCTCCAGAAGAACGTGCTTGCGATCGGCATCGGCATGTGGATGGCGCTGGTTATGGCGTTCAACGTCTGGTTCATCATCTGGCCGAATCAGAAAAAGGTTTTGGGCATTGTTGACGCAACCGCTGAAGAAAAGGCGGCAGCCGCCAAGGTCGCCCTGATGGCCTCGCGCTTCAACACCATGTTCTCGATCGGCATGCTCTACATGATGGTCGCCCAGCAAAACGGCGGCCTCTGATCATATAGATCAAAAGCTTGGCGGGGCCCTTCGGGGCCCCGTTTGCGTTTGGGCAGGCCTGTCGGGTGGGGCTCGCAACTGATTTTTTGCACAACAATGCCATAGTGGGCTAAAAAGAGCCGAGCTCCTTTTGAAATTGCAGCCGCTTTGCTGCTCTCCGGGACTGATGTGACATGAAATGGATTGTGGCCGGGGCGGGTGCGCTCCTGAGCATCACAGGCGTCTACGGCCTGGTTATTGGTGAGAGCATCATTCAGGTCGAGCGCGGCTGGGCCACGTTCATTGCCGGTGCAGTCGCTGGTGCAGCTGGTCTTGTGATCATGGCCATTGCTGCTTTGATTGCACGTGTTGATCGCCTTGCATCCGCCATGTCTGGTGCGCAGATGGCTCCGCGTGAAGAGGCACTCGAGTCCATCACTTCTGTGCCGCCCGTTGTAGCACCTGTTGCTCCGATAATTGCCGAGCCCAGCTTTGAAGAGCCGCGTGACTTTGTGCCCCGCGCACCGATGTTTCGCGATGCGCCCTCATTGTTTGTGGAACCGGCACCCGAGCCCAAAGCCGAACCCGCGGTTGAGCCTGTGGCATCCGTGGATGCAGACGTTGAGTCAACCGAGCGTCCTGCAGCTTTGCGAGATTTCAAATTTGTTTTTCCACCTCTGGAGGACGAGAAGCCGGAGCCTGCTCTCCCTGTCGCCTCTGAACCAGCTTCCGTTATGGCTGATGAGGACAAGGTCGAGCCACTGACCGCGTTCGACGACAGGCCTGCCAACCGTTTCAATCTGGGCTGGCTGCGCCGAAACAGACTGGATGAGCCGGTCGCCTTGCGCGATGAGCCTCCGGCATTTGTCGAGCCCGCGCCTGCACCTCAAGTCCGACAAGAGATGCAAGAAGAGGCTCAAGAAGAGTTACAGGAAGAGATCAAAGTCCAGACCTATAAGGTCACGCTCAAACCCGAGAGCCCGGCGCCTGAGCTCAACAGCGCACCAGAAATCGTGCTTGTGCCAGAGCCTGACATCGAGCCGCAAGCCGTGTGGACACCGATTGTTGAAGCGCCGCGCGCAGAGCCGGCAAGGGAGCAAACCCCAGATCCGTTTAGCGCTGATTGGTTAGAGCGTGCATTGGCAGGTACGGACGAAGCAGAAACTGCGCCGCAGCCTTTTGTGCCGCCCTCGCAGCGCCGCGCGCAGGCGGACGAGAAATACGCGGCCGCATCAATGTCTGCTGGTGAACCTACAGAGCAAAGCCCAGATGCTGACGAACCTGTCGAGATTGGCCGCTACAGCGCCAATGATGTGGCTTATATCATGTATTCGGATGGTTCGATCACAGCTGATACAGCCGGCGGCACATTCCGGTTCAGCTCGCTGATCGAGCTGAAGGATTTTATTGAACGCGGTGCGTGAGGGCACATCGCCCTCACCCCTCGTGGCCCTGCACACAATCAATGGCGAAAGCATATTCGCGCGCAATGTCTTTGAGAGCATCAAAGCGACCCGCCGCACCGCCATGGCCTGCTTCCATATTGGTGTAGAGAATGATGGGCCCGCCCCCCGTCATGGTCTCGCGTAAACGAGCGACCCATTTGGCAGGCTCCCAATAGGTTACACGCGGATCGGTAAGGCCAGCTTCTACCAGCATGGCCGGATAAGGCTGCGCGCGCACATTGTCGTAAGGTGAATAGGACAGGATGGTGCGGAAGGCTTTTTCATCCGCTGCCGGATTGCCCCATTCAACACATTCTGGCGGTGTGAGTGGCAATTCAGCATCCAGCATGGTGTTGAGCACATCAACAAATGGCACATCGGCAATGATGCCGCCAAACAGGTCCGGTGCCTGGTTGGCTACGGCGCCCATCAACATGCCTCCAGCCGAGCCACCCAACGCAATGATGCGCCCAGATCGCGTGAAGTTTTCCGCACACAAATGTCGAGCCGCTGAAATGAAATCTGCAAACGTATTGGGCTTGTGTTCCAGTTTGCCGTTTTCATACCAGTGCCAGCCTTTGTCCGTGCCGCCACGAATATGGGCGATGGCATAAACAAAGCCGCGATCCACCAGCGAGAAGCGATGCGCCGAGAAAGATGCGGGGCTGGCATGGCCATAAGCGCCATAGCCTTGCAGGAGCAGTGGCGCTGAACCATCAAGCGTCGTGTCTTTGCGATAGAGCAGGGAGACGGGGACCTCTTCGCCATCATGGGCGCGCGCATAAATGCGCCGCGTGACATAGAGGCTCGCCTCATGGCCGGAGGGAATATCCTGGCGCTTGCGCAAGATGCGTGTGCCGCTGGCTATATCATAATCATAGACTTCGCGGGGCGTTGTCATGGAAGAATAAGAAAAGCGCAAAGTTTTCGTCGAAAACTCCAACATGTTTTCGAGGCCGAGCGAATAGGCCTCTTCATCAAAGGCAATGGGTCTTTCTCCGCCGCTGTCAAAATCATGGATGATGATACGCGGCAGGCCGTTCTCGCGCTCCAGCCGCACCATGTGCTTTTCAAAAGGCACAAAAGACATGATCATGCGCCCGCGCTGATGGGGCAGAAAGTCTTGCCATTGGTCAGGCGTGGCGAGATCGGCTGTGACGAGTTTGAAATCTTCCGCGCCATCGGCATTGGTGCAGATGATCAGGCGCTCTCCGTGATGCTCCACATCATAACGTAAGCCATCTTTGCGGGCGGCTACCAGACGCGGTGGGGTGTCGATCTGTTCCAGATCAATCAGACGCGCTTCGGCGGAGGCGTGGTCATGCAATTCGATCACGCAAAAGCGGCGTGACTGCGTGCGCGAAATGCCGACAAACCAGCCTGGATCGCTTTCCTTGTAGATGAGACGATCATCTGCCTGCTGTGTGCCAAGCGTGTGCAGCATGACGCAATGCGGGCGGTGGTTGTCATCCATCTGGACGTAGAGAAAGCTTGTGCCATCCGCACTCCAGACAGCCCCACCCGAAGTTTCGATCACTTCATCCGGCAGATCATGGCCTGTGCTGAGATCGCGCACACGCATGGTGAAAAGTTCCGAGCCTTTGTCGTCAGATGACCAGGCAACAAGCTTGTGATCGGGCGAGGGGCACACACCACCAAACTGGAAGAAGGCTTTGCCGTCGCCCAGTGCATCACCATCCAGCATGATCTCTTCATCGCCTGCGCTCTCGCGCCCGCGACGACAGAAAAGCGGATGCTGTCCGCCTTGGCGATGTTTGCGGTAATATACATAGGCGCCATCGGGGGCTGGCACATCGACATCATCTTCCTTGATGCGGGCGCGCAATTCGATGAACAGATGATCGCGCAAGGATTGTGTCGACTCCAGCATAGCGCTGGCATAGGCATTTTCGGCCTCGAGCACGGCGCGAATGTCGGCTGGCAGAACTTTGGGATCGCGCAAGACCTCCTGCCAGTTTTCCGCCTTGAGCCAGGCATAATCATCGACCAGCTGAACGCCATGGACGCTATAGGCATGGGGCCGCTTGGGGGTGCGGGGCGGGTTGGTTGGTGCTTGTTGCGTCATGTTCTCAAATCCTCGACTGGCGGGCGGCGTTATACATCGTCAAACCTTCGCCTTTATCTGACATTACATCTCCTGCGTCCTTTTGTGACGCCCTGAATGCTTGCGAAGGGTTTGTCCAAGCCTCTAACTGTCCAAGGTGACGAGATGCCCACGGATCGATTCTGATCGGTGGCATTTATTCCCAAACAACACTCCAGAATTGAAGTCCTGATATGAAAGATGACGCCTTCCCCAATGGTACCATTCACCTGACGGCAGAAATCGTGGCTGCCTATGTCAGCAACAATAGTGTGGCACCAACAGATCTGCCCGGCCTGATTGGCAATGTGCACGCTTCACTGCTGCGCTTGGCGGGTGGTAGTGCCGCTCCCGTTGTGGCGGAGGCTTTGAAGCCGGCGGTGGCGATCAAAAAGTCAGTCTCGGATGATCACATCATTTGCCTGGAAGACGGGAAGAAGTTCAAATCGCTGAAGCGGCATTTGCGCACGCAATATAATATGTCGCCGGAAGATTACCGCGAGAAATGGGGCCTGTCCGCCGACTATCCGATGGTCGCCCCCAATTACGCCCATGCACGCTCCCGGCTCGCTAAAGAAATGGGTCTGGGCCAACAACGCCGCCGTCCGGTTAAATGACAATAGGATAGTTTTTTCCAAATGGATCGTGGCTTAGCTATCCCGCAATTTTTTGTTGGGTTATTGAAATGATCAATTTTGATTTTGGCTTAGTTTCAGGCTTTTTCGGCTGGGATGTTGAACAAGCCCTGCGAGCGTTATGAGAGTGATCCCATTCTCGACACGAGTATGAGAAGTTTAAAGAAAACCAGAGATGAAGGGCGCTTTACCCTTGATGCCCTTGAGGTCAGTATCAACATAAGAACCGTCTTAAATGATCTTGACGGTATGCTGATTGGGGTTCGTCAGGGCTTTTAAGATAAAACAATCGTCAGTGATCATCTGGAGCCGATCATAGGTTACCATTGTGACGAATGCTTCGATACCGAGCCGACACATTTTCGCGGTTAAAATGGGTCCTCCAAAAATTTGAATTTTGCCAAGGCGCTGACTGCAAAGCCAGCTGATGCGCGAGGTCCATCAGGCGCCTTGCTTCGCTCTGCTCGAAACGACGGTGAGATAATGTGTAAAAAGTCCTTGCATAGGTAAATAATCCTGCTTTACACTCTCCTCATTGTTTTGAGGAGTTTTGATCATGTCTTTGGCTTCATCCGATCGCCTGCTTTTGGCGCTTTATCCTGAAAATTCATATGCTTGGCTGTCTGACGGCGAGGCTCTGCGGGCGGTGGTGCCAAGGCGGGGTGTCTCGGTGGAGAGCGGGCGCTTTACCCCAGAGGCGGGCGAGACTTTGGTGGCCGCGGGCTTGGCTGCTTGGCAGGAGGCGGGCCCCTCGCGCCGCGCCCGCATGGCTTTGACGCAGGCGGGTCGCGAGCGTGCCGCTTTGGTTCAAGGGGCGCATGGACTGGAGCCTGTGCGCGCGATGAAAGGCGCGCTGCGCCAGAACGGCGGGTTGCTTCTGGATGAAGCGGAAACGCCACTTGCCTGGTTGGCGCGTCGCCGCGGGCGCGATGGGGCGCCTTTGTTGGCGCCCGAACTGTTTCAAGCTGGTGAGCGTTTGCGTCGCGATTTTGATTTGGCGCGCACGCTGCCAGCTATTGGCTCGCGCTGGGATGGCATCGCTGTGCAGGGGCAGCATCAGCCGCAAGATATGCCGATGCTGGCGCGCCGACTGGCTGCACGCCAGCGAATTGATCGTGCCATGCAAGAGGTGGGGCCGGAATTTTCCGACCTGTTGTTTGATATTTGCGCGAATCTGAAAGGTCTTGAATTGGTCGAGACCGAGCGGGCTTGGCCGCGCCGGTCTGCACGCGTGGTGCTGGATCTCGCATTGTCAAAACTGGCCTGTCATTACGGGCTTTTTCCCAAAAGTCGACAGGCGCATTTGCGCCATTGGGGTGCGTCTGATTATCGCCCTGTGATCAGTTAAGCGCTGGCAAGTGCGGCGCGGGCATCCGCCTTGATGCGCTCAATCATGGAGCGCACGCCATTGGAGCGCTGAGGCGTCAAATGCGCATCAAGGCCAAGCTTGGCAAACAAGGGCTGTGCATCTGTAGCGATGATTTCGCGTGCAGGATGGCCCGAGTAAAGCGCCATCATGAGATAGACGAGGCCGCGGACAATATGGGCATCACTATCGCCTAGAAAATGGAGCACCGGCTCGCCGCCCGATTGGTCGACATGCGTCTCCAACCAGACCTGGCTGGCGCAACCGCGCACTTTGTTATCTTCATTGTGGGCGCTATCTGGCATGGGCGCGAGTTCGCGGCCGAGTTCGATGAGATAGCGATAGCGATCATCCCAATCGTCGAGCAGGTCAAAATTTTCGATAATCTCGTTGAGTGTCGCCGCCATGATCCGCTTCCTGTTGCGCCTCTCTATATGGCGTTTGCAGGCATCTGCGCCAGTCTTATCCGCGGGCGGGCTTGGCCTTTTCATGCCCGCGCCAAGCTGGCTGCAAATCGGTCGGGCGCAATGTGTCCTGAATACCGTTTTTGGCCTGTTCCTTGGGCGTCAGCCCGAGAAGGTCGGCAGCCTCAGACGCATTTTTGGCGCAAGCAACGAGGTCTTTTACGCACCAGTCCTGGGCGCTTTGGGCTGCAGTCTCAGTCGCGGTTGCCTTTGCCTTGTTCCATTCTAACGCAAGGTCGACCCCGCCCAAGGGCAGGGCGAAGTAAACAAGGCTGAGCCAGAAGAGTGAGCGCAACAGAAACATCATGGAGATGACATTGGCGCGATGCACAGGGCTGTCAATCACATGGCGAGGTGCGCTTTTGCTGGCGTTTATGCCTGTTCATCTTTTATTGACCATACGCGCGGCGAATGGCTTGTCTTTTCTGTGACAGCACTGCGCCCATAGCGTCAACAAAGCCTCAACCATATTGTCGAAAACCCGTGCATTGTGGCCTTCATGACGCTCAGGCTTGGCTGCGCTTAGGACCCCCTTAAGACTGCGCGCGCGAAACTATCAGCGATCAGAAGGGCGCATGTTGCACCTTTCGCATTGTGTGTCAGGTTGTGTTGTGGCGTTGAGTAAGTTCATCGACCAGATGGTGCATGAAGGTGCGCGGGATGTGCCGCATGCACACGCACGCCATGCTGCCAGCTTGCGACGCGCATTGATCTTGCCGCTGGGCGCCGGGCTCGCGGTGCCCTTGCTGGTGGTTGCGCAAGGCGCTTTGCCACTGGCGCAGATTTTGGTGCTTACGATCTGCATTTTGCCGCTGGCTGGGGTCTTGCTGTTGCAGCGTGGTCATCTGATCGCCGCGGCTCTGGTGCAGATCATCACATGCACAGCACTCTCGGTCATACTTGTTCAGGGGCTTGGTTTGTTTCTGGCAGGCTTTGCCTGTTTGTCCCTTGCTTGTCTGGAGGCTGTGCTCATCGGACGGCGCGACATTGTGCTTGGCCTTGGCATAAGCGCTGTCTTGGCGATTTTATTCGCGCATATGCCAGCCTACAGCATGCAGAAAACGGATTTGGTGTTTGCAGCTGTCGGCGTGGCGCTCCATGTGAATGTGGTCGCGCAGCTTGTGCAGGCACGTGAGGGTTTTGAGTGTGATCATGCCAAGCGCTTGGGGGAACAGGCCGGACTTGATGCGCTGCTGGCAGATTCTCGCTTGCATTTCTCGCGCGCTGCGGTCGTCACTCATATGGATCAGGCTTGCGCCAAACGGTTTGGTCTTGCACGGCGTGATCTTGCAGGGCGCGGCTTTTTCGAGCGGGTGCAAATGGCCGACCGCCCCGCCCTGATCAAGGCGCTGGGCAATGCGCTCGATCACGCAGATGTGCAGATGCTTCGTGTGCGTGTGCATCTGCGCGATGAAGAAAGTGCGCGCGGTCGATTTGTGACCCCTGTATTTGCGACCCTTGAATTGAGGCTCAAAGCCATTGACGCGGACCATGTCATGGGCCTCATCCGCGATGTCAGCGTGCTGGTGGAAGCCGAAGCCATTGTCGCAGCCAAACGCGCGGCAGACATGCCTGACAGTGATTGGAAAAACCAGCTGATTGCCAATGTCAGCCATGAACTGCGCACACCGCTCAACGCGATCATCGGCTTTTCCGAAATTCTGGGCGCTGATCAGGCAAAGGACGAACATTTGCGGCGCGAATATGCAGGCATCATCCATGCTTCGGGCCAACATTTGTTGTCGCTGGTCAATTCCATTCTTGACATGTCACAGATCGAGGCCGGCGCATTGGTATTGACGCATGAAGAATTGTGTTTTGCTGATCTGGTCGATGAATGTTGCGACATGATGCGTTTGCAGGCTGAACAAGCAGGCATTGCCTTGCGCCGCCAAGTGCAGCGCGAGGCGCATGATATGTTGGCAGACAAGCGCGCTTGCCGTCAGATTTTGATCAATCTTGTCTCGAACGCGATCAAATTTACCCCGCGCGGTGGCAGTGTTACCATTCACGCCCAGCAAGCAGGTCAGGATTTGCTGCTGGCCATAAGCGACACGGGGCGCGGCATTGCGCCGGACGAGATGGCGCAACTCGGACAAGCTTATTATGAAGCGCAAAATCGCGACGCGCGGACAATTGAAGGCTCGGGCCTCGGCTTGGCACTGGTCAAAGACCTCGTCACCTTGCAAGGCGGGGCGATGAAAATTGAAAGCACGCTGAGCCAAGGCACATGCGTGACCATTCGTCTGCCCTTGGATGGCAGAACGCAGGCCATAGGCCAGACAACAGTCCGTGAGCGGTCTTTTGCCACTCTCTCCGTGCCGCAACCTGTTGCGACTCCACTTTCCGATATGATGATGGTGAAGAAAATTGCGTGAAGCTCTCGCCCGATCCTCGAATGATTTCACTTTGACTGCACCGCGCCGACCCAAGAAAATGGCGCGACGTGAGCCGGGTGCTTTCATCAAATTGATGAGCGCCGTCGCGCGCCATCCCGGCCGCACCTTTGGATGTGTGGTCTTCGCCGGTGTGTTTGTCGGTGTTGCTGCCAATGCATTGTTCTTCCAGACAGCGCGTCATCCAGCACCCATTTTTGCAGGACCAGTGATCGCGCGCCCCGTGCAACAGGCCGTTGCTGTGCAGCCATCGGCGCCGCGTCAAGCCGAAGCCCCTGTGCCGCAGGCCTCCATTGCCAAATTGATTGAAGCTGCACCCCCACCAGCATCAGCACCTGTTGCGGCTGCACCGGCAGCGGCACCCGCTCGCGTGGCGGCTTTGCCCAAAGATCAGATTGGTGCATTGTTGGGCGCCATGCCGGAGGAT
This sequence comes from uncultured Hyphomicrobiales bacterium, assembly GCA_903851305.1. GTDB lineage: Bacteria > Pseudomonadota > Alphaproteobacteria > Rhizobiales > Beijerinckiaceae > Terripilifer. The sequence goes on along the minus strand of CAINNX010000175.1, from coordinate 12,205 downwards.
CCGCAAGACAATCTGCGTGTTCTGGCTGTTCAAAAAGCCCTTTTGAAATTGGGTTATACCGTGCGCCCTGATGGCGTCATGGGCACGGGCACGCGCCAGGCGCTGCAAATGTTCGAGCAATCGCGCAAGCTCAATGTTACCGGCGAATTGAACCCGCGCACGTTGCGCGAACTGGGTGCCAAAAGCGGCATTGCGATTCCCTGATGCATTTACGCGCCGATATTTTTGTGGCTGCCTATTTGCGTCGCTGCGGTGTGGAAGGATCCTTTGCGGCTTTGCGCCGCCGTGGCTCACCAGAGGCTGGCGCTATTTTTGTCAAAGTTGATCGGCTGGATGGGCGCGCGGCCCTTTATGGGCCTGCGCCGCAAATCGAATTGGCCGGACGCGATGGTATCGATCGTCTGTGGATGCGGTTGCACAAGGATGAGTGGATCGACAGCGCCGACACAGAGGCACGGATCAAGAAAGAAATCTCGTTTGATCCCGACCTCTGGTTCATTGAGGTGGAAGATGCCAAAGGCCGTTCATTTCTCGATCTTGCCGAGATGAGTTAAGCGGTGAGTGCCTGCGCGCTACTGCTATCTGGGCGTTTGTGCGCCAAAGGATGGGCAGCTGCAAAATCCTGATCGTATAGAGGCTGGTGGTGCGGGCTCATGCGCGCGCCCGTGAGACATGCCACCAGCTCTTGCGCGACGCGGCTGGGCAGGCTGGCCGCCAGTGATTGACGCCAGATCAATTGGCCTTGGGTCAAATCAGGTTGCAATGATTGCGCGATATCTTTCACCATCTGAGGTTCCGCGCCCAAAGCGCGCAGCACGAGCACGAGCGGCTCACCGCCTGCATCTTGTGTAAGCTCGCATGCGGTTTCAGGGGCGCAGGGCAGCACATCTGTCAGAGTTTCGATAAAGGCCGCTTGAGTGTTGTATGTCTCTTGAGCAGCTGCTTGTAGACGACGCAGTGCGGTCTGATTGGTAGCCTCCAGTATGAGTGATGCGTGTGTCTCCTGAAAGCCCAGCTGGTGCTGTGCGGCGCCAATCATGATCAGGCGAGACGGGCGTGTGGCTTGCACAAACAGCGCCCAGCATTCGGCGCGTCGGGGCAGGCGCTCGCAAAGTGCGCGCGCCAGATCCGCATTGTCTTTTGCACGTTCTACAAGAATGCCGATGTGGTCGCTTATCGGTGCTGCATGATTTTGGACCAGACGCAGATGCACTTTTGGGTCTGGCCGTGCGATGAGCAAGCTGATGGTCAGGGGGTCAAGATCATTGCGCGCTGCCAGTGCCTGTGCGATTTGGGGTGAGCCGTTTGCCGCAGCGTCATGCAGCACGCGCGTGGCAAGTCGTCGTGAATGGGTGAGCAAAGCGAGCGCGCCCTCGCGCGCACGCGTGGCCAGCAAATCGAGCAATTCACCCGGGGCCGAGGGATGGCGCGCCAGCCGCATGGCCGCATGGTCGATTTCAGCAGCGGTCGCGCCGGGTAAAACCGTATAGGCGATCTCGGCAAAATGCTGGATCTCGTCATCACTGTGAGAAGCACGGCGCACAAACAGATCGACCAGCACGCGCAGCAGCAGGGGCTTGGGGCCGCCAGCCTCGCTCAAGCCACGCGCGGCGATATGCTGCAACGTGTCAGTGGTCAGATCTTGGGCGAAAAGACGCATCGCGGACACACACTCTAAAACTCAAAGGGTAGTTTAGGGCCTTTTCGTTGACACGGTGTTAACCTTCCCAAGTTTGTCATGGCTGTGTTGTATGAATATGCGTCTACCTGCCCGAAGGATCTCTCAAACGGAGAGCGGTGCGATGGCGAATGTGATTGCGTTCAAACGGCGACGAAAGGGTGCTGAACAGCGCCCTGAGGGACCATGTCAGGTCTTGTTTTTTACAGGCGTGCGCTATCATCGCCATGAGGAAGAGAGTAAGGCGAAGCCCAGCAAACCCACGCGCGCGCCGCGCAAGCGGCAAGCTTGATCAGGTTTTATGATTTGGTCATGCGCGGAATTTGAAGCAGGCAGAGCTTGACGCAGGCCTGTCTGCGTCCCAGAGAGAAGGCACGCCAACAAGCCTGATCTTGTGAAAGACACCCAAATGCCTCCGGTTTCCAAGCGCGCAGCCGCGCCCAAAGCGCCCGCCAAGAAAAAGGCGTCAGCCCCTTTCTGGAAAGGGCGCGAGCTTGAAGATTTTTCCAAAGAGGAATGGGAAAGCCTGTGCGATGGTTGTGGCCGTTGCTGCCTCGTCAAGCTTGAGGATGAGGATACGGCCGAGATTTACTTCACCTCTGTCGGCTGCAAATTGCTCGATGGCAAAACCTGCCGCTGCACGGATTATAAGCAACGCCGTCGCCGCGTGCGCGATTGCGTGAAGTTGACACCGGAAGAAGTGCGCACATTGCGTTGGCTACCACCGACCTGCGCTTACAAACTGCTGGCGGATGGTGAAGATTTGAAATGGTGGCACCCGCTGGTGTCAGGCTCAACCAAGACGGTGCATGACGCGGGTATTTCGGTGCAGGACAAGGTTGTCGCCAGCGAGACAGATGTGCCGCTGGAGGCGCTGCCGGAATTTATTGTGAGCTGGCCGGGGAAGTTTCCGAAGGGGGCTAAGTGACGGGCCTTTAGGTCCGTCATTGCGAGGAGGCCGAAGGCCGACGCGGCAATCCAGATCTCAGGTGAAGTTTTTCTGGATTGCTTCGCTACGCTCGCAATGACGACACTGTCGCTTCCAACACCTTCTTCGCCCGTTCTTCTGCACTCAAGCCAGCCAGAGTCTTTGACGGCGCTTCCACGCTGATTGGCGTGCCAACAGGGAAAGCGGCCAGCAAATCTTTCAAGGGCAACACACCCTCGCCGGGCAGGCGACGTGCTGTGCGTGATTCTGTGCGAAGGTCTTCAATCGAGCGCACACCCTCTGGCATGGGTGCGGCATCGCAATAATGCACCAGTTGCAAGAGATGCGGCTCGACAGCTCGTAGATCACCCGCACGGCCGCCCGAGCGCGACAAATGCAAAAGGTCGATTACCAGAGCGGCATTGGGACGCTCCGTTGCCAGCACCAATGTGCGCGCTTCCGCCAGCGAACGGCAGGCGGAATAGGGATTGAACTCGACCAGCACGCCGAGATGGAAGGTGGTGCAGAGATCGCACAGCGCCCGCAAGGTTGTGAGGCGGTGTGTCTCATCCCCATCTTCCACGGGGCAGACAATGAAACGTGCGCCCAGTTCTGCTGACAGCGCCAGCACGGGCCGTAGGCTCTCAACTTGCAGATCGGGCTTGATGGGAAAGACGCCCACTTCGAGCAATTGCAGACCTGTTTCGCGCATCAGCTTGCGCACCTCATCAGCCAGGGGTGTGCCCGCGACCACAGGGTCGCTGGCCAGCAGCGGATGGAGGCGCAGGCCCACAGATTTGAAACCCGCTGCGGCTGCAGCCCGAATCTGGCCTGCGGGGCCAGCGTCAAGAATGGTGAGAGCGGCAAGGGATAGGAGGGGCTGAGGGGCCATTGGGAGCTTCCTTTTGACGCATTTTCTCACGACTTGCGATTTTGAGCAAAATCGCGCATTTGCTTGGTCGAGAAGCCGTCTCTTCGCCGTCATTGCGAGGAGTGCAAGCGACGAAGCAAGCCGGCGCTTTTCTGGATTGCTTCGCTACGCTCGCAATGACGGACCGAGTTACAAGGGGAGATGAATATGACCGAGTCGAAGCGCGCGCCCATCAATGATTTGCGCGACTGGCTGAAACAAGTGGCCGAGATCGGCGAGCTTTGCGAGGTCAAGGAGCCTGTCGAGCGCGACGAAGAGATGAGCGCGATTGGTTATCTCGTCGCCAAGCAGAAACCTTCGCCCGCGATCCTCTACAATAACATCAAGGGGTTTGAGAACTCGCCCATTGGTGCGCGCTCGTTGTGGAATGTGCTCGGGCCATCCGTGCGCCGTATTGCGCTGACGCTGGGCGAAGATCCCAACACGCCGACAGTCGAACTCATTCGCCGCACCAAGGACAAGCTGCGCTCGCGCATTCCTCCGAAGGAAATCGCCGCCGCTGAAGCCAGCGTCTATGAAAATTCGGTTTTCGGCGATGACGTCAATCTTGGCCTCTTGCCGATCCCCAAACATTGGCCGCGCGATGGTGGTCGCTATGCGGGCACGGCAGATGCGGTGATCACGCGCGATCCCGACACGAATTATCTGAATGTCGGCACCTATCGCATGATGTTGCAGGGCAAGAACACGACAGGTCTTTATCTGTCGCCGGGCAAGGATGCGCGTTTGCACATTGCGCGTGCTTGGGAGCAGGGCAAGTCACTGCAAGTGGCGGCGGCTTGGGGCATTGATCCGCTCTACATGCTGGTCGGCTCGCAGAGCTTCCCGAAAAATGTCTCCGAATATGAATATGCCGGCGGCATCAAGGGTGGTCCCGTGCCGGTGGTAAAGGGCAAGACAACCGATCTGTTGATCCCCGCTCATGCGGAGCTGGTCGTCGAAGGTGAAATCCGCCCCGGCGGGATGGCGCCTGAAGGCCCGTTTGGTGAATTCACCGGCTATTACGGCAAGCCGGAAGCCGCCTGCCCCTTGGTGCACATCACGGCTGTGCATTATCGCAACAAGCCGATCCTGACGAATGCGCTTATGGCGGATTATCCGTCTTGCGAACAATCTGGTTTCTTCTCGATCATTCGCTCGGCAAAAATCTGGGACGATCTCGACAAGCTCGGGATTCCGGGCATTCACGGCGTCTATTCGCACCCCGCAGCCGCTGGCGGCTTCGGCATGGTGGTTGTCGCCATGGAGCAAAAATATGCTGGACACGCCGCACAGGTTCTGGCGCTGACCGCGCAGGTTCCCGGTGGTGCCTATTACACCAAGTGGATTGTGGCGGTGGATCATGATGTCGATCCGACCGATATGGATCAGGTGATCTGGGCCATGGCGTCGCGCTGCAACCCGATCGATGACATCGACATCATGCGCAACACATGGTCGACGCCGCTCGATCCGTCGCAAAATCCGCCCGACAAGCGCCCCTATGGTTCAAAGGCGCTGATCAATGCATGCAAGGATCACCGCTATATTCCGGTGTTCTCGACACGCACGACCTTGCGCCAATCGACCTATGAAAAGGTTGCGGCGGAATGGACCAAGCTCGGTCTGCCAGGCGTGGCCCCGCAAGTGCGCGCCTTCGAAAGCGAAGAGACCTTTGTCTATCGCGAAGAAGGGCAGATGAACCTCTAAGACGGAAAAAGGCCCGGAGTGATCCGGGCCTTTTTTTATGCTCGCAATGATGAGGAAAAGTTACTCCCCCGACACACCATGGGGCACCGGATGGAGCTGCGTTTCTTTGATCGGAGCCAAGCGGTCATCGCCCGCGATCTCGCAGCAAGATTGGATCCCGTCGCAGCAATGGGCGACACCGCAGCCGCCACATTCCACGCAAGGGGCGAGTTCTTGTCCAATCCGGCGCATGCCGGTTCCGTCGCAGAAATGACAACGCATCAGCACGCCCCCCGTGATTCGACTTCTACGACAGGATGACGGAGCAGACGGAGGTCTTCAACTCTTTAAGTCCAAGCTGAGGGGGCAGGCGGATCAAAGCCTGGGCCTTCCACATCCAGCGTGCCAAAATCAGCTGGCGAGACGATTTCCAAATATTCCATATCGGGCGAATAGTCGAAAAGATAATGCACAATGCCGGGGCGTTGGTGCACGCAATCACCCGCTTCCACCAGATGTTCCTTGCCATCATAGATGAAGCGCGCCCAGCCCTTTGTCATATAGACGATCTGGAAGTCGGCGACATGAATGTGCCAGCCCGTGCCTTTTTCAGGCGGCATATTGGCTTTCACCAAATGGGCGATCACCTTGCCATGGGTGGCATCCTTGATGCCAAGATCTTTGTAGAGAAAAAAGTCGCGCAAGCCTTCTTCACGCCAGGCCACGTCATCGGGCTTGATATGGGTAAATTTGGTAGCGGCTTTTTCCAGCATGTCCCAACTCCCTTTCTTGAATATTAAAACTCCACGTCCAATTCCTCGATCTCTTCTTTCTCGAGTTTGGCGGCCTCACTCCATTCGATGACAAAAGGATGCGCCAAGATGCGCTCTGCATAGGCGGCTGAAACAGAATCCAGTTTGACGTCATAAGTGGCAAAGCGCGTGGCGACAGGCGCATACATGGCATCGGCGATAGAAAAGTCGCCAAACAGCCAAGGTCCCCCATAAGCACCCAGACATTCGCGCCAGATGCTCGTGATGCGCTCAATGTCAGACCCCGCCTTCGACCAGATTTTGAAACCCGGGTAATGGCCTTTGATGTTCATTGGCAGGGCCGAGCGCAGCGACACAAAGCCCGAATGCATTTCACCACAGATGGATCGACAATGGGCACGCTCTGCCTGCCCCTTGGGCAATAGGCCTGCATTTGGGGCGACTTCGTTGAGGAACTCGCCAATGGCCAGCGTGTCCCAGACTTTCATCCCCTCATATGTCAGGCAGGGCACAAGGATGGAGGGCGAGAGCAACAGAATTTCTGCGCGCGCTGCTGTATCATCCGGTGGCAGAATGACTTCTTCGAAGTCAATGCCCGACATTTTAGCCATCAGCCAGGCGCGAAACGACCAGGATGAATAATTTTTGCTACTCAAAGTCAGGGCGGCGCTTGTCATGAAGGGGCTCAGGGCTTTCGTTTCACCTTCTATTCAAGCAACCGTCATGCCAGTGGCATATGCATTGCTTAGCACCCAGAGACACAATTGGTTGGGGCTATGACATATTCCACTTATCAGGCACTGGCTGATGCAACCGATCCCCTGCGGGACATGTCCGTACAGTTACGGCGCGTTCTGCTAGAGGCACGGTTTGGTGATATTGTCAGCCCGTGGCGCACGGCCGGGGCTTATTATGAATTGATGGCGCTCACGGGTTTCACGCATGCACGGCCTGACTTTGACCTGTGCCATGTTGAGATCAAAGGCATCAAGGTGCCGGTGGTTGAAGAAGTGGTGCTTGATCTGCCGTTTGGTTCGCTGTTGCATTTCAAAAAGCAGGGCATTGCCAATGAGCCGAAGGTTTTGCTCATCGCGCCCATGTCAGGCCATTTTGCAACCTTGTTGCGCGGCACCGCGCACACCTTGCTGCGTGATTTTGATGTCTACATTACCGACTGGAAAAACGCCCGTGATATTCCGCTTGATGCAGGCGGCTTTGGTCTTGATGATTTCACCCAATATGTGATCGATTTCACCAAGCAGATTGGTGAAGGCTGCAATCTTGTGGCTGTCTGTCAACCAACTGTGGCAGCGTTGGCAGCAACAGCCGTGCTGGCTGCACGCAAGGACAATTGCCAACCTGCAAGTTTGACCTTGATGGCAGGCCCGATTGATGTCCGCATTGCGCCGACAAAAGTGAATGAACTGGCCAATAGCAAGCCTTACGACTGGTTTGAAAGTAAGCTGATTTCAACCGTGCCGGCCAATATGAAGGGCCAAGGCCGGAAAGTTTATCCGGGCTTTTTGCAATTGTCTGCTTTCATGAGCATGAATACCAAACGGCATATGAAAAGTTTTGCAGATATGTTTCAACATCGCCTCAAAGGGGATGACGGCAAAGCAGACCAGATCCGCGATTTTTATGAAGAATATTTTGCGATCATGGATTTGCCGGCAGAGTTTTACCTGGAGACCATTCGCAATGTCTTCCAGAATGCGCAATTGCCCAAGGGCGAGATGATGTTTGGAGGCGAGAGGGTAGATCCTTCCGCCATTCGCAAGACGTTTCTGCTGACGGTCGAAGGCGAGAAGGACGATATTTGTGCCGTCGGCCAGACACTCGCCGCACAAGATCTGTGTTCTGGGTTGAAGCCCTATATGAAGAGCCATCACATGCAGCCCGGTGTGGGCCATTATGGTGTGTTTAATGGCAAGAAATGGGAAAGTCAGATTTATCCCGTACTGCGCAATCATATTCTGTCAGCGATGTAGGCTTTATCACTTCATTGCTTCGCCCTTGGCACGCAATGACGTTGTTGCGGGGATGTTGCCTTGGTTTCGTCATTGCGAGCGTAGCGAAGCAATCCAGAGGTTACACGTGAGGCTTCTGGATTGCTTTACCTTCGGCTCGTAATGACGGTGCCGGCTATTACCCCTTAGCCTCGGCCATCGCACGCGTTGCCATATCTTCCAGCCAGCCCAGATCAACCTCGCCATGGGCTTCGCAGATGAACCACGGCTCGCGGGAGTCGGGCTCCAGCATGATGCCGTGGTCGATCAGCTTCCAGGCGAATTTGGCGTAGAGCTCGGAATCGGTCACGCGCCAATCGCGATAATTGGTCGGCACTTTGTTCAGGAAATGAATGCCGAACATGGCAGGCGGTCCGGCAAAGCAATGTTCAATGCCGGCCGCGGTAAAGACACGGCCCAGACAATCGCGGATATTGGCACCCGCTTGATTGATCGTCTCATAAGCATTTGTGTTGGCCAGAATGTCGAGGGTTGCTGAGGCACCCGATAAAGCAATCAGATTGGCGGTGTAAGTGCCGCCATGCACCACGCCGCCTTTGAAAGCGCCCACGCAATCCATGATATCGGCGCGGCCACCAAAGGCTGCCACCGGATAGCCATTGCCCATGGCTTTGGCATAGGTCGTTAGATCAGCATGAATGCCATAGAGCTGTTGCGCGCCACCCGGTGCGACACGAAAGCCGGTTTTCACTTCATCCAGAATAAGCATGGTGCCATTTTGCGTGCAGCGATCACGCAGGAATTGCAGCCAGTCATGTGTGGCTGCAATCGAGCCTGCATTGCCGATGATGGGCTCAAGCAGAACAGCGGCGAGATCATCGCCCTGGTCACGCATCAGGGCTTCCACCATATCGTAATCGTTCAGCCGGATGAGGCTGATCAGATCACGAGTCTTGTCGGGGATGCCCGCGCCAAAGGGAATAACTTGCGGTTCGGCCTTGCCTTTGGGATCCCAGTTTTCGAGATCCGACTTCCACATCATCTCGTCATAAAGTCCGTGGAATGAGCCCTCGACAATGGCGACATGTTTGCGCTTGGTGAAACCGCGCGCCGTGCGCACAGCGCCCATAACGGCTTCTGTGCCGGAATTGGCAAAGCGCATTTTTTCGATATTGGGGCAGAGCGCTTTGACCTGTTGCACGACTTTGATGTCGAGCGGGGTCGAAAATCCTGACAATGTGCCGCCGTCTGAAATCTGGCGAATGACAGCGCCATCGACGCGCTTGTCGCGATAGCCCAGAATGATCGGGCCATAGCCAAGGCGGAAATCGACGTAAGTTTTGCCGTCGCAATCGGTGAGGCGGCAGCCTTCAGCGCTTTCGATGAAGAGTGTGCGGTCTTCGCCCCAGTAGCGGTAATTTTCCGCGACACCTTGCGGCATGTGATGATGGGCTTGCGCCAAAAGGCGGGATTGTTTCTCGCGGCTCATATTTTTTCACCGTGTGGCGGGCGCAGCAACAGACCGGCCTGCTCTTCGATGAGGCGGGCCACATGCAATTCGGCGGCGTCCCCGCCATAGGTTTGGCGCGCGGTCTCAAACAGCTCGCGGGCGAGCTTGCCCATTTTCAACTCGACGCCCTGTTCCTCGGCAATCTCATGCGCGAGACGCAAATCCTTGCAGCACAGATCGAGCGAGAAGCTAGGATCATAATGGCCAGCAAAAATGGAGGGGATGTCGTGGTCAGCGACCCATGACGCGCCCGCACTCGATTGAATGGCGGCAGCCACAATATCGAGCGGCACACCGGCTTTGGCACCCAGCATTAGGCCTTCACCAATGGCAGCCGCATGCACGAACCACAGAAGATTAGTGATGAGCTTCACCGTCGCGCCATTGCCGTGCTGGCCGACATGGAAGATTTTTTCGCCGATCACCCGAAACAGCGGCAGATATTTGTCGTAAGCGACTTTCGATCCTGCCGCGAAAATACCAAGCTTGCCGGCGCGTGCGCCATCAATGGCATTGGTGACGGGGGCTTCGAGATAGGCAATGCCGCGCGGTTCTGTGTCTTTGCTGATGCGGCGCGCCAGTTCAACCGAGCTGGTTGTCGTGTCGATGAGGCCTGCACCTGTCTTCATGGCTGCCAGCAGGCCTTGCCCGAAGAGCAGGGCTTCGACTTCGGCCGGACCGGGCAGAGAGAGAAAGACCAGATCAGCGCGGGCTGCTTCTTCGCGCAGATCACCCGCCGCGCTTGCTCCCAAGGATAGGAGGTCTGCAAACTTTTCTGGGTCCAGATCAGCCAGGGTGAGCGAATAGCCGGCCCGCAGAAGATTGGCGGCAATGGGATGGCCCATATTGCCTGTGCCAATGAAAAGGATGGTCTCTTGGCTCATTCGGTTCAGGCCGCCTTGCGGAACGCGAGAAATTTATCGCCGGAGCGCGGCACAGGCGTGAAGCCAAGTGCAGCCAACAGGCTGACTGTCTCGTCCCAAGAATAGGTGCGGTAATTGATGGTCTGTTCCATCACGCGCTGTCCTTGGTCGAGCAGATAATAATGTTTGATAAAGCCGTCGGCATGGGGCTCGATTTTCTGCGCATAGGTCATGCCGTTGGAGATCGGTTTTTCATAATCGAAATGCGGGCCTTGAATGCCCAGCAAGAACATGCCGCCGGGGGCAATATGCTGGGCCAGTTTTTCAAGCCCCATGCGGTTGTCGCTATCGCCTGGAATATGGCTCACCATAAAGGGCTCCTGATCGCCATCGATCACGAAATACCAGACGCCACCATAGGAGAAGGCGGCATCGAAACTTTTTCCCAGATGCAGTGAACAGACATTTTGTTGGCGAAGATCAATGGCAGAGAATGTTTCAAGTCTGGCGCGTGCCTGTTTCAGCATGGCCTCGGTCAGATCAATTCCGGTGATGCGCGCGGATCCATTGCGACGGCCAAATTCTTCCAGAATAAGGCCGGTGCCGCAACCGACTTCAAGAATATGGGCGAAAGGCCCGTGTTGCTCAAGATCGTCAACGATCTGCGCATAGTTGTAATAGCCCGACGTCATGATCACATCGTAATAAGACGACATGTTGGTATAATCGCCCATCGCCCCAGACCCTTCGATTGTCCCCGCCATTTGCAGGGCCTTTTCTTGTAAAGTCCAAGTTTATAAGGTTGATAGCTGAGTTGATACTGTCGGTTTTCCGACGAGGCGATAGGTGCGGTTTGTATCGGTCTTGTCGGAGTTTGAATTGGTGCGGCTTGGCCAAGCTGATCTAGCTTGGGGCCAAACAAGACGACGAGAAGAGGGTAACATGACATTTCCGGCCACGGGCAAAGTGACGCTTCGCACCAATCTAGCGGACCATCCGGTGAGCCTTGCGCTGAAGGATGGCTCCATCCGCTCCGATCTGGTGGAATTTGATTTTGCCGGACCCAAGACCGCCAATCAGGGTTTCAAGCCTATGGTGCGTGAGGGGGCTTTTACAGCCGGTGAGCTGGCCATTGCGACCTATTTCCAGGCTAAGGCTTTTGGCAAGAAGCTGGTGGCTTTGCCGGCACCCGTGGTGAGCCGCACGCAGCATCACACGATTGCGTTCAACGCCAACCGGGGCGGGGTGACGCCGAAAGATCTGGAAGGCAAGAAGGTTGGCATTCGTGCTTATTCAGTGACCACGGTCATGTGGGTGCGTGGCATTTTGCAACATGAATATGGTGTGGATCTCAGCAAGATTCATTGGGTGACCGTGGAAGATCCCCATGTGCTGGAATTTGTTGATCCGGCCAATTGCACACGCGTCCAGCCGGGGCAAACGTTGGAGCAATTGCTCGCCGATGGCGATGTGGTGGCGGCAGTGCTGGGCGATAAATTGCCGGATGTGCCTGGTTTCAAGCATCTTTTCCCGCAGCCCGATGTGCTCGCCAAGGAATGGCTGGCCAAATACGGCATGCATGTGCCGATCAATCATATTTTCTGCGTTCATTCAGACTTGCCCAAAGAACGGCCAGATGTGGTGCGTGAGGTCTATCGCATGTTGTCGGAGGCCAATGCCGCGGCACCCGAGGCCGCAGCGAAAATGGCGCCCTTTGGCGTTGAGCCAAACCGCAAGAGCCTGCAAATGGCTCTCGATTTTTCCACCGAGCAGGGATTGTTGCCCAAGCCACTGACGGTGGACGATTTGTTCGATGATGTGACCCGCGCGCTGTAGGGGCGGTCTGCCGTCATTGCGAGCCGAAGGCGAAGCAATCCAGAAAGC
>CAINNX010000174.1 GCA_903851305.1 uncultured Hyphomicrobiales bacterium | reverse complement strand
CCGTGCTGTAGATGTCGCACTCTTCGGTCGTATGCTTGCTGACGCAAAAGACTTCAACGTCGATGCTGCAGCCCAAGTTGCCCATGCAATTAGCACGCACCGAGTCGAGCGTGAGTTCGACTTCTTTACTGCAGTTGATGACTTGGCAGCGGGAGATGAGGCCGTTTCTGGAATGCTGGGCACCGTTGATTTCAACAGTGCATGCTACTACCGATATGCAGTGCTGCATCTCGGCCTGCTTGAAGGCAATCTCGGTTCTGATAGCGACTTAGTCAGACGCGCCGTCTCTGCCTTCTTGACTGCATATGTAAGGGCCATACCCTCTGGCAAACAGAATACGTTTGCCGCGCACAATCCGCCGGAATTCGTGGCTGTTCGACTGCGCGATGATGCACCAATCAATCTCGCGGGCGCGTTCGAACGCGCTGTCCCGGCGAAAGATGGATATATTCGGGGCTCCGTATCTGCGCTGCAAGCCCACTGGCGTCATTTGGACACCGCCTACGGTTCTGCGGGCTCTACATGGGTATTGGATCTCACGGGCGTCTGGGAAGGCGACACAGTTGTCAGCCTAGACTCGCTCCGTGAGGGATTGCTTCTGGCGCTGGGTTGAAGCAGTCGATGGCCACCTTGTTGCTGAGATTGGTCGGGCCTCTGCAAAGTTGGGGTATGTCTAGCCGTTTTGGTGAGCGCGATACCGCTTCGGAACCGACTAAGAGCGGTGTGCTTGGCTTAATAGCGGCGGCCCTCGGGCGTGACCGTAGTGCCGATATCAGTGATCTTTGTGCGCTGCGATTCGGCGTTCGGTGTGACGTGCCGGGTATGTTGCTGCGTGACTACCACACCGCCCTTGATGTTGTTAGCGCCGATGGGAAAAAACGAGATACGGTCGTTTCAAATCGGTATTACCTCTCCGGTGCCTCATTTTGGGCGGGTTTCGAAGGCGAAAAATCGGTTGTCACGGCCTGTCACGCTGCATTGCGAGCGCCTCACTGGCCGATTTTTCTCGGACGTAAATCATGCCCTCCCTCTGTGCCTCTCTATGATCCGTTAGGCCTAACCGATCAGTCACTGCTTCCTGCGCGTGCGGGGTGTGGTTACCTTGGTGAGGGGGATGCGCCGAGTCGGCTTAGGGTTCTGATTGAGGATCCTGCAGGGCGGCTACAGCGGCCCGATCAGCCCCTAGGCCCATTCGCGTTGCGGCGTTTCGGTAATAGGATGGTTGGCGAGGAGTTTGTGGCATGTACCTGACTCATATCCAACTCGACCTTGACCATCCGTTAGCCAGGGCTGACTTGGCCGACCCCTATGAAATGCATTCCACACTGGCACGGTTGATGAGTCCGAGCGACGACCAGGTGCCATCAAATTTCTTGTGGCGCAGCGAGATATCAGGACCGCAAAAAATTTCGGTGTTGCTGCAGTCAAATGACGCGCCGATCCCTGAGCGCCTTGATGTGAAACATCGCGGATGGGCCAAGGCTCTGCGGACCAAGCAATTCAACGCAGAAGAGTTGTTGAAACGGGGTGATCGGTTTCTGTTTAGATTGCGAGCAAACCCGAGTGTTTGTAGTAGTGGCAAACGCCACGGTCTCTACCGTGAGGATGAACAACTTGCATGGTTGGGGCGACAGGGCGAGAGGGGCGGGTTCAATATTGAGTCCGCAACGATCAGCCAGGCGCAGCGGTCTATCGGTCAACGCCGCAAGGGCGCGCATACCGTAGTTGTGTTCGACGTTTTGTTCGATGGTGTGTTGCTAAAGGCGGATGCAGCATTGTTGCTTGCTACGGTCGAGCAGGGGGTTGGACGTGGTAAGCATATGGGACTTGGTCTTTTGTCACTTGCTGCCCTATCTTCTTGAAGAGCAATCTAAGATCGCTCCCTAAATTTCGTGATGGGTTATCGTTTGTCTACCTTGAGCATGCAGTTGTCGAACGCGAGGAAAATTCATTAGTCGTCTTTAGAGCATCTGGGCGGATCTGTCTGCCTGTCGCAAGCATCGGATGTTTGTTACTCGGGCCCGGAACTCGGTTAACCCATGCTACCATGGTTGTCCTTGCTGATGCCGGCTGTACGGTCGCATGGGTTGGCCAGTCTGGAATTAAGTTCTACGCGGGAGGAACCGGAAAGAGTCGTTCGAGTAGAAATCTCGAGGCTCAGGCTAGGGCGTTTGCTGATCCGATCAGGCATATGGCCGTTGTTAGGCGTCTCTATGGAAGAAGATTCACGGAGCCGCTTCCGCCTAATCTGACTTTGCAACAAATCCGTGGTCGAGAAGGTGTTCGAGTTCGCGACGCCTATGCTGCCGCCGCCAGAAAATTCGGCGTTCATTGGACCGGACGATCCTACAAGCAGAGTGATTGGGCAAGCGCGGATCCAGTCAATAAGGCGCTATCGGCCGGCAATGCCTGTTTGTACGGTATTTGTCATGCGGCACTTCTTGCAACTGGATTCTCTACGGGGCTTGGTTTCATACATGTCGGTAGGCAACTGTCTTTCGTCTACGACGTAGCCGATCTGTACAAAGTAGAGATTGTCATCCCGGCAGCGTTTGAGGTTGCAATTACCTCTTCTAAGCCAGAGTCAGACGTGCGACGGATAGTTCGGCAGATGATAATTGAAACTAAGTTACTTAGTCGTATGGTGATCGACCTCAGTTGGCTTTTTGAACTTGAAGATTTAGAAGGCGTCCAGTTCGATCGTGATGGGCCAGGGGAACTTTGGGATATCGGTTTGAATGTTTCAGGGGGAGAGTCGCATGCTGGTGATGCTGACTGAGGCGTTGCCGGCTTCTGGCCGTGGATTTATTCGGAGATGGCTGCAGGAGTTCCGGCCTGGAGTTTTCCTTGGCCACGCGAGCGCGCTCGTACGCGAGGAACTCTGGCTAATGTTTGAGATAAAATATCCTGACTCAGGCGTAATTCAAATTTGGCCGGCATCGAATGAGCAGCGATTTGAAATCAGGATGAGAAATATAGAGCGAATCAGTATCACGGACTTAGATGGCCTGAACTTCATCACACTTCAGGATGCCGCATGGCAAGAAGCGTGCGAGCGGTTCGGACTAAGATCTAAAGAAGAATGACTTGCGACCTGATTTTGGTAAGAAAACCCTTATAATTCATAAGTGTTATCCCCGCGCGAGCGGGGATGGACCGTAGATCATCGGTTTTTCCTCGTCAAATAACCCGTTATCCCCGCGCGAGCGGGGATGGACCTAATATCATTCACTTGCCAATCCCCTTTTCAATTGCTTGGCACAACAAATGCGTCACTACCATGTGCATTTCTTGAATCACAGCAGTACTGACTCCCGGCACAATGATGTCCACCGCACACAAGGCAGCCATCCCTTTCCGGCCACTGATCCCAAGGATTCGCATCCCTTTCTTTTGGGCCGCAAAAATGGCTTCTTTGATGTTTTTGGATTTGCCGCTAGTCGAGAACACGATCAGGGTGTCACCAGAATTCCCCAACGCCTCAATTTGGCGACTGAACACCGTCTCATAGCCGTAGTCGTTGGCAGCCGCGGTAAGCACACTGGTGTCCGCTGACAAGCTGACCGCAGCAATTGCTCGCCGATCGGTCTCGAACCGCACCACCAGCTCGGCCACCAGGTG
>CAINNX010000173.1 GCA_903851305.1 uncultured Hyphomicrobiales bacterium | reverse complement strand
CCACCCAAAAAAATGCAGCCGACTGCCCATTTTGAGCTACCTTCGCCTAAAAAATCGAATTGCCGAAACATAATTCAATGGATACTGAAGCATGATTAGCTGAATTCATTTTAGATATTTTTTTCCAAGGATCGCGCGATGGCCGTTAATTTCGCCCCGAGTTTTCTGCTCCACAAAACCCCAGCACATGCGAAAGACATCCAAGCCTATCATCAAGATCGCTGGAACGCGCTTGGCTACACAAGTTATAAGCAGGCGCTACAGTCCGATACGATTGGCGTGATGGAAACTGACGGTACATTCTGGCACCCGACCGGCGACCATGAAGTGTGCACGATGACAACGATCTTCGAACATTTTGAAGCGATCCGGAAATTTTATGCCGGCAACATGAACGAATTTGCCATCGATCACGCGGATGCAGATCATAAAAAGAGTGTTGCTGATGCGAAAGCGCATGTGGCCAACTGGCTCAACACAACCATCGCCGTCGATAAAAAGACTGGCATGGATACTGAATATATTCAGTTTACACAGCAAAATGCATTGCGCGGCTCGGACGGCACACGAGATGGTTCGTCTGTCATGTCGGGCGACACATTGCGGTTTGGTCTGCAATTAGGCAATCTTGCCGCCATCATGCCAGACTTGGAAAAATCCCTAGGGCACAAGACAGCTGTCGGGTTAAGCAAAGATGATATCTCAAAGCTCGCAAGCTACTATGATGTCAATTATGAGGGTGCACGCGGTGGAAATCATTACACTGAGTTCTTTGCTGTCAGCAAAAGCAACGGTGGAACGCTGGACGCTGTCGAGGATCTCGGGGTCGTTCAAGAGACCATCTATTTTGCCAAAGTCCTGACAGAAATCGACAAGCGTGTTGCTGATTACAATGCTTGGCAAAAAGACGACAAAAAAGACTTTGATTCCTTTTTCAATTATTTCAGCAAATCCGACAAAAAGGCTGACACCATCACTCGACAGGATATTTTCGCGGCTCTGGATGCGAAAATCACGAAACAGTTTTTCGTGTCAGACCAATGGTCGGTTGCCAATATGGAAGTCTATATCGACAAGCGCGGCGACTGCATGGCCGTAAACGTCTGAGGCGCCGATTGACGCGCGCTTATGCGCGCGTCACTTCACCCGCAGAGCCTCGACACCCGGCAGCACTTTGCCTTCGAGCCATTCGAGGAATGCGCCACCTGCTGTCGAAATATAGGTGAAGCTATCTGCTGCACCTGATTGATTGAGCGCCGACACCGTATCGCCACCGCCCGCCACCGTGACAAGCGCGCCCTTTTTGGTCAGATCCGCCGCCGTCCTGGCCACAGCATTGGTGGCCGCATCAAAAGGCTGCAATTCAAACGCGCCGAACGGGCCGTTCCACACAAGCGTCTTGCAGGCGCCGATAATTTTTTCGATCTCGGCCACAGAGCGCGGGCCGGCATCGAGGATCATTTCATCATCAGCCACATGCTGCGCATCGGTGACGCGCGAGGCGGCGTGCGCCTTGAATTCCTTAGCCACCACCACATCCGACGGCAGCACGATTTCGCATTTGGCAGCTTTAGCCTGCGCAATCATCTCAAGCGCGGTGCCGACCAGATCATGCTCGCAGAGCGACTTGCCAACTTTGGCGCCTTGAGCGGCCAGGAAAGTGTTAGCCATGCCGCCGCCGATGATGATGAAATCGACCTTCTTCGACAGATTGCCGAGTAGCTCCAGCTTGGTCGACACTTTCGCGCCACCCACAATCGCCGCGACGGGGCGGTTGGGTGTTTCCAGCGCCTTGGTCAAAGCTTCAAGTTCCGCCTGCATGCCGCGACCAGCATAAGCGGGCAGCACATGCGCAAGACCTTCGGTCGAGGCATGCGCGCGATGCGCAGCCGAGAAAGCATCATTCACATAGAGATCGCCGAGCTTGGCGAGCGCCGCCACAAAGGCCGCATCGTTCTTTTCTTCCGCCTTGTGAAAGCGGGTGTTTTCGAGCAGCAGAATGTCGCCGTCTTTGAGATTGGCAACGGCGTCTTCCGCGACAGGCCCGATGCAATCAGAGGCAAATGCGACAGGCGCACCCAGATGTTCTGGCAAGGCAGCGGCAATCGGCTGCAGAGAGTTTTCGGCGTCTGGGCCGTTCTTCGGGCGACCGAAATGGGCCAGCAGAATGACGCGCGCGCCTTTGGTGGTGAGCTCTTTAATCGTCGGCGCGATCCGCTCAATACGCGTCGCATCCGAAATCTTGCCATTCTCCATCGGCAGATTGAGATCGACGCGCAGCAGCACGCGCTTTCCCTTGACGTCAGCCTGATCGAGTGTGCGGAAGGAGCTCATGCCCGAAACTCTTTTTCTTGTGCCAAATGAAAAAGGGCGCGCCTCTCAAAGGCGCGCCCGATTTGTTTTTAGATGAGCTTGGCGAGAGCCACAGCCGTGTCGCTCATGCGGTTCGAGAAGCCCCATTCATTGTCGTACCAGGAGAGGATACGCACGAATGTGCCTTCCATGACCTTGGTCTGATCCATGTGGAACACGGATGAATGCGAGTCATGGTTGAAGTCGATCGAGACGTTGGCGACATCCGTGTAGCCAAGAATGCCCTTGAGCGGGCCTTCCGCTGCAGCCTTGATGGCAGCATTGACTTCCGCAATCGTGGTGGCGCGCTTGGCGACAAACTTCAGGTCGACAACCGAGACATTGGGTGTGGGCACGCGAATGGCCGAGCCATCGAGCTTGCCATTGAGTTCAGGCAGAACGAGACCGACAGCCTTGGCTGCACCCGTTGATGTCGGGATCATCGACAGTGCGGCAGCGCGCGCGCGGTAGAGATCCTTGTGCATCGTGTCGAGTGTAGGCTGGTCGCCGGTGTAGGAATGGATCGTCGTCATGAAGCCCTTTTCAATGCCGATGGCATCGTTGAGGACCTTGGCGACCGGTGCCAGGCAGTTCGTTGTGCATGACGCGTTCGAGATGACGATGTGATCCTTCGTCAGCTTGTCGTGATTGACGCCGAAGACGACCGTCAGATCAGCATTGTCGCAAGGCGCTGAGACGATGACGCGCTTGGCACCAGCTTCCAGATGCGCGGCAGCCTTTTCGCGTGTCACGAAAATGCCCGTGCATTCGAGCGCAATGTCGACGCCCAGTTCTTTGTGCGGCAGTTCAGCCGGATTGCGGATCGCGGTGACCTTGATCGGGCCAAAGCCCACATCAATCGTGTCACCGGACACGGTCACCTTGCCGGGGAAGCGGCCATGCACCGAGTCAAAGCGCATGAGATGCGCATTGGTTTCGACGGGACCCAGATCATTGATGGCAACAACCTGAATATCCTTGCGGCCCGACTCGACAATAGCGCGCAGCACATTGCGGCCGATACGTCCGAAACCGTTGATCGCGACCTTGACCATCTTGTTCTCCTTTAATGCGTTAATGTCTCAAACAGACCGCTCAGCGCGGCAGGTGCTGCATGGCAGCCTCTGCAACAGCTTGCGGCGTAATCCCGAAATGCTCGTAGAGCGTCTTGTAAGGTGCGCTTTCACCAAAGCCCTTCATGCCGATGAACGCACCCTTGTCGCCGATGAGTGCATCCCAGCCCATGCGCACAGCCGCTTCGACCGCAATGCGCACCGGCGCTGTGCCGATAACCTTGGCCTTGTAAGCCTCATCCTGCGCGAGGAAGAGATCCATGCAAGGCACGGAGACAACGCGCGCATCGACGCCTTTTTCCGCCAGCAGGTCGCGGCCTTTCAGCGCGATCTCGACTTCTGAGCCTGACGCAAAGATCGTGACCTTGGCTTCACCCTTGGCAGGCGCGATTTCATAGGCGCCCTTGGCGCAGAGGTTCTCCGCGACATAGGTCGTGCGCACTGCCGAGAGATTCTGACGCGTCAGCGCCAGAACAGACGGCGTGTCGCGCGCTTCAAGAGCTGCCTGCCAGCATTCAATCGTTTCTGTCTGATCAGCAGGACGGAACACGTTGAGGTTGGGGATGGCACGCAGTGAAGCAATGGTTTCCACCGGCTGATGGGTCGGACCGTCTTCACCCAGACCAATCGAGTCATGCGTCAGCACTTGGATGTTTTGCGTCTTCATCAAAGCCGCAAGGCGCAATGAGGGGCGCATGTAATCGGCAAAGACCAGGAAGGTTGCACCCGACGCAATATAGCCGCCATGCAGCGCCATGCCGTTGATGGCAGCGGCCATGCCATGTTCGCGAATGCCCCAATGGACAAAGCGACCAGCATAATTGCCCGGCGAGATTGCAGGTGTGGCCGCAACCTTGGTGTTGTTCGAGCCGGTGAGATCGGCAGAGCCGGTCACGAGTTCAGGCACAACCGGCGCGATGATCGCAAGCGCTGCCTCAGAGGCTTTGCGGGTTGCAATTTCCGTGCGGTCTTCAGCAAGCTTCTGCTTGGCGGCTTTCACCGCCTCGGACAGTGCTGCAGGCAGCGTGCCCTTGATGCGGCGTTCAAACTCTGCGCGCTTGTCGGCTGCCATCGCGCCGAGCTTGTCGGTCTTCCAAGCCTTGTGGAGACGCTTGCCCTTGCGGCCAGCCTTGCGCCATGCGGCCAGAATATCGTCGGGCACAACGAAGGGCGCGTGCGGCCAGCCGAGTGCAGCGCGTGCACCGGCGATTTCTTCTGCGCCCAGCGGCTCGCCATGCGCCTTGGATGTGCCAGCGCGCTTGGGCGCGCCATAGCCAATCTGCGTCTTGCAGGCGATGAGGGTCGGCTTGTCAGATTTCTGCGCTTTGCGCACAGCACGCAAAATGGCTTTCTGATCATGACCATCAATGCGCACGGCATTCCAGTTGGCCGATTTGAAACGCATGATCTGATCGACCGAGTCCGCCACAGACAGCGGGCCGTCGATGGAGATGTTATTGTCATCCCACAACACAATCATGCGATTGAGCTTGAGATGGCCAGCCAGCGCAATGGATTCTTGCGACACGCCCTCCATCAGATCGCCATCGGAGGCGAGCACATAAGTGAAGTGATCGACGACATCGCCGAATTCTGCATTGAGCATCCGCTCAGCCAGCGCCATGCCGACAGCCGTCGCAATGCCTTGGCCGAGCGGACCGGTGGTTGTCTCGACACCTTTGGTGACGAAGTTTTCCGGATGCCCCGGTGTTTTTGATCCGAGCTGGCGGAATTTTTTGATTTCATCGAGCGTCATGCCCGGCGTGCCGGTGAGATAGAGGGCGGCATACAGCAGCATGGAGCCGTGGCCGGCCGACAGGACGAAACGATCTCGATCCGGCCATGTCGGATCGGCAGCGTCATATTTCATGACGTCGCGGAACAGGACGGTCGCCATGTCGGCGGCGCCCATAGGCAGGCCCGGATGACCGGATTTCGCTTTTTCGACCGCATCCATCGCAAGGGCGCGGATCGCATTGGCCATCGACTGGGGGGTGACGCTCATGTTCTCTTTTCCAGAATCGCGAGGCAAGGAGCCTCGGGCGCGGCGTTTCCGCCATGGGCCGGCAGGCGGGTTTTGATAACAGCTCGACCCTTGGTGTCAACGCGCCCTAAGGCCTGTTTTCAAGCTCTTGTGCCACTCGCACACAGGATTGCGCACCAGTTTCGTTGACGGGAGGGGGCTTCTTGCTCCTAATGAGCGAAATCTGGCACAGAGTCGCATGAAACTCCCTGACCGCCTCGATATCCCTTTGAAACGGCTTGCTGCCGCTCTCGATCACCTCGAGGCGGCGGCCGAACGTCGTGCAGAAAGCGCCCAGCGCCGCGCCGACCTCGAGGAGGAGCTGGCCGTGATGCAGGATGACCGTTCCCGCCTCGGCATCGAGCTCGAAGGCGCGCTGGCCCGCACCCGCAAGCTCGACGAAGCTAATGCCTTGGTCGCCGAGAAGCTCGCAGCCACTGGGACGACCATCCGCTCCGTTCTGGGCATCGTCCCCTCCGAAAGCGAGGGAGCCTAAGCCATGGCACAGGATGAAGGCGCCACCTCCGTCAATGTAACCATCGCCGGTCGATCTTTCCGCATGGCCTGCGGGCCGGGCGAAGAAGCGCATCTTGAATCGCTGGCCAGTCAGATCGATGAGCGCATCAACCAGCTGCGCGGCGCTTTTGGCGAGATCGGCGACCAACGCCTGACCGTCATGGCGGCGATCACCATTGCGGACGAATTGGCCGAATCCCGCAAAAAGATCGTAGCGCTCGAAAAACAGCTCGCCGCCGCCAAGCAGGACGTCACCCGGGTGGAAGACAAATCCACAGCCTGGGTGGAAAGCCTCGCCCAATCGCTCGAATTGACCGCCCGGCGGATCGAGGGACTGGCGCAGACGCTGAATGGCGTGAAGTAATCCGGCATCTTTCGTCACTGCGAGCGAAGCAAAGCTTTCCATTGACGCACGTGTGACATGTCGCGTCCCGCACCGAATCCCCTTCCCCAAGCCGCTCCCTTGCCCTACATAGAAAGTGCGGTGCTGCGGGGTGCGTGTGGAAAAAGTATTCCCGGGGCCTTATCGACTCTCAGGGAGCTGTCCCTGGCCTTGTCCGTGGACTTGGTCATATGGCGCCCACCTACATTGTAGGTCTCCGGGGTCGTTATCCCACGGCTTTTGTGGCCCGCACCTTGTCTGCCTTGCGCCGGTCCCGGCGTGGAAGACCCTGATGGGACCGACCCCCAATGACCAAGGCTGATCTGCGCGCCGCAGCGCTTGCCCACCGCGAGGCGCTGCCATCTGCCGAGCGTAGCGAGGCTGCTGAGGTCATGGCCGAGCTGATTGCCTGCCTGCCCCTGCCTGACGGCCCACTTGCCCTTTATTGGCCAATCCGCTCCGAAGCCGACCCGCGCCCCATAGCGGGGCTTCTGGCAAACCACATGTTCTGCCTGCCGGCCGTCTCTCCCCGTGGCCTGACCTTTCGGTTCTGGACGCCCGGCGACCCGCTGGAGACGGGCCCCTTTGGCCTCTCCGAGCCGCTGGCGGGTGCGCCTGAGATCACCCCTGCAGCCCTCATCGTGCCGCTGGCTGCCTTCGACCGGCGCGGACACCGCATTGGCTATGGCAAAGGCTTTTATGACCGCGCACTGGCCAGCCTGCCCCATGCCACCACCATCGGGCTCGCCTTTGCCACACAGGAAATCGACCACGTGCCCGATGAAGCCCACGACCGGGCGCTGGATTTCGTGGTAACGGAGCGCGAAATCATCGCGACGCGCACGCCATAGGAAGACATCATGCGGCTTATGTTCATCGGCGACATTGTGGGGCGTGCGGGACGTGCGGTTCTGCTTGAGCATCTTCCCGCATTGCGCACGCGCTACGCCCTCGATTTCGTCATTGTGAATGGCGAAAATGCCGCTGGCGGCTTTGGCATCACCGAAGCCATTTGCGATGAGTTTCTCAATGCGGGTGCTGATTGCATCACGCTGGGCAATCATGCCTTCGACCAGAAAGAAGCCCTCGTTTTCATTGAGCGCCAGCCGCGTTTGCTGCGCCCGGCCAATTATCCCGCAGGCACGCCGGGGCGCGGCGCAAATCTGATAGAAAGTGCCAAAGGTCAGCGCATTCTGGTGATGAATGTGATGGGCCGCATTTTCATGGATGCGATGGACGATCCGTTTGCCGCCGTCGAGCGCGAGATTGCCGCCTGCCCCTTGGGCCTGGGTTGCGATGGCTTTGTCATTGATCTGCACGCCGAAACGACATCCGAAAAAATGGCCATGGCGCATTTTGTCGACGGCCGCGCCAGTCTCGTGGTCGGCACGCATACGCATGTGCCAACCGCCGACCATCAAATCCTGCCCGGCGGCACCGCCTTTCAGTCTGATGCGGGCATGACGGGTGATTTCGACAGTGTCATCGGCATGGACAAGGAAGAGCCCCTGCGCCGCTTCACGCGCAAAATTCCCGGTGGCCGCTTTGAGCCCGCCGAAGGCAAGGCTACCTTGTGCGGGCTGGCGGTGGAGATCGACGACAAGACCGGACTGGCCACGAAAGTGGCGCCGGTGCGGATCGGCGGGCGGTTGTCGCCCGCCCTACCGGCGTTTTGGGAGTAGTTGAAAAGACCTCTTTAGAGTGCTATTAAAGACCCTCTCAAGGAGGCTCTTATGGCGCACCATCTGCATGCTTCTGTGACGGCCAGCGTCTCGGAGCTAAAAAAGAACCCGATGGGCACGGTAGCTGCGGGCGAAGGCTTTCCGGTGGCCATCCTCAACCGCAATGAGCCTGCCTTCTATTGCGTGCCCGCCAAAGCCTATGAGGCCATGCTGGAGCGTCTCGAAGACCTTGAGCTCAACGCCATTGCCGATGCCCGCGAGGGGCAGGCGATCCACAAGGTCTCGCTGGATGAGCTATGAGCTCGCCTTTCTGGATGAAGCCCTGAAAGAATGGCGCAAGCTCGACAGCGCGACGCGTGAGCAGTTCAAGGCAAAACTGGCTGAGCGGCTGGAAAACCCAAAAATCCCCTCAGCCCGGCTGCATGGCACCAAGCCCCGGTACAAAATCAAGCTCCGCAATGCGGGGTTTCGGCTGGTCTATGAAGTCCGCGACCGCGAATTGTTGGTCCTCGTTGTGGCTGTGGGCAAGCGTGAACGAAATGACGTCTACAAGGCGGCTGAGCGGCGAGGATAGCGAGCCACCCCCTCCCCCTTCAAAAAGCCGGCTCTCGCGCGTATAACCCCGGCCAGCTCAACTTCAGCATTTTTCCGAGGGGTCCATGGCAGGCCATAGTCAGTTTAAAAATATCATGCATCGCAAGGGCAAGCAGGACGCTGTGCGCTCCAAGCTGTTCTCCAAGCTCGGCCGCGAAATCACGGTGGCTGCCAAAATGGGCATGCCTGACCCTGCGATGAACCCGCGCTTGCGTGCCGCCATCATAGAGGCGCGCGCCGAAAACATGCCTAAGGACAATATCGAGCGCGCCATCAAAAAGGCCGCCGGTGGCGAAGGCGATAATTACGATGAAGTGCGCTACGAGGGCTATGCGCCCGGCGGCGTGGCCGTGATCGTCGAAGCTCTCACCGACAATCGCAACCGCACAGCTGGCGAAGTGCGCTCCTATTTCACCAAGGCAGGTGGTGCGCTGGCGGAAACAGGCGCGGTCTCTTTCATGTTCGACCATGTTGGCTTGATCGATTACCCCAAGACCATCGGCTCGGAAGATGCTGTCATGGAAGGCGCCATTGAAGCGGGCGCTGATGATGTCGTCGTCCAGGATGAGAACTACGAAATCATCACCTCGCTCGAAGCTTTGCGCGATGTGCAAAAGGTTTTGGAAGCCCGCTTTGGCGAAGCCCGCAAGAGCTCGCTCGTCTGGCGTCCGCAAAACACGATCAATGTCGATGACGAAGCAGGCGAAAAAATTCTGCGCCTGATCGGCTCGCTTGAAGACAATGATGACGTACAAAACGTCTATGCAAACTTTGAAATCTCCGATGCACTCATGGCAAAATTGGGCGGCTGATAAAATTCATGGCTAAAAAAGAAACCGTCCAGCGCCTCTATCTCATGCTCCCGCCCATCACGGAGCTGGGAGACTGGCCGCAGAAATTGCAGGCAGCCCTTGGCGCAGGCGATGTGGCTTGTGTGCTGGCACCTGTGAGCGCGCGCGATGAAGGTGATGCCAAGAAAATCACCAAGGCGCTCATGGATATCACAGAGCCCGCTGGCGTTGCCTTGCTGATCGATGCCCCGAGCCTCGTCATGCGTGCGGGTGCCGATGGCGCACATGTGCGCGTCACGCCAGACACGCTTGAGAAATCCCTGCAAAGTGCGGTTGAAACGCTGAAGACGCGCGAAGACCGGATTCTGGGCATTGGCGGTTTGCGCGCCAAGCATGATGCGATGATCGCAGGCGAATATGATGTCGATTACGTGAGCTTTGGCGACCCCGCTCCCGATGGTTTTGTGCCGCCGATGGAGCTGATCCTTGAGCGCACCAGCTGGTGGTCGGATATTTTCAATGTGCCTTGCGTGGCGCATGCGCCAACACTTGCCGATGTTGCGGCTCTGGCCAAAGCAGGCGCTGATTTCATCTCGCTGCGCGAAGCGGTGTGGGATGATGCACGCGGTCCAGTGGCGGCTATGGCAGACGCACAGGAGCTGCTCACCAGCAATGCCAATGCGCGTGAGCGCGAATGATGGGCAAAGCGCAAGGCCTCGCGCTCTGCCTCCTGCTGGTTCCAGCGCCCCTATTTGCGCAAACCTTTTCAACAAATCCAAAACAGACACCACAAGCCCCAACGGCTTTTCAGAACGGGCTGATGCCGATGTATCAGCCCCAACATCTGCCGCCCTCAAAAGGGCCGACCAAACCCGGTGCTGATTTGGCATTCGGTGCCTATCAGCGCGGCTATTATCGCTCGGCCTTTGAAGAGGCGACAAAACGGCTTGCCAAGAACAAAGCAGATGCCCCCGCAATGACTTTGATCGCGGAACTCTATCGCGATGGCCATGGCGTAAAGCGCAGCTTTGAAGAAGGCGTGCGCTGGTACAAACTCGCGGCCGAGCGTGGTGATCGCAATGCGATGTTCGCGCTGGGCTCAGCTGCTCTCAAAGGAGAAGGCACGGCCCGCGATGAAGTGGTGGCGCGTGCCTGGTTTGAAAAGGCTGCCGCCAAGGGGCATGCAACCGCGCATTACAATCTGGGCGTCATGGCGCTTGATAGCGACATTCAGGATTTCAAATCCGCATTGGATCACTTCCGTCGCGCAGCCGAGGGCGGCAATGCGGATGCCGCCTATTCACTGGCCGTGCTTTACAAAGAGGGCAAAGGCACCGAACGCGACCTTGCGCAATCCGTGCGCTGGATGACGCGCGCAGCTGATGACAACATCATCGCGGCCATTGTCGAGCTGGCCATCATGACCTTTAACGGGTCAGGCGTGACCAAGGACGAAGCGCGGGGTGCCAAGCTTTTTCGCAAGGCTGCCTTGCGCAACAATCCCATCGCCATGAACCGACTGGCACGCTTGCAGGTCGCCGGACGCGGGGTTGAAAAAAACCTTGTCGAGGCCATGCAATGGCATCTCTTGGCCCGGGCTGCCGGCCTGCAGGACGACAGTCTCGACCAAGCCTTATCAAGCTTGACCCCGACCCAGCGAAGTGAGGTTGAGGCCGGCGTGCGGCAGATGATCGGCCCCTGAAGGGTTGTGACAGCCGCCCCCACAGGGTAAGACGCAGCCCTTGCCCGTCCTCTGACTTTGCCCGCAAGCCCACCAGAAAGACTGACCTCCGATGATCCGCTCCGCCCTGATGAATGTCATGACCGCCGCCGCTGTGAAGGCTGGACGCGGATTGAAGCGCGATCTGGGCGAAATCGAAAATCTGCAGGTCTCCATCAAAGGCCCCGGCGATTTTGTTTCGGCAGCTGACACCCGCGCCGAACAGGTTCTGTTTGAAGAGCTGAGCAAGTCACGCCCCGGGTATGGCTTTCTGATGGAAGAAGGCGGCACGGTTGAAGGGTCCGACAAATCGCATCGCTGGATCATTGACCCGCTCGATGGCACCACCAATTTTCTGCATGGCCTGCCGGTTTTCGCCATTTCCATCGCGCTGGAGCGCGAAGGCCAGCTGATCGCAGGCCTTGTCTATAATCCCGCCAGCGATGACATGTATCTGGCCGAAAAGGGCCAGGGTGCATGGCACAACAATCGCCGCCTGCGCGTGGCTGAACGCCGCGATTTTGCCGATGCTTTGGTGGCCTGTGGCATTCCCCCACTCGCACGCGCCCAATTGCACCCGCGTTTCAAGCAGGAACTGGGTGCGGTCATTGCCAAATGCGGCAATATCCGCCGCATGGGCGCCGCCTCGCTGGATCTCGCCATGGTCGCAGCCGGCCAGCTTGATTGCTATTGGGAACGTGGCCTCTCGGCTTGGGATCTGGCGGCGGGTGCGGTTCTGGTCAAAGAAGCTGGCGGCTATGTGTCGGATGCTGATGGTCAAGACGACTTCATGGCAGCTGGCTCGATCTGCTGTGGCAATGAAACCATGCACCGCGCTTTGCTTGCCACGCTGAAGAAGGCGTAAGGCGGCCGCAAACCACCGCTTGAACGCATCGGCTTTTTAGAGTCTCCTAGACATCAGGTTGCGCCGCATGTTGCGGCGTGGCTGGCATGACACTATTTGCATGACAATAACGGACCTGTGACATGGCCGAACGCGATCCTTATTCGCTTTCCTCACCGCGCATTTTTCTTCTGCGCATTGTGGTTTTTTTGATTCTAGCGGCCTTTGTCGCGCTCATCCTCTATCGGCAGATTGCGACCGCCTTTCTGGCCAATCCGGGCTTGAACAGTCTGATTCTGGCGGTGATGGCGATTGGTATTTTTCTGGGCCTGCGGCAAGTCGTGCAGCTGTTTCCCGAAATTCGCTGGGTCAATGCCATGCGCCGCGGCCTTGCATACCAAGTGCAACCGCCCGTTCTGCTTGCCCCCATGGCCCGCCTGATGGGACAAGATGGCTACCGCACTATTTCCACCGTCACACTGCGCGCCATTCTGGATTCGATTGGCACACGTCTGGATGAATCGCGCGAGATCGCACGCTACCTCACCGGCCTTCTGGTGTTTCTTGGTCTGCTTGGCACATTCTGGGGCTTGCTGGAGACTGTCGGCTCCATTGGCGGCGTGATCCGCTCGATGCAGACAGGCTCAGATGCCACTGTCATGTTTGATGATCTCAAAAACGGTTTGGCAGCTCCGATCTCGGGCATGGCCATTGCCTTTACCTCTTCGCTCTTTGGTTTGGCAGGATCGCTGATCTTGGGCTTTCTTGATCTGCAAGCAGGACAGGCACAAAATCGTTTTTACACAGAACTTGAAGATGCGCTGTCCTCACATGCGCAGGATATGGCTGTGTCGAGCTTTGCTGATACAGCAGGCCTGCCCGAGGACATTCGCCTTGCTTTGCAAAAGCTGACCGAAGGCTCTGACACTGCCACTGCACAAAATTCGCAAGCCGCCATGGCCAATTTGGCCGAGGGCATCCAGGGCCTCGTGCAGCACATGCGCACCGAACAACAAATGCTGCGCACATGGGTTGAGGCACAAGCCGAACAGCAGGCTGATATTCGCAAATTGCTGCAGCGGCTGGCCTCAGAAGCGGAGCGCAAGTAATGGCACTGGGCCGCGGACGGCGCACGAACCGCACGTTCGATTATTGGCCAGGATTCGTCGATGCTTTGTCGACGATGCTGCTGACCATTATTTTCCTGCTGTCTGTATTCATGCTGGCGCAATATTTCCTGACCCGCGAAATGAGCGGCAAGGATACAGCGTTGCAAAGGCTCAACCGCCAGATAGAAGAGCTGACTTCACTCCTGTCGCTCGAACGCGCGTCCAAGGGGGAGGCGCAATCCACCATTCTAGCGCTCCAGGCAACGCTCGACGCAGCCGAGCGCGAAAAGCAACGCCTACAAGGTTTGGCAGATGCTTCACGCGGCGGGTTGGAAGTGGCTGGCAGCGCGACCACACAAGCGCGTCAACAATTGGACAATGAACGCCAGATTTCGGCCCGCGCCTTGGCGCAGGTTGAAATTCTCAACCAGCAGATTTCAGCTCTGCGCCGTCAATTGGCCGCCCTGGAAGAAGCCCTCAACGCATCTGAGAAACGCGACAAGGACAATCAGACTCGCATCGCAGACCTGGGTTCACGGCTGAATATCGCACTGGCGCAAAAGGTGCAGGAGCTCAACCGCTACCGCTCTGACTTTTTTGGACGCTTGCGCGACATTCTGGGCAATCGCCCTGGTGTGCGCGTGGTGGGTGATCGCTTTGTCTTTGAATCGGAAGTTTTGTTTGAAGTCGGGCAAGCAGCCCTCAACAACCAGGGCCGCGCGGAACTGGAAAAAGTAGCCTCTGCACTCAGTGATCTGGAGCGCATTATTCCACCCGAGATCAATTGGGTCATGCGGGTTGATGGCCATACCGACAAACGCCCGATTGTCGGGCGCACCAATTGGGAATTGTCTGCTGCGCGTGCGATTGCAGTGGTGCAATTCATGGTGTCGAAAGGCGTGTCACCGCAACATCTGGTCGCCGCAGGCTTTGGTGAGTTTCAGCCCATTGATACAGGCGAGACAGAAGACGCCTATCGCCGCAATCGTCGCATTGAGTTGAAACTGACGGAACGCTAGTTCGTCATTGCGAGCCTCAGCGAAGCAATCCAGACAAGCCTCACGCGCAGCTTATGGATTGCCGCGTCGCGCTTCGCGCTCCTCGCAATGACGGCTCGGAGTGCGCTCTACAAGGCCGCCACTTCTTCCGGCACAGCACCCGCATCAAATTGCAGGCGTGCGAGGCGTGCATAGAGGCCGCCTTGGGCGACCAGCTCGGCATGTGTGCCTTCTTCGACAATCGCGCCTTCATCCATGACAAGGATGCGATCGGCCTTCAGCACCGTCGCCAGACGATGGGCGATGACGAGCGTCGTGCGGTCTTTCATGATGTTCTCAAGCGCTGCCTGCACCAGCACTTCGTTTTCAGCATCAAGCGCAGAGGTTGCTTCATCGAGCAGCAGGATCGGCGCGTCTTTCAGAATGGCGCGTGCAATGGCGAGGCGCTGGCGCTGACCGCCTGAGAGCGTGACGCCGCGCTCACCCACCGTCGTGTCATAGCCTTTGTCCAGCGCCGTCACGAATTCTGCCGCCGCTGCACGCTCGGCTGCCGCGATCACCAGATCAAGCGGGGCATCCGGCGAGCCATAGCGAATATTGTCAGCAATGCTGGCGCCAAAAATCACCGGATCTTGTGGCACAAGCGACAGACGCCCACGCAGATCAGCGGGCGCGACGTCGCGTAGATCAACACCATCCACCGCAATGGAGCCGGTGGTGGGATCATAAAAACGCATCAGCAATTGGAAGACTGTGGATTTGCCAGCCCCTGACGGGCCAACAATGGCGACCGTTTCACCCGGTGCAATGCGCAGCGACAGATTTCGCACGGCGGGTGCATCGGCGCGCGTGGGATAGGAGAATGTGACATCGTTGAATGTAACTTCACCACGCGGCGGCACGGGCAATGCAATCGGCTTGATGGGGGTAACGATTTTGGGCTGCACGGCCAGAATTTCAGCAATGCGGCCAGCCGCACCTGCTGCTGCGGAGATCTCACTCCACACTTGCGACAATTCACCCAGCGCACCCGCGCCAAAGACAGCGTAGAGCACAAATTGCGAGAGCAGACCGGCTGTGATGCGACCCGCCAGCACATCCTGTGCGCCAAGCCACAACACGCAAACAACACTGGCAAAAGCCAGGAAGATGGCAACCGCGGTCAAAACGGAGCGCGCGGCTGTGGCATTGCGCGCAGCCATATAAGCTTCTTCTACCGCTTCGGTGAAACGACCGATGGTTGTGCGCTCTGCGCCAAAGGCCTGCATGGTGCGCACAGCACCAAGATTTTCAGCAGCAAAAGCGGTCGCATCAGCCAAGCGATCTTGTGCGGCGCGTGAGCGCGCACGCACAGTGCGGCCAGACGCCACCAGCGGCAGCACGATGATGGGAATGGCGACGAGCACAAGGCCTGATAATTTCGGACTGGTGATCACCATCATGGCAGTGGCGCCAATGAACATGAAGAAATTGCGCAGCGCGACGGACGCCGATGCACCAAAGGCTGTCTTCATCTGCGTTGTGTCAGCGGTGAGGCGCGACACCAGCTCACCGACGCGCGCATTGTCATAGAAAGGCGCATCAAGCCGCGTCAGATGCGCGAAGAGATCGGCACGCAGATCAGCGACCACGCGCTCACCAATGGTGATGACCAAAAAATACCGGGTCGCGGAGGCGAGCGCGAGCACGGCAACCACGACAACCATGGCGGCAAAATAGAAATTGATGGCCCCCACGCTATCATCCGAGGAGAAGCCATGATCGATCATGCCCTTCACGGCCAAGGGCACGGTCAGGGTCGCGCCGGAGGCCACGCTGAGGGCGGCCAGAGCTGCCAGAATTCGGCCCTTGTAGCGGCGCGCATAGGGGACGAGGGGCAAAAGCGCCCTGAGTGAAGTCGCCGGCTTGTTTGCTTCTTTTGGCTCAGCCATCGTGTCCCAGACCCTTTTTCACCCTTTTTACCCCCAAAGGGGGCAACCGTTCCATATCGCTTGTCTCGCGTCCACGCCTGCGTTATAGGGGCGCAACCCCGACATCGGGAAGCTTTTTAGCGGCTGCGTCCACGCTCAACCGCGTCCCCGCTGAACTCAAGGACAAGACGATGAAGGCCGATACGCATCCTCAGTACCATTTCATCAAGGTCGTGATGACCGATGGCACGGAATACCAGACCCGCTCGACCTACGGCAAAGAAGGCGACACGCTGAACCTGGATATCGATCCCAAGACCCATCCGGCCTGGACCGGCGGCTCGCAGCAGCTGATGGATCGTGGCGGACGTCTCTCGAAGTTCAACTCGCGCTTCGGTGGCATTTCGCTCGGCAAGAAGTAAGCTTCTCAGCCAGAGAACTACCTACGAAAAACCCCGGCCAAGCCGGGGTTTTTTGTTATCTGCCGGTGACATATTTCAAATCTCAGGCGCGGGCCGCGCCAAAGGCCGCCTGCAAGGTCGCCAGCTGGTTCAGGATGGCTGGCGCACCGCCCTCCTGCGCCTGCTGGGCATAGAGCTGGGCGTCGAGATGATGGATGCGCGCCTGCAGCCGCTGGGAGATGAGAGCCAGCTCCTGCAAGCGATCTGGGAGGCGCGTGAAGGCCTCTGCCGGTGTGGCCAGACCCTGACGGGTCAGATTGACCCGATGCTTGTCCGTGCGCGCCTGATGAGGGGTCAAATCACCCTCATTGACCGCCCGCTGGAGCAAGAGCCATGAGGCCATCTGCATCAGGCGGGTCGTCAACCGCATGCTCTCCGAGGCATAGGCCAGAGCATCCTCACGCGGCAGCACCCGGCTTTCCTGACGGCCCGGGCCATCGAGATAGGCCGCCGCCTCTTCCACAAGGATCATGCCCTCGCGAAACAAGGTCTTGAAAGCCTCTGAGGAAGCCAGATGATGACCAAAAGAGACGGTATTGCGGGACGCGGCCGAGGCATTGCGCAGCATGAACATTCTCCACCCGCGCGAAACGTCGCAGCGGCAAGAACCCAGACTAGCGAAAAACGGCCCGTCCGGCAGGGCAAGCTTCAATTAACGTTAACATCGGAATGACCAAAAGCCTTTATTCCCATACCTTTGCAGCTGCTCAGCTCTTGAACAACGAATCTGCGGCGCGTTTTGAGGCTTCTTTAGACCCCCGCGCCTCGGTCAATCGGGCAATCTCGGCCTGCAAAAGGGCAATCCGCTCATCAAGCTCATGGACAGAAAGCGTATCGAGCACCTGCCCGACCTCATGGGTGACCGGTGGCTTGGGGCGATTGCCGAAAACATCCTCATCCTCATGCGCCATGACGACCTCTACCCTGCCCTTGATCAGCAACAGTATAGAGCCGCAATTTGTGCTAGAAAATGCACCAGTTCAAATGGGAGCCCAACATGTCGAGCCTGCCGCAAAGCATGAAAGCGATTGTGATCACCAGCTTTGGCGAACCCGATGTCTTGCAAGCGCAAGACCGCCCCATCGACATGCCCGGCGACCATGAGATTCTAATCGCAGTCAAAGCAGCCGGCGTGAACCGTCCTGATGTCTCCCAACGACAAGGCAAATATCCGCCGCCCCCCGGCGCACCACAGGATGTGCCAGGCCTCGAAGTGGCAGGCACGATTGTCGCCTGTGGTCACAAAGTCACCCGCTGGAAGGCTGGCGACAATGTCTGCGCACTCGTTCCCGGTGGCGGCTATGCAAGCTTCTGCCTCGCCCATGAAAGCAATGCTTTGCCTGTGCCGCAGGGCTTTTCTTTTGTTGAGGCCGCCGCTCTGCCCGAAACGTTCTTCACCGTCTGGACCAATGTGTTTCAGCGCGGACATCTGACCAGCGGCGAAACCCTGCTCATCCACGGCGGCTCGTCGGGTATTGGCACAACCGCCATCATGTTGGGCAAAGCGTTTGGCGCAAAGGTCATCGTCACCGCTGGCACGGATGACAAATGCGCAGCCTGCATCAAGCTGGGCGCTGATCATGCGATCAATTACAAGACGCAGGATTTTGTTGCTGAGGTGAAGACCATCACCGGTGGCAAAGGCGCCGATGTCATTCTCGACATGGTTGGCGGCTCTTATGTGCAGCGCAATTATGAGGCGGCGGCAGTCGAGGGGCGCATTGTCCAGATTGCCTTCATGCAGGGCTACAAAATTGACAAGCTCGACATGCGGGCCATCAGCGCCAAGCGCCTGACCCATACAGGCTCAACCTTGCGCCCGCGCAGCCCAGAGCAAAAGGCGATTATTGCCCGCGAGCTTGAAGCCAAGGTCTGGCCATTGCTCAGCCAAGGCGCCTTTCGCCCGGTGATCGATGCGACCTATCCCTTGGCGCAGGCGGCTCACGCCCATGCCCATATGGAAGCCTCCACCCATGTCGGAAAGATCGTTTTGACCCTCTGAAGAGGCAATTTCGCGCCCGAAGCGGGTCTTGCGGATTGCCTTTCCCCCCTCGCGGACCTATATTACAGGTCATTCCCGTCATGGATGATGTGTTGTGAGGCTTGGCCTCGGCCGGGCCAGAGCCCGGTGACGCTCGTCCCCAATTTGCTTGGAGACTCAGAAATGAGCAACGCGCCCCTGATGCCCAAGGCCACGGCTGTGTGGCTCGTCGACAATACCGCTCTGTCCTTCGATCAGATCGCTGATTTCTGCAAACTTCACCCGCTTGAGGTGAAGGGTATCGCTGATGGCGAAGTCGCCGCCGGTATCAAAGGACATGACCCGATCACATCTGGCCAATTGACCCGCGAAGAAATCGCCAAAGGTGAAGCCGATCCGGAATTTCGTCTGACACTGGCAAAATCCAAGGTTGTTTTGCCGGAAATGAAGAAGGCACGCGGCGCGCGCTACACACCTCTCTCACGCCGTCAGGATCGCCCGAACGCCATTCTCTGGCTCGTGCGTAACCACCCTGAGTTGAAAGACGCGCAGATCATGCGCTTGGCTGGCACAACCAAGACCACGTTGCAGCAGATCCGCGACCGGACGCATTGGAATTCAGCCGCTCTGTCGCCGCTGGACCCTGTTACTTTGGGCCTGTGCTCGCAGCTTGATCTCGATCTTGAAGTGAACCGCGCCGCCAAGGATCGCCCGGCCCAGGCCGATGACCAGGGCGCGACATTGGTGCCAGCAGAAATCACCACGGCTCCGCGCCAGCCTGCGACGCAGGAAGATGTGTTTGGC
Organism: uncultured Hyphomicrobiales bacterium; assembly: GCA_903851305.1. Lineage (GTDB taxonomy): Bacteria > Pseudomonadota > Alphaproteobacteria > Rhizobiales > Beijerinckiaceae > Terripilifer. The sequence continues at coordinate 714 of CAINNX010000173.1, read as the reverse complement.
ACCAGCACTCCGGCGCCGCGCCGCGAACAGGAAGACAGCCTTGATCTCGATGCGGTTTTCGGCAAGCTCAATGCATTGAAGCACGGCGACGACTGAACCTCACTCAGTTCGCAATTTCTTTTGAAGACAAGATCGAGGCGCGGCCGATTGCGGACCGCGCCTTTTCGATGCAATGCTGCCTGCAATCGCGGGCGGAATATCCTCCCGCAGTTCGGGGGAACATATGCTCAAGGACCATGCGGGACATCCACGCCCCTGGCTCGCCCATTACCCGCAAGGCGTGCCCGCGCAGATTGATGAACAGTCGCGCGAAACCATTGCCGATATCATCCGCCATGCAGGCACTGCTTTTGCTGAACGCCCGGCTGCGCAAAGTTTTGGCGTCCGCCTGAGCTATGGCGAACTCTTGCAACGCGCTGAAGACGTTGCCACCGGCCTGCAACGGCTCGGCCTGAAAAAAGGCGACCGCGTCGCCATTATGATGCCTAATGTCATGGCCTATCCGGCGATCATGTTTGGGGCTCTTCTGGGTGGCTTTGTCGTCGTCAATATCAATCCGCTTTACACGGCACGCGAGATGACCCATCAGGTGAACGATTCCGGCGCGCGCGTGCTCTTCGTGCTCGAAAATTTTGCCCACACGGTGCAAGAAGCGCTGGATGAGTTAACCGCGGAAATGGCGGTGATTGTGAAACCCGGCGATTTGATTGGCCT
>CAINNX010000172.1 GCA_903851305.1 uncultured Hyphomicrobiales bacterium | reverse complement strand
CGTCATTGAGGGTTGGCGGCGGCACTACAACACGATCAGGCCGCACTCATCCATGAGATATCACCACCTGCACCAGAAGTTCTACAGTGGCCGGCTGCGCAACCCCAACCAGCTTCGCCGGCCACCCCAGCGCTAGCGTCAAACCAAATCGTCAACTAACATAACCACCGGATCACCTCGTGGGGGCTGGCCACGAAGAGGGTGCGGGTGCCCGTGAGATTATCGAAGAGGAAGCAAATATTGTTCGCCGGATTTTTCGGGAGTTTACGGCAGGCGATAGTCCCGAGACCATTGCCAAGCGCCTCAACAAAGAAGGCGTTGCGGGCCCCGGAGGGCGTCCCTGGTCCAACACCACTTTGCGCGGACAACCCGATCGCGGCACAGGCCTCCTGAACAACGCCATCTACAAGGGCGAGCTCCAATGGAACAAATGCTCCTACGTGAAGGATCCCCGGACAGGCAAACGTATTGCGCGCCCCAACCCGCCCAATAAATGGGAACGCAAACAAGTCGAGCCTTTACGTATCATTGATGATGCGCTTTGGGAGAGCGCAAAGGCGCGCCAGACCACGATTAGCTCGAAGCTGAATGACAGCTCGAAGACCAATCGACTGAACGAAGCCCACCGTCCGCGTTTCCTGCTCTCCGGCCTTCTGCAATGCGGATGCTGCGGTGGTGGCTATACGATCATCGCACAGGACCGCTATGGCTGCGCGACACGCAAGCAAAAGGGCACATGCGATAATGGCATGACCATCAGCCGCCAGGAGATTGAAGCCCGCGTCCTGACCGGCCTTAAAGAGCGCCTGCTTGAACCCTCACTCGTCGCCGAGTTCGTCAAAGGCATCCAGGAAGAGCTCGAGGAGCAACGCCGCTCACAGCGCGCTGAGGAAGCACAACGCACCCGCAAGCTTGGTGAGGTCGAACGCAAGATTGCAGGCCTGATGCGTGCTATTGAGGACGGGCTTTACGAGCCCAGCATGAAGGAACGGCTGCAAACGTTACAAGCTGAGAAGGCAAACCTTGCCACAAAATCTCAGAATGACAGCATCGAAGATCTCAAGATCCTCACGCACCCGAATATTTCGGAGATCTATCGTCGGAAGGTCGAAGCGCTTGAAAGTGTCCTAACCGGACCAGATGCCTCACAAGCAACAGACCTCATCCGCTCGATGATTGAGCGCATCGTTCTGCACCCTGAAGTTTTAAGAAAAGCCTTTAAAATCGAGCTCTTTGGTGAACTCGCCAATATTTTGAGTGCGTGTGAAGGAGCTCAAAAGCAAAACGCCCCGGGCTCGAAAGCCTCGGGGCGTCTCTCAGTGGTTGCGGGGACACGCAACCAAATAGGATTTTGCCGCTGGTTCAGCCGCCTTGCGAAAAAACTGCGGGCGCTCTCGGTACCCAGCTAAGCAATTAAACAAGCGATGAATAGAATACAGGCTCAGCACAGAGAACAGTTACTCGCGCCAAACGATGGATTAGGGCCTCAGTGAATGGACTTGGAGGCAGCAGAGAGCAATTTGATCAAGCGGCGCAGCTTGGGGTCAATAGCCTCATCACTGACCTCACCGCGCTGGACTTGGCTCGCGACCTCCGCCGCCAAAACCCGGAGCCTCGCCATGTCCTCGCCCGAGACGACGTCCGGGTTAATACCCAGCCTTCTCAGGACGGCCTCTGCATCATCATCAAATTGGACCATGTCCCCTCTCATAGTTACGCTTCTTAACGCGACGCTAGAATCTGGATCAGCGGGACAAATGTCCTCCTGTTCAAAGACGGCTTTTTCCTGGGGCCTCTGATATCTTGGCAGCTGGCGCCTTTTGCGACACCCTATACCTTCCTACTGAACTTCTTAAAAGCATTCTTAATCTAGTCAATTAAGCGCAAGCGGACGTCAACATGCAATGCTAAAGCGCACCTTGCGCGCAACACTCATGCTTTTGGCATTTTGAGCCTTGGACCAGCCTACCCTTTTGTTCTTAGGGTCGAGCGACCACCATCTACCGCGATCACTTGCCCCGTCATCCATGTCGCATCACGCGACATGAGGAAGGCGGCAAGTCCTGCCAGATCTTCCGGCTCACCCAAACGCGGCAGCGGATGCATGGCCGCAATGGCCTCGGCCATTTGTGCGTTGGATGTTAATTTGGCAGCCAACGGCGTGCGTGTCAGCGAGGGCGCGATGCAATTGACGCGGATTTTTGGGGCAAGTTCTGCGGCGAGCGCACGTGTCAGACCTTCAACCGCTGCTTTTGCCATGCCGATAGACGCATGATTGGGGAAACCCTGTCCGGCAGCCACAGAAGAGAAGAACACAACGGAAGAACCGCCCTCCTGTTTGGCAAGCGCAGGCATAGCGGCTTGCACAGCCTCAGCCGCCCACAGAGCATTGACGCGGAAATCCTGTTCGAAATCGGCGCGCGTCAGACGTGCCGCAGGCTTCAGATTGATCGTACCCACGGCATAGATGAGACCGCCAAGCGCCCCGCCCTGTGTAGCTTCCTCCGCCACGCGGACGAATACGCCATCTTCCGCGAGATCAGCGCAGGTCGAAGTCGCCTGAAGTTCAGCGCTCAGCGCCGCCAATTCATCCGCCTTGCGCGCGACGAGATGCAGCGCAAAACCCTGCGCATGAAGACGGCGGGCAGAAGCCGCACCCACACCACCTGTCGCACCGAAAATGACAATCTTGCCCGACATAAAATCCTCCAAAGCTCTCCTCTCTTTACGGGAGAAAGCCGCGGCCGGATTGATCAAAGCCTGTTGAGCGCCTCGGGCGTATCAATATCGAGCCGGGCGGCGGCGCTGGTGACGGGCAGGTCGCGCACATCAGCACGGCCGCGCAAAATCTGGCGTGCGCCCATATCACCAGACAGATGGGCAATCTCGGGCGCGAGACGCGCCGACAACAAAACCGGATTGCCGCGAAGACCCTCGAACGTCGGCACAACAGCGGATGTTCCTTCCGTATAAGCGTCAGCCACCTGTCCGATGAGGGCGGTATCGACCAAGGGCATATCGCCCAGAAGAATGACCGCGGCTTTCCATATCGCAGGGCGCGCAGCAAAACCGACGCGCAGCGAAGAGCCCATGCCGCTTGCGTAATCTTCATTCGTGACAAAAGTCAGCGGCAAGCCATCAAGCGCCGCACGAATAGCGGTCGCTTCATGACCTGTCACAACGATCACGCCTGCGAGTCCTGCGGCAAGGGCGGCTTCTGCGACATGGCGTACCAGCTCCTTGCCCTGATAATGCGCCAATAATTTGGAGCCTTCGCCACCAGCTGCACGAAAACGCGCACCCTCGCCTGCAGCAAGAATAATGGCGCCAATCTCAGTCCTCGACATGCGAGGCCTCACCCGAGCGCGGCTGCGGCCGCGTCACAATTTCCATGAGCAAGCCGCCCGAGCCCATGCGGCGAATGTCCGCCGCCGTCACAGGAATATCGGCCAACATGCGTTGTAGAACCCAGTCGAAACCATTTTCTTTCGGGCTACGTGCGCAACCCGGCGCGCCCAAAAAGGCTTTTCCGGCAATCTGCCCGATGAGCAAAAGATTGCCCGGATCAACCGGCATACCAAATTGTTCAATGATCCCGCCTGCTTCTTGCAAAGCCGCTGGTATCACATCGCGCCGATCCGTAATGGCGGATGCACCAAAGACAATCATCAGATCGCAATGATCCAGATGACGCGTGATCGCGGCCGCAAGAGCTGCCTGCTCATGCGCCACGCGTTCTTCGGCGACAATGCGCGCTGCAGCTGGTGCAATACGCTCAGCCATGACACGCAAAGTTTTTTCGACCGTTGAGGATTTCAATCCCGGCAGCAGCGTAGAAATCACCGCGACACGCTTTGGCGCATATGGTGAGATGCTCAATCCTTTTGCAGGGAAGGCTGAAATGGCCTGCGCCACGGTCTTTTCGGGGACCGCAAAGGGTATGACCTTTACCGTGCCAATCATCTCGCCTTCCACCACCGCACGATGATGGGGCAGAGTGGCCAGCGTCACTTGCTCATCGACTTCGTTCAGCGCATCCACCAGAGCGGGATCTGCAACCAAGACACCATTGCATTGCGCGAAAAGATTGGCGCGGCCTGTGAAGGCGCGATCGACGCGCACATTCTTGCCGGAAATCGCTGCCGCGACACGCGCAGCTGCCTCATCCTCACTGATATCATCCGCTTCCAATTGCGCGACGACAACGTCTTTGAACCCCGCTGCCTGCAACGTCTCGACATGGGCACGCGTGAGCCGCTCGCCTTTTTTTAGCGAGAGGCTTTCCGTGCGCAAAGAATGAGCGAGAATACCCCCTTCAGCGGCAGCAATGGCAACAGGACCAAATTTCACGGACGCACCTCTGTGCGCAATGGCTTTTTGCGGAGCGCCAAAATGATCTCGCCCAAAACAGACACAGCAATTTCGGTGGGTGTAATGGCACCGATATCAAGACCAATCGGGGCACGAATACGCGTAAGATCTGCTTCCGCAAATCCTTTGGCCAACAACCGCTCCACCCGCTTGCCATGTGTTTTGCGCGAGCCCAACGCGCCGATATAAAAACACTCAGCCCGCAAAGCCTGCTCCAGCGCCGGATCATCAATTTTGGGATCATGCGTAAAACAGCAGATCGCCGTATAGCGATCAATCTTCATTGGCGGCAGCACGGTCTCGGGCCATTCGGCGATCACCTGCACATCAGGAAAACGCTCCGGCGTTGCAAAGGCCGTGCGTGGATCAATGATCACCATGTCAAAGCCAGCAAGGCGTGCCATCGGCGCGAGCGCCTGCGAAATATGGACGGCACCAATCACGACAAGGCGCACAGGTGGCACTTGCACGGTGAGGAAGAAACTCTCGCCCTCATGCTCAACCAAAATGCTTTTGCCAGCGCGCAAAGCGGCATCAATCTGTTCGGCCAGCGCATCACTGGCCAGCGTGTCTGGCGTCACCAGACGCTGCACCTGACCATCAAGTGACGAGACCAAAACTGCGGCGCGGCGCTCACGGCGCGCCACATTCAACTCAGCCAGAAGCTCGCGACGCATCAGCCGATCCTCTCGACATAGACGCGAATGCGGCCACCACACGACAGGCCAGCCCGCCAAGCTGTCTCGTCTTCCACGCCAAATTCAAGCACGCGCGACTTGCCATCAGCGATGCAATCCATCGCCTCGGTGACCACATCGCCCTCGACACAGCCGCCCGAGACCGAGCCCAGAAAATGCCCATCCTCGGCAATGGCCAGATGCGAGCCCACGGGTCGCGGCGCCGAGCCCCACGTCTCGATTACGGTCGCCAGAGCCACGCCCTTGCCCGCATTGGCCCAAGCTTCAGCCTGGCCCAGAATGTCATCATCGCTCGCCAGCATGATCATCTCCGTGATGTTTGGCAGAATATAGCGCATGGCCGCCACCATTGCGAGATGGCCCGTCTTAGCGCCGCCGCGCATGGCGCCATAGCGCCTTGACCCTAGCCCAGAGACCTGCTTTTCCACCCAAAAGCCCTGCCTCTTCAAGCGCCTGCCTTATCCAGAGCCGCAAGGGTGCGATCTGGCGCTGGGCCACATCGTTTAGCCGCAGCAGCCAGGCGTGGAACTTCGCTACCCACTCAATCGACAAAAGTTTTTCACGGCAGATTGCCCAGACATAGGCGGCCAGACCAAAGCGCACGACTTCAGCCAAGAGATAAATCACCATGCCAGCAAAAATCTGGCCCCGCGCGAAAGCAACAAAAGAGATGATTTTGATCACCTCGCTCAGCGCCAGCGGAATCAGAAAGACCAGTAAAGTCGCATAGGGCGATAGTTTTTCAAGAGCCGCATGCGCCAATGCTTTCAAGCGGCGCAGAGGCAGAACATCGATGACCGCCTGCACCAGCGGGGCGAATGTCTCCCAGAGCCACGAAACCCCGAGGAAGATCAGCGCTAGCGCGGTCCATGCAACCTGTTTGAAGCTTGTCATGCAGACGCCTTGTTCAGCCAGCTACGCGGATCAACATGCGCCGTGACAGCAGGCTGCGACAGAGCTTGCGCCAAAACCTGCAAACTTGCCAGCCGATGCACAGAACGAAACTCGTCCACATGCGGCAGAATCGCAAGAATACCAGAGGCTTTGGCCTCAAAGCGATCATAGCGCAGCAAAGGGTTCAGCCAGATCAGCCGTCGGCACGAGCGATGCAGGCGATCCATTTCAAATGACAGCTGCTCGACACCTTCGCGCTCCAGTCCATCGGTGAACAGAAGCACCGTCGCACCCTGCCCCAGCACGCGGCGTGACCATTGTTGGTTAAATGCATGCAGACTGGTGCCAATGCGCGTGCCGCCCGACCAGTCCGGCACAGCATTCGAGACTTGCGCAAGCGCTGCATCAATATCGCGGTGACGCAAAGAGCGCGTCACATTGGTGAGCCTTGTGCCAAAGAGAAACGTCTCGACGCGGCGCTTTTTAGTGAGATGATGCAGGAAGTGCAGAAAGACGCGCGAATATTCGCTCATCGAGCCTGAAATATCGCAAAGCGCCACAATGGGCGGCGGACGCGTCGCCTGTTCGCGTCGCGCGATCTGAAACATGTCGCCACCACGCGACAGAGAAAGACGCAAGGTAGCGCGCGGATCAAGCCGGCTGCCGCGCGGATCAGGGCGAAAGCGGCGGATGCGGATTTCATCTTGCGGCAGACGCAGCCGCGCTACGGCTTGCTCGGCGCGCCGCAATTCCTCGACGCTCATTTGCGCGAAATCTTTTTTCTGCAGCACTTCATCGCCCGACATGGTGAGGCGCATGTCTTGCTCGATCTCGGGTGCCGTCTCGCGCTTGGGGCGCTGGCCCGCCAGAGCCTCTGAAATGCGCGTCGCGCCGGGCGCGGGTTTGGCTGATTGCTTTTGCGGCTCGGCCATGGGCGACATCATGGCAATCAGCTTTTCGACAAAGCCGCGCTTTTTCCAGAACAGATCGAAAGCCGCATGAAAGATGACAGACTGCTCATGCTTGCTGACAAAGATCGCATGCAATGTGGCGCGAAAATCTTTGCGCGAGGCCACACCTGCCACTTCCACCGCGCGCACAGCATCAAGCATATGGCCCGGCCCCACAGGCAGACCCGCCTCACGCAGGAGGCGACCGAAATGGGCGATATTATCGGCGAGCTTGCCCATGTGTCAGGCAGCAGCGGCTTTCGCCGCATCCAGTGTCTTTTGTAATTCCGAGCCCTGCAGCTTTTGAATGTCGTCCTGATATTTCAAAAGCACACCGAGCGTGTCGGCGATGGTTGCGGGATCAAGAGATACGGCATCAAGTTCGGTGAGGGCTGAAGCCCAGTCGAGCGTCTCGGCAATGCCCGGCTGTTTGAACAGATCGATTTTGCGCAAAGCCTGCACGAAAGAAACGATCTCGCGCGACAGATGCTCTACAGCTTGGGGCACTTTCATGCGCAAAATGTCCAGCTCGCGCGCAGCATCGGGGTAATCCACCCAATGATAGAGACAGCGCCGTTTCAGCGCGTCATGCACTTCGCGCGTGCGGTTGGATGTGATGATGACAATCGGGGGATGCTCCGCGCGGATCGTACCAAGCTCGGGCACGCTCACCTGAAAGTCAGAGAGAATTTCCAGCAGGAAAGCTTCAAAGGCCTCATCCGTGCGATCCAGCTCATCGACCAGCAGAACAGGCGGACCTTCGGTGAATGTTTCGAGCGCCTGCAGCAACGGGCGCTTGATCAGATAGCGCTCAGAAAACACATCATGCTCGATGCGCGTGCGATCCTGTTCGCCGGCCGCTTCAGCCAGACGAATGGCCATCATCTGGCGCACATAATCCCATTCGTAAACAGCAGAGGAAACATCAAGCCCCTCATAACATTGCAGGCGAATGAGCTTGCGACCGAGCGTGTGTGAGAGAACTTTGGCAATCTCAGTT
>CAINNX010000171.1 GCA_903851305.1 uncultured Hyphomicrobiales bacterium | reverse complement strand
TCTGATAACGTTCTTCTCGGCTGAGGTGGTGATAGGTCATTGTGCTTCTTCGACTGCCAGGTCAAGGGAACCGAGAGCTTATCGCAATCTCAGCCACCTCAACAGGTTACGGAAAGTTGCACTTCGAAGTTGAATCTACGACATAATAAAAAACCCTCAGGTTCGATAACGAAGCTGAGGGTTTGTGGCAATTTAAACTTTTTTATTTTGCGCGGGAACCAAATGCGCTTTTGATTTTGTGCAGTTATTTCTGAGTGATCAGCTGCGCCTTGGCTGTTTGCATCAACTTCCAGATGCGCATGGGGGTGGCTGGCATGGGCACATCGTCAATGCCATAAACGCTCAGCGCATTTGCGAGTGCATTGGCAACAGCGGGAAGCGCGCCCACGCAGCCAGCTTCGCCTGCGCCTTTGACGCCAAGCGGATTGCTTTTCGTGGGCACCGGATTGCTCACCACGTCAATCGGGCAGAAATGATCAGCCTTGGGCATGGCGTAATCCATGAAGGAGCCAGCCAGCAATTCACCGCTTTCAGGATCATAGGTCAGATCTTCCATCAGCATCTGGCCCACGCCTTGCGAAATGCCGCCGTGGATCTGGCCCTTCAGCAACATCGGGTTCAGCACCGTGCCGACATCGTCCACGACATTGTAGCGCAAGATTTCGACCGTGCCGGTCTCTTCATCAATTTCCAATTCGCAGACATGGCTGCCATTGGGGTAATTCATGAGGTCGTTGGCGTAGACGGCACTGGCGATCAGACCGACTTCCATATCGTCTGGCAGATTTTTCGGATTGGTCGAGCCGCGGGCAACCTCGCTGATCGTCAGGCTTTGATTGGTCTTGCGGCCCGTGAAAATGCCGTCTTTGAAATCGACATCCTCATCGCCCAGCATTTTCTTGGCGATTTTGGTCGCCTTGGCGACAATCTTTTCAGCCGCCAGATGTAGCGCCGAGCCACCAACGGTTGCTGTGCGTGAGCCGCCTGTGCCTTCACCAAAGAAAACAGCATCCGTGTCGCCTTGCACATAATGCACATCATCAGGCTTCACGCCGAGACGGTCGCAGACGAGCTGTTTGAAAATCGTCTCATGCCCCTGGCCTTGCGTCACGGCGCCCGAGAGAATGGTCACTGTACCAGAGCGGTCGAAGCGGATTTCAGCACCTTCAAAGCCCGGTGCCGCCGCCTTTTCAATGGAATTGGACAGGCCAATGCCGCGCAGCTTGCCACGCTTCTTGGATTCCTGGCGGCGTGCTTCAAAGCCTTTCCAGTCAGCCATTTCGAGCACCATATCCATGCCCTTTTCAAATTCGCCGGAATCATAGGTGAATTTGAGCGGCGTCTTATAGGGCATCGCGTCGGGTGGGATGATGTTCTTGCGGCGGATTTCCGCCGGGTCCATGTTCAATTCGCGCGCCGCCAGATCGATGATGCGCTCAATCACATAAGCGGCCTCCGGTCGACCGTTGCCGCGATAGGGGCGCATCGGATTGGTGTTGGTGAACACCGCTGTCACGTCGACATGAATAGCGGGCGTCAAATAAACGCCTGCCAGAGTGCCGAGGTTGGATGTCGCACCGCCATCGCCACCTGGCTGCAGATAGGCGCCAACATTGGCGATGGTCTTCACATGAAGGCCCAGAAATTTGCCATCCTTTGTCAGGGCGAGAGCAGCTTCCGTCACATTGTCACGCGCTTGCGCATCGGACAGAAAGCCTTCTGAGCGCGTGGAGGTCCATTTTACGGGACGGCCTGTGACTTTGGAGGCAAACAAAGTCAGCGCGACCTCGTTATAGACGCCCGACTTCATGCCGAAGGAGCCGCCAATGTCGCCGGCAATCACATGCACTTTGCTTTCGGGCACGCGCAATGTGCGGGCGAGCTGGCCGCGATAATGAATGGCGCGCTGCAGGGTCGTGTAAATCGTATAGCGATCAGCGGCGGGATCATAATAACCCACGCAAGCGCGCGGCTCCATGGTTGCAGCTGTCACGCGGTTGATCACAAACTTGCGGCGCACAATCACATCGGCTTTTTTGAAAGCCTCATCGGTTGCTTCTTTATTGCCTTCGAGATGGACGAAGGAAATATTATTGGGGCAATCGTCCCACACGAGCGGCATGCCATCATTTGGCGCATTCCCCGTGACGATATTGGCGGGCAATGGCTCATAGTCGACGACCACGGCCTCGGCGGCATCAAGCGCTTGCAGGCGCGTCTCGGCCACGACGAAGGCGACATAGTCGCCAACCCAGCGCACCTTGTCGGATGTGAGTGCCGGAAATTTGCCGGTGTGCATCGGCGCACCATCGCGGCGCTTGCGACCCTTGGGCATGGGCAGATCCGCATAGCCTGATGTCTTCCAGTCTTCACCGGTCAGCACGCAGAGCACGCCGGGCATGGCCTGCGCGGCGCTGGTGTCGATCTTCTTGATGCGCGCATGGGCATATTGCGAGCGCACGACCACGCCGAATGTCTGGCCCGGCATGCTGATGTCATCGGCATAACGCCCGCCACCGCGGATCAGGCGCGGATCCTCGAAGCGCGGAACCGGTTGGCCGAGAGCAAATTCACCCATAATTTCCATCCCTAATGTCGTGTGTCGTGAGCCCCATGGGCTGCTTGGCGCCTTTATCCCGCGCTCGCGCGCAAAGCTCAAGAGTCTGGTCAGGCCAGAGCGGCGGTGATTTCGATCTCGATGCGCTTTTCAGGGGCCGAATAACCACCCACCTGTGTCAGCACGGGTGTGACTGGGCACGTGCTGAATGTCTGGCTGAGCAGGTCCAGCGCCTCGCGCGGGTCTTCCTCGCGCGCCAGAAAGACCGAGAAGGCCAGCGCCCGCTCGAGGCGCGTGCCAGCCTGGCTGAGCGATTCATCGATGCTGTGGCGGATTGTCTGTATTTGGGCCCCAAGCCCCGGGGTCGTGCTGGTGATGCCCGACAGGAAGACGAGCCCATCAAGGCTTACGAAGCGGGGTGGGGCAATCGCCGGCTCATATTCCATGATTGTCTTCGTTGCGCGCGGCTCATCGGGCACCAGCACGGCAAGATCAAGCTGCACGCGCCCATCTTCGGGCAGGCGCCTTGCATCGAAAAAGCTGGAGCTGGCACCCCGCAGTGGGCCAACGAGAGTGGCGCGGCGCACATCGCTGGCCAATTGGCGATTCTCGCGGCTGTCGGTGAATAGCCGCGAGCGGATGATGTGGCGCTTGTCGAGACCTTCCTCGCGGATGATCTCGAGTGCTTCATCAATGACGCGCGCGGTCTCTTCTTCCACGCTGTCTTCAGCGCGGCCGACGAGCGAGAGGCAATAGAGCAAGCGCCCGTCGAGGCGTGACCAATGCGCGGCCAGCATCAGGATTTCTTGAACAGATGGCGCGCGATGACCATTTTCATCACTTCCGTTGCGCCTTCGGTGATGCGGAACGAGCGTTGCTGGCGCCAGAATTTTTCAATCGGCAGGTCGGTCGTCAGACCCATGCCACCAAACACCTGCATGCAGCGGTCGACCACGCGGAACGCCATCTCATCCGCATTGGATTTGCAGATATAGGCATCCACGCGCGTCTCTTCGCCAGCATCCATTTTGCAGGCGGCTTCATAAACCAAGAGGCGCGCCTGTTTCAGTTCCACATAGGAATCCACCAGCATGAACTGGATCGCTTGGCGTTCAGACAAAGGCTTGCCAAAGGTGACGCGCTGCTTGGCATAATCAATCGCCATATCAAGGCAGCGTTCCGCCACACCCAGCGCACGTGCGCCATGTTTGATGCGGCCCACGCCCAGCCATTTCTGACCGAATTTAAAGCCTTCACCTTCTTCGCCGACGCGGTTCTGGGCAGGCACACGGACATTGTCGAAGACGATTTCGCATGGCGCATCGCCCATCATGGTCTGGTATTTCGTGGTGATACGCACACCGGGCAGATTCATATCAACCAGAAAACAGGAAATGCCACCGCGCGACCCTTTGGCGCGATCGGTGGCGGCCATCACTTGCGCGAAGTCGGCCTTGTCAGCATGGCTGATGTAGCGCTTCACACCGTTGATGATATATTCATCGCCATCACGCACCGCTGTGGTGCGCATAGAGCCAGGATCGGAGCCTGCATCTGGTTCTGTCTGCGCAAAGCAGGCGCGCTTTTCGCCGCGCAGCACGGGCATCAGATATTTTTCGCGTAGCTCGCCTTCCAGCGCGAAGAGAATGGCGCGCACCGATGGTCCCATCATGCTTTCGCCGCGGGTCGGCAGGGCGATGGTGCGGGCTAGCTCTTCCCAGACGACAACGCGCGGCAGAATGCCAAGGCCCGGGCCGCCAAATTCTTCTGGCACTTCCATCATCCAGATGCCGAGCTCTTTCGAGGCCTTCTGGAATTTCTCACGCCATTCTGGCTTCAGCTCTTCGCCATCGAGGGTCTCGCGCTCAAAGGGGATCATTTCCTTGTCGACATAGCGGCGCAGATTGTCTTTGAGCATCCGCAGTTCTTCGGGCAGCGCGAAATCCATCATGTCCTCCCAGGCGGGCCTCTTTGGGGCACCTGCCGCTTCTTGTTGCTTGGGGCCCAGCATCAAGGATGAGGGCATTCAAATCAAGCCCGAAACATTCGACAAAAAGCTTGGTCTGGCTAAGATCAGGACTGGGCATATGGGCGGGCCCGATTTTGTGCCGGAGGCAGGCCAGCGTGACACGCGTCACCATTCGCATTGATTTTGATGATGGGCGCCATCTGGGCCATGGCAAGGTGCGTCTGCTGGAGATTATTGAGGCTCACGGCTCCATTTCATCGGCAGCGCGCGCCATGGATATGTCCTATCGCCGGGCCTGGCTGCTGGTCGATGAGGTCAATCGCATGTTCACAACGCCTGTGCTGGAGACCCAATTGGGCGGCAAGGGTGGCGGGCGCGCTAAATTGACCGGTTTCGGCCGCGAGCTGATCGCCCATTATCGCGCCATTGAACATGAATCGCGTGCGACATTTGCCCAGCGTATCGAAGCACTCGAAGCAAAGCTTTCGGACTTTTCTCAGGCTTGAGGTTCGTTGGCATGATGGCTGGTTACATGGCTGGCTTCGAGCGTAACAATTTCATCGGCTAAACGGCGCACCTCTGGCATCGAATGGCTGACATAGACCGTTGGCAGCGCGTAGGTCGCGCGCAGATTTTCCAAATAGGGCATGATCTCCTCACGCCGCGCAACATCAAGAGCTGCAAGCGGCTCATCCATCAGCAAAAGGCGCGGGCGCGCCAATAGCGCGCGGCCAATGGCCACGCGCTGCTGTTCGCCGCCCGACAGATTACGTGGGTGGCGTTGCAAAAGCGCGTTAAGGCCGAGCAGATCAACCACATCATCAAAAGAGGCGCGTGCAGGCCGATCCTTGGAGAGATGTGCGCCGTAGTCGAGATTGTGGCGCACGTTGAGATGCGGAAACAGGCGTCCATCTTGAAATACATAACCGATGGCGCGCGCATGTGCGGGCACAAAAATGTTTTTGTGCGTATCCAGCCAGATCTCGCCTTGAAACGTAATCCGGCCCGATTGTGGATGGATCAGGCCAGCCAGAATATTCAGCACGCTCGTTTTGCCAGCCCCTGATGGCCCAAACAAAGCTGTCACCGGTCCCTGGCACGACAGAGCAAGATCAAGCGTGAAGCGCCCGGTGCGATGCTGGATTTCGAAAGACAGGCTCATAGGTCTGCCGCCTTTCGTGACACACGCCGTGCCAGCATTTCTGATGCAATCAATGCGATCATGGCAATCGCCACAGAGATCATGGTCAATTGCAATGCAGGCGCATCACCGCCGGGTGATTGCGTGTGGCCATAAATGGCGGTCGCAATGGTCTGTGTTTCGCCTGGAATATTGGAGACAAAGGTGATGGTGGCACCAAACTCACCCAAAGCTTTTGCAAAGCCTAAAACAGCGCCTGCCAGAATGCCAGGAAAGGCCAGTGGGACAGTGATTGTTGCAAACACATGCCAGGGCGTTGCGCCCAATGTGCTGGCGGCGGCTTCCAATTTTGTGTCGACTGATTCAAGCGCCAGGCGAATGGCGCGCACGCTCAAAGGAAAAGCCATAATGGCGCAAGCCAGTGCCGCGCCCGTCCAGCGGAACGACATGACAATCCCGCAACATGACTCGAGCAGCTCGCCGATAGGGCCTTGTTTGCCAAATCCGATCAAGAGCAAATAGCCGGTGACGACAGGTGGCAAGACGAGCGGCAAATGCACAAGGCCATTGATTACCGACTTGCCAAAAAACTCACACCGCGCGAGCAGCCAAGCCACAGCAATGGCAAAGGGCAGACTCACCAATGTTGCGACAGAGGCGATTTTCAGGCTGAGCCAGATGGCGGTGATGTCGGCGAGGGAGAGATTCATCTGGCGCTCACAAGGGGGGTAAATCCGCGCTCAGTGAAGATGGCCTGCGCGCGCGGGCTTGTGATAAATTCAAGAAAGTCGGACGCATCCAACCTTGCAGTGGTGGTCAGTGCTGCAGGATAGATGATGGGCGGATGTGCATCAGAGGGAAATGTGCCGATCACACTGACCTTGTTGTCAGCCATCGCGTCAGTCGCATAGACAATGCCAAGCGGGGCTTCGCCGCGTGCCACCAGCATCAAGGCCATGCGGACATTTTCTGTGCCGACAATTTTGTCTTTGATGGACTCGAAAAGACCAAGTTGCATGAGGGCTGCTTTGGCATATTTGCCAGCGGGCACGGCTTGCGGGTCAGGCAGAGCGAGGCGGCCACCTTTGAGCAGACCCGTCAGATCAAGCTTTGCGTTGATCGTGACAGGTGCACCGCCGGACGGTGCCACCAACACCAGCCGATTGCCCAGAAGGTCGAGGCGGCTGGTGGGCACGATCAGTTTGCGCTCCGCCAGCCAGTTCATCCAATCCTCATCTGCGGAGATAAAGAGATCGGCCGGAGCCCCTTGGTCTATCTGCCGGGCAAGCTGGTTAGAGCCTGCAAACGACAGGACGGGCGCCGGCCTGCCTTTAGATCCATAGGCGACGGCAATGGCCTCCAGCGCCTCTTTCAGGCTGGCGGCGGCAAAGACCGTCAGGCGGCTGACCTGCTGCGCGCGGGTCGGGCTCGCGAGGCTCGCGCAGGCGGTGAGGGTCAAAAGGGCACGACGGTTGATCATGGGGGTCTCGTTATATCTTCTAGGATATAGCGCCTGTCTGACTTGGCAAGCATGTTTGCTGCGTCTGATGCCGCATCATGCGCCAATTGACTTGGCGCGCCGTCCCTGCGCCCTATGTCATGGTCAGGCTCTAAACAGAGCCTCTGATTCCCCCATCCAAGAGGTAGACCTTGACCAGCGGCACCGATATTCCCGCCGCGCCTCCCGAGGCCAAACTCAGCACACGTCAGCTGTTCTTCACGGTTTTCCCCTCGATCATGCTGCCGATGTTCATCGCCATGAGCGACCAGACCATTGTGGCGAGTGCGCTACCCTCCATCGCGGCGGCCTTGGGTGAGGTGGAGCGCGTCTCATGGGCGGTCATTGGCTATCTGATCGCAGTGACGCTAGCGGCCCCCGTCTATGGTTATCTCGGTGATATTTATGGCCGTCGTCGCTTCATGTTCATCGCGCTGGGAATCTACATCTGTGCCTGCATTGGTTGCACATTAGCGCCGAGCATCTGGATTCTGGCGGGCACACGCTTTTTGCAGGGCCTTGGCGGCGGCGGCTTGATGGTGCTCTCACAAGCCTTGATCGGCGAAGCCGTGCCGCCGCGCCAACGCGGACAATTTCAAGGCTATCTCGCAGGCATTGCTGTCACTGCATCAGCTTTCGGCCCTATTGCAGGTGCCTTTATGACCGATCTTTTCGGATGGCGCGCTGTTTTCCTTTTGCATGTGCCAACCGCGATGATTGCTTTTGCTTTGACGCTGCGCCTCAAAGCGCGACCAGGCAATCATCAGGCAGGTTGGCAATTTGATTTTCCGGGTTTGATTTTCTTTGCTGGCGTTGTCGTTCCGATTTTGTTGGCCATGGATCAGGTGCGTGCTTTTGATGTTGCACGTCGACCGCTTATCATCACGCTTTTGGTGGTAGCTGTTGTGTCTTTTGCCTTGTTGATGCGGCGGGAATTTTCAACACCCTCGCCACTGTTGCCTGTGCGGCTGTTGCGTCAGGCAGCCATCTGGCGCGCCGATCTCATGGCGGCGTGTCACGGTGCAACACTCGTCTCATTGGTGGCTTTTATGCCGCTTTATTTGCGTGCCGTGCATCAAGCTAGCGCGGGCGATATTTCGACTGTGCTTTTGGCCATCACTGCCGGTGTGGGGTCTGGCTCGATTGTGACGGGGCGCATCGTGACGCGCACCGGCAAGACCATGATCGTCCCCTCTATAACGCTGATGTTTACCAGTATCAGTTTGGTCGTATTTGCGCTTTACGGGCAGAGCTTTTCGACGGTGCAATTGGCCTTCTTGCTTTGGTTCAATTGCTTCACCATGGGCTCGGTGATGGGTGTGGCACAGGTAACCGTGCAAACAGCGGCAGGTCCCAAACAATTGGGACAGGCTTCCAGCTCTGTGCAGCTCTCGCGTTCGATTGGGGCATCGCTGGGGACCGCAACGATCAGCACAATCCTGTTTGCCACATTGGCGACGCGCGATCCGGAAGCCGCCAAATTGTTCGGGGCTATTTTGCAGGATGCGCATGCGGCGCTGGCGGATCTGTCGCCGATGCGCCGACTGGCCGTCACCGAAGAAGTGACAGCCGCTTTTCGTGTGGCGTTTCTGACATTGTCTGGCATCACAACGATCGGATCGATCCTGGCTTGGACCAATCCGATGCGCCGCGTCTGAACTTTAGCTCGTCATCAAAACCGGAATTTCAGCAAAGTTCATAATGTGGCTGGTCGCGCCGCCAAAGAACATCTGGCGCAGGCGGCTTTGCGTGTAAGCGCCTTTGATCAGCAGATCGGCGCCCAAGGCTTCAGCCCCACGCAACACCGCTTCACCGCTGTTGCGGTGTTTGGCATTGCGCAGAATAAATTCGGCATTGATTCCATGATTGCGCAGCATTTCGGCATAGAGATCGCCGGCTGGGCCTTCGGAGCGGAATTCCTCGACCGTCATGACGATGACTTTTTGCGCCTTCTTCAGGAAGGGCATGGCCATGGCGCTGGCGCGCGCAGTCTCGACACTGTTGTTCCAGGCAATGACAACTGTGTCGCCCATCTTCTCTGGTGTTTTGGGTGGCGCTAAAATGATCGGCTTGCCGCTTTCAAACAAAACCGTCTCTGCGGTGGCCATGCGCGGATCACCACGTTCAGGGCCCGGGCGACCCAGCACAGAGCAATCGAAGATGCGCGCATAAGAGCCGATCTGACTCTCGCCAAAAGCGCTCTCGCCTGTCCAGCCGAAGGAGGGCTGCTGGTGGCTTTGCCCACGCTCGGCCAAACCTGCCGCTCGCATGACACTGGCAAACCGCTCATGGCCTTCATCGGCCAATTCTTTCCAGGTGTTCTGGTCTGCCATGCTCCAACTGACCGGCATGTCGAAAGCAACCAGATCAGGCAAGTCAGGGCCCAGCGGCATGCCCTCGACGTAGGAATCAAAGCGGCGCGCTGCCAGCAAAGCGATCTGCAGAACGGAATCTATGGCTGAATGGGTTTCGACCGGAACCAGAATATTTTTCATTCGTGCGCGCCTCGAAAATTCATGTGCTGGTTCCAGCATGCCACGAACAAGGCCCGGCGAACAGATGCCCGTTTCTGACGTTTTCGCTATCACACCAAGGGGCGAGAACCAGCTGTCAGGTGCTTTGCTCAGCTGTCCATCTTCAAAGCGGCGATGAAGGCTTCCTGCGGAATCTCCACCTTGCCGAATTGGCGCATGCGCTTTTTGCCCTCTTTCTGCTTGTCGAGCAGCTTGCGCTTACGCGACGCGTCGCCGCCGTAGCACTTGGCGGTCACGTCCTTGCGTAGCGCGCGCACGGTTTCACGCGCAATGATCTTGCCGCCGATCGCTGCCTGGATCGGGATCTGGAACATGTGCGGCGGGATGAGGTCTTTCAGCTTTTCAACCATCGCGCGGCCGCGGTTTTCGGCGCGCGTGCGATGGACCAGCATGGACAGCGCATCGACTGGCTCGGCATTGACGAGGATCGACATTTTCACGAGGTCACCCTCGCGATAATCGCTGATGTTATAGTCGAAGCTCGCATAGCCCTTCGAGATCGACTTCAAGCGGTCGTAAAAATCGAAGACAACTTCATTCAGCGGCAGGTCATAAGTCACCATGGCGCGCTTGCCGACATAGTTCAGATCAATCTGTGTTCCACGTCTGTCCTGGCAGAGTTTCAGCACAGAACCTAGATATTCATCTGGGGTGAGGATGGTTGCGCGGATCCAAGGCTCGTTGATCGCGGCAATCTTCATCACATCCGGCATGTCAGCGGGATTGTGCAGCTCGATATCCGTGCCATCGCTGAGCGCGAGTTTGTAGATGACGGAAGGCGCGGTGGCGATCAGGTCGAGATTGAATTCGCGCTGCAGACGCTCCTGAATGATTTCAAGATGCAGCAGGCCCAAGAACCCGCAGCGGAAACCAAAGCCCAGCGCTGCAGAGCTTTCCATTTCATACGAGAAGCTCGCGTCATTGAGGCGTAGCTTGCCCATGGCCGCGCGCAGATCATCGAAATCTGCCGCATCAACGGGAAACAGTCCGCAGAAGACAACGGGCTGCGCTGGTTTGAAGCCCGGTAGAGCTTCTGTGCAGGCTTTCTTTTCATCCGTAATCGTATCGCCCACGCGCGTATCGGCGACTTGCTTGATTTGCGCGGTGATGAACCCGACTTCACCGGGTCCAAGCTCAGTGACATCTTGCATTTTGGGGCGGAAGACACCGATCTTGTCGACTGAATAATGCGCGTCAGCCGCCATCATCTTGATCTTCTGGCCCTTCTTCAAAGTGCCGTCGATGATGCGCACAATGACAACAACGCCAAGATAAGCATCGTAATAAGAATCCACCAGCAGAGCCTTCAGTGGTGCGGTCTCATCACCTTTAGGCGCTGGCAGGCGTTGCACAATGGCTTCGAGCACAAGGTCAATGCCAATGCCGGTCTTGGCTGAGATCGGCACGGCCTGTGAGGCATCAAGGCCGATGACTTCTTCGATCTGTTGTTTGATGCGATCAGGTTCCGCCGCGGGCAGATCGATCTTGTTAAGCACAGGCACGATCTCATGCCCCGCGTCGAGCGCGTGGTAGACATTGGCGAGCGTCTGGGCTTCCACACCTTGCGAGGCGTCGACGACAAGCAGCGACCCCTCACAGGCCGCCAATGAGCGCGAAACTTCATAGGCGAAGTCGACGTGGCCGGGCGTGTCCATGAGGTTCAGAATATAGGTCTTGCCGTCCAGCGCCTTATATTCAAGGCGCACGGTTTGGGCTTTGATCGTGATGCCGCGCTCACGCTCAATGTCCATGGAATCGAGCACTTGCTCGACCATGTCGCGCTCAGCCAGCGTGCCGGTCGTCTGGATCAGACGGTCGGCCAGCGTCGACTTGCCGTGGTCGATGTGGGCGACGATGGAGAAATTGCGGATGTTGTCGATTGAATGGGTGGTCATAGGCCAGTCGATAGCAGGGGTGGGCCTGATTTCCAAGGCTCGTCGGAGGCTTTCCTGTCGCGCGTGGCTTTAGGCGGCCTCCGGGCCGTCCTTGGCTTTGGCGTGAAGCTCAATGGAGAGCGCCTGAAGGACTTTCATCACCGTGGCAAAGCTCGGGTTGCCCTCGTCTGAGAGGGCCTTGTAGAGGCTCTCGCGTGAGAGGCCGGTTTCACGGGCAATATCAGTCATGCCCTTGGCGCGGGCGATGGCTCCGAGTGCATCCGGCAGGAGGGTATAGTCACCCGTCGCGGCGGCTTCTGCCAACACAGTATCGAGGTAATGGCTCATATCCGCTGTGTCACGGAAAGTCGCGGCAAGATCCCATTTGGTGATTTGAACGCTCATCTCATGACTTCTCGATTTCACGCTTCAATGTGATGGCTTGTCTGATATCGGCTGTCTGTGAGCTTTTGTCGCCACCTGCCAGCAAAACGATGATCTTTTCAGCTCTGCGATAAAAATAGATCCGATAGCCCGGCCCAAAATGCATACGCACTTCCGAAACGCCTTCGCCGACCGGCTTAACGTCTCCAAACTGCCCGTATTTCAGGCGGCCGATTTGCATACGGATGCGTGTGTATGCGTTTTGGTCGCGCAGGGCCTCTAGCCACCGTCTAAACGGTTCAGCCTGCTCAATCTCAAACATTCTGTATCCTATAGACTACAAAATCAATCAAAAAATGGTTTTATCGCCCCTGCATCAGGCGGCCGACGACTTTGGCCGTGTAATCGACCATGGGTACGATGCGGGCATAATTGAGCCGGGTCGGGCCGATAACCCCCAGAACACCGACAATGCGCTGGGAGCTGTCGCGGAAGGAGGCGGCAATCATGGAAGAGCCGGAGAGCGAAAAGAGCTTGTTCTCAGAGCCGATGAAGATCCGCACGCCCTCGCCCGTCTCTGCGCGGGAAAGCAGGTCGATCACGTCTTTTTTGGTCTCCAGATCGGCAAACAGCAGGCGGATGCGCTCCAGATCTTCCACCGCTTTCAGATCTTCCAGCAGATTGGCCTGGCCACGCACGATCAATTGTTGGCTTTCACCCAAGCCCGCCCAGCTCGCAAGCCCCGCATCAACCAGTTTGGCCGTCAGCTCATGCAGCTCTGATTGTGCGGATTGGCGCGCTGATTCAATCTCTGTGCGCACATCGGCCAGAGTGCGGCCACGCAGTCGCGCATTGAGATAATTGCCTGCCTCCACCAGCGCGCTCGCGGGTAGATCATGGGGCACTTGCAGGATGCGATTTTCCACCGCCCCGTCTTCCGAGACGAGCACGGCGAGTGCCCGGCCCTCATCGAGGCGCACAAATTCAATGTGTTTGAGACGGATATTGTCTTTGGTGGTGAGCACCACGCCAGCGCCCCGGGTGAGGCCTGACAAAAGACTCGAGGCCTCAGTCAGCACGCCTTCGAGCGTGCGGTCCTGCGAGGCCGCCTTGACCTCGGCATCGATTTTTCGGCGCTCTTCGTCAGAGGGCGCACCAAACTCCAGCATCGCGTCGACGAAGAAACGCAAGCCCGTTTCAGTGGGCAGGCGACCAGCCGAAGTATGGGGCGCATAGACGAGGCCCAACTCTTCCAGATCCTGCATGACATTGCGGATGGAAGCTGGCGAAAGCGTGATTGGGAGCAGGCGCGAGAGGTGGCGAGAGCCAACCGGCTCGCCGGTTGCCAGATAGGAATCCACAATCGAGCGGAAAATCTCACGCGAGCGCGTGTTCAGACCTACAAGCCCGCCCGCATCGAAATTAGGTTGTCCAGTGTTGATGACCATGATGCCTCCAACATGGCCCCGGCGCGCGCCTTGTGCAAGGCAATAGGGTCCAGGCTTGCCCCAATGGCTTGTTCACGGGGTAGATTCCGCCCACCAGATCGATTATCGGGAAGGCATAGGCAAGCTCATGCCATCAAGGCTCAGCGGCTTGGGAGGATTACATGCGTGTTATGAAAAATCTCGCAGCGGGCGCCTTGGGTGCTCTGCTTGTTGCAGGGCCCGCGCAAGCGCAGGCCCCGGCGGAATTCTACAAAGGCAAGACGGTCGAATTTCTGCTTGGCTATGCAACGGGCGGCAGCAACGACATCTATTCGCGCATGATTGCGCAGCATATAGGCAAGCATATTCCGGGCAATCCGACAGTTGTGGTGCGCAACATGCCGGGTGCCGGATCTTTCCTTGCAGTCAATCAGATCTACGCGACCTCGCCCAAAGACGGCACAGTGATCGGCCTTGGTGCGCCCACCATTGCGCTGGATGAAAAGCTTGGCACCAATGGTGTCCGCTTCAAGACGGCTGAACTGGCCTGGGTTGGTCGCGTCAGTCCGCTGGTGAATATTGTTTTCACCTGGAAGACATCACCTGTGAAAACACTTGAAGACGCCATGAAGCGTGAAGCCACATTGGGCGGCACGGGGGCAGGCTCGACCGTGTCGATCTATCCGCTCGTTCTCAACAATGTGCTGGGCACCAAATTCAAACTGGTGATGGGCTATAAAGGCTCCAATGAGGCCATGTTTGCCGTGGAGCGTGGCGAGGTTGAGGGGCACTCGACCGCTTATGAAGCTGTGCGCGGGGCCAAGCCATCTTGGTTCAAAGATGGCAGCATCCAGGTCTTGTCACAATTTGGTCTGAAGCGTCTGCCGGAATTGCCCAATGTGCCAACCGCCATTGAGACCGCTGATACGCAGGAAAAGAAACAGATTCTGACCGCCATTATGTCGGCCTCAGACATCGGGATTTCTTATTTTACGACGCCCAAGACACCCAATGATCGTGTCGAGGCTTTGCGCCGCTCGTTTGACGCAACCATGCTGGACAAGGCCTTTGCAGCTGATCTTGAGCGGTTGTCCATGGGGCTGGACCCGATGAAGGGCGAGGACGTTCAAAAGCTCGTGCAGGATGTCGCCAACATCACGCCGGAGCTGTTGGAAAAAATCCGCAAGGCCTATCCGGAAGAAGGCAAGTAAATCTACAGATCGCCCGTGTCGGTGAAGTGCCGACGCGGGTTTATTGTCTTACGGCAGCGGGCCGGCTTGCCCGGCTGCAATCGCGTTTTCGAGGCGCCCGGCCACCATTTCTCGCAAGCTGCGTAGATCCTTTGTGAAGAGACGAATGCCCTCGGCAAGCTTTTCAGTTGCCATGGTATCTTCATTCATAAGGAAGCGGAATGTCTTTTCATCGAGCGACATTTTGGCAGGTGCTGTCTTGGTAGCTTGTGCTGCATCAAGCTTGCGTATCAGCGTACCTTCGCTTTTCTTCAGCTCCTCCAGCAACGCAGGTGCGATGGTCAGGCGGTCGCAACCGGCCAGTGCTTCAATCTCGCCCATGGAGCGGAATGAGGCACCCATCACTACAGTCTTGATGCCATAGGCTTTGTAATAGGCGTAAATGTTGCGTACGGACAAAACGCCAGGATCTTCTTCAGGCCCAAATGTCTTGCCGCTCGCCTTCACGTGCCAGTCGAGAATACGCCCGACGAAAGGCGAGATGAGAAAGGCACCGGCTTCGGCTGCAGCAATGGCCTGCGGCAGGGCAAAGAGCAACGTCATGTTGCAGTCAATGCCCTCGCGCTGGAGGATCTCACAGGCGCGAATACCTTCCCATGTTGTCGCCAGCTTGATCAGCACACGATCGCGCGCGACGCCGCGCGTTTCATAGTCCGCAATAATAGCGCGACCCTTGGTCACCATGCCCTCAATATCGAAAGACAGATCAGCATCGACTTCGGTCGAGACGCGACCCGGCACAATTTTGGCAAGCTCTGCACCGAAATTGACGGCGAGGCGATCTGTGATCTGGCTGGTAACAGCATTATGGCTGCGACCCCATTCAATCGCTTCATCAACCAGATGCTTATAAGCCTCCATCTGCGCAGCTTTGAGGATCAGCGTTGGATTGGTGGTGCAATCAGTGGGCTGAAAAGCGCGGATCGAGTCCATGTCGCCCGTGTCGGCAACAATCGTGGTCATGGATTTGAGCTGGTCGAGCTTGGATGACATGAGATTCTCCTGAGGGGCGCATCATGCCCTGTCGGCCAAAGACTCGCAACTTCCCCCTGTCATCGCGAGCGAAGCGAAGCAATCCAGAAAGCCCCGCGCGAGAAGCTGGATTGCCACGTCGCTGCGCTCCTCGCAATGAGGGCGTTTTAGTCTGCAGTGATTGGTGAGCGGATGGGCAGACCGCCACGCTTGGCAATGAAATTCATAATCGGTTGCAGGCCTTGCTTGGTCTTCATGTTGGAGAAGACGTAAGGCCGCTCGCCGCGCATGCGCTTGGTATCAGCATCCATCACATCAAGCGAAGCACCGACATAAGGTGCGAGGTCAATCTTGTTGATGACCAGCAGATCCGAGCGCGTAATGCCGGGCCCACCTTTGCGCGGAATCTTTTCGCCACCCGATACGTCGATCACGTAGATCGTCAGGTCCGCGAGTTCCGGCGAAAAAGTGGCCGCAAGATTATCACCACCTGATTCAATCAGAATGATTTCAAGGCCCGGAAACCTTTTGCTCATGTCAGACACAGCCGCCAGATTGGCAGAGGCATCTTCACGAATGGCCGTATGCGGGCAGCCACCTGTTTCTACACCCATGATGCGATCAGGTGTCAGCGCGCCCGCCACCGTCAACAAGCGTGCATCTTCTTTTGTGTAAATATCATTGGTAATGGCGGCGATGTCGTAAGTGTCGCGCAGCGCCTTGCAGAGATTTTCCATGAGCGCGGTTTTGCCAGAGCCGACCGGGCCACCAATACCAACGCGAAGAGGGCCATTGAGCGAAGAGGTCATGAGCGAAAGAGCCTCGAATATTGGGTTTCATGTTGCATGGAAAAAAGATCAGCGCGGAGGGTGGCTGAACCCAGATCATCCAGTGTGGAGGAAAGCGCAAAGCGTGCGGTCTCGCCAATGGCAGGCAGGCTTGCTGCTGTCACGCGTTGCCCATCCGTCTGGCCAATCGGCCCAAGGCGCACCGCGGCAGAGACGAGATTGGCCGTGAAAGCGAGTAGAAAATGTTCAAGCGAAGCGGCGAGTGATAGACCATGCGCACCTGCCGCCGCACCCAGCGCCACCGGATAGGCCGTCGCGCCATCGAGTGCATCCAGCGCTGCGCAAGGCCAGCTGGTGCGCATAGCTGCGACAAAAGCCGTGCCTTGCTGTGCTGTTTCCAGATGCCGCTCGCGGGACGGTGCCAGTGCCAGTGCCAGCTCGTTGATGTCAGTCAATGTCTTTGCATCATGGGCTGCGCGATGGCTGGCTGCCATCAGCACAGAATCATTGCGCCCAGAGCCAAGCAGCAAAAGATCATTGATCCATGCGCTCAAGCTTGCTGCATCATGCACATCACCACATTCGACCGCCCATTCGAGGCCGTGGCTATAAGCAAAGGCGCCGACCGGAAAGGACGGCGACAGCCAGATGGCCAGCGGTAGATGCGCGCCATCAGCCATGTTTGTGGTCATGTTTGTGGTCATGCTGATGGTCATGGTCGCATCCGCAATCATCGCCATGCTTGTGATCATGATCGTGATGCTCATGCCCGTGCTCAGGCTGCGCGTAAGCACCACCTTCCGGATCAAAGGCGGCTTCAATCAGCGCCACTTTGGCCCCCAGTCCGCGCACCATGTCTTCGATCACATGGTCACGGCGGATGCGCACGCGATTGTCGAAGATCTGAACGGGGAGATGGCGGTTGCCCAGATGCCAGCAAACATTGGCGAGCTCGCGCGGGCTGCCACAGCGGATTTCTGCGAGCGGCTCCGCTTTGCCCAGCACTTCGATGAGACGCCCGTCATCGAGCATGATGGCGTCGCCCGAGCGCAGCATGGTGGCTTCTGGCAGATCAAGCAGGAATTCCAAGCCACGCACGCAGGTCATCGTGGCGCGGCGGCGATGGCGCTCTGTGGAATCCAGCAGAACTGTATCAGCGCAGACATTTTTGCCTGCAGCCTGAGCCAAGATTTTTCCAGCACGGATCATGGGTGTCCCCTAGAACATGAAATAGCGTTGCGCCATTGGCAAAACCGAGGCCGGCTCGCAGGTCAGCAAAATGCCATCAGCCGTTACCGCATAAGTCTCCGGATCAATCCGCAGCTTCGGTGTCGCGCCATTATGGATCATGCTCTTTTTGGAAATCTGCTTGCGCGTGTCCTGCACGGCAACCATCTGCTTGCTGACGCGCAGGTTCGTCGCAACACCCTTGTCGAGCGACAATTGCGAGACAAAGGTCATGGATGTGCGTGAAACAGCGGCGCCGTAAGAGCCAAACATGGGGCGATAATGGACGGGCTGCGGTGTCGGGATCGAGGCATTGGGATCACCCATCGGAGCGGCGGCAATCATGCCGCCCTTGATGATCAGATCAGGCTTCACACCAAAGAATGCCGGCGTCCACAAAACAAGATCAGCCAGTTTTCCCGCTGCCACCGAGCCAATATGGCGAGACACGCCATGCGCAATGGCAGGGTTGATCGTGTATTTCGCAATATAGCGCTTCACGCGCGCATTATCATTGTCGCCTCTGTCTTCAGGCAGCGGCCCGCGCTGGCGCTTCATCTTGTCGGCGGTCTGCCAGGTGCGGATGATGACTTCGCCCACGCGGCCCATGGCCTGCGAATCCGAGCTCATCATCGAGAGCGCGCCCAGATCATGCAGAATGTCTTCGGCTGCGATGGTCTCTTTGCGGATGCGGCTCTCAGCAAAAGCGAGATCCTCTGGAATCGACGAATCGAGATGGTGGCACACCATCAGCATGTCGAGATGTTCATCCAGCGTATTCTTGGTGAAAGGCCGCGTCGGATTGGTCGATGACGGCAGCACGTTTTCAAGTTCCGCCACACGCATAATATCCGGCGCATGGCCACCGCCCGCACCCTCTGTATGGAAGGCATGAATGGTGCGGCCTTTGAAAGCCTTGATCGTGTCTTCAACAAAGCCTGATTCATTCAGCGTGTCGGTGTGGATCATCACCTGCACGTCATGGTCGTCAGCCACCGACAGGCAATTGTCGATCGCAGCAGGCGTGGTGCCCCAATCCTCGTGCAGCTTCATGGCGCAAGCGCCGGCCTCAATCTGCTCGATGAGGCCGCGTGGCGTGGCTGCATTGCCCTTGGCAGCAAAGCCCAGATTCATCGGGAAAGAATCTGAGGCTTCAATCATGCGCGCAATATGCCAGGGACCGGGCGTGCAGGTTGTCGCAAAGGTTCCTGTGGCCGGCCCCGTGCCGCCGCCAAGCATGGAGGTGACGCCCGACATCAGCGCTTCTTCAATCTGCTGCGGACAGATGAAATGAATATGCGTGTCAAACCCGCCAGCAGTGAGAATCTTGCCCTCACCCGCAATCACTTCTGTTCCCGGACCAATGATAATATCAACGCCCGGCTGGATTTCCGGATTGCCCGCCTTGCCAAGTTTAAAGATGCGCCCGTCGCGCAGGCCGACATCGCATTTCACAATGCCCCAATGGTCGATCACGACAGCATTGGTGATGACGGTGTCGACCGCGCCATCTGCACGCGACACTTGCGATTGCCCCATGCCATCACGGATCACTTTGCCGCCGCCAAATTTCACTTCTTCACCATAGATGGTGAAATCTTTCTCGATCTCGATCACAAGCGTTGTGTCGGCCAGACGCACCTTGTCGCCGGTTGTGGGGCCGAACATGTCTGCATAAGCAGCGCGGGAGAGTTTCGTTGTCATCTCTTCATCTCCCTCTTAGAGTTTGCCCATGATTTCGCCGCGCAATCCGTAGACTTCGCGGTTTCCTGACAGCGCGACGAGTTGAACATCACGCGTTTGCCCGGGCTCGAAACGCACGGCTGTGCCTGCTGGAATATCAAGCCGCATGCCGCGCGCCTTGGTGCGGTCGAAAGACAAGCCCGGATTGGTCTCGAAGAAATGGTAATGCGAGCCGACCTGTATGGGGCGGTCGCCGGTGTTCGACACTTTCAGTGTCACCGTCTCGCGGCCTTCATTCATCAAGACGTCACCTGCGCCCGCAAAGACGGCGCCGGGAATATCTTTTGAGGCCGAGCCGCGGATCGGCTCATGCACGGTCACGAGTTTGGTGCCATCGGGGAAGGTTGCTTCCACCTGCACATCGTGGATCATCTCGGCAATGCCTTCCATCACCATGTTGGCGGTGACGACATGCGCGCCCGCTTCCATCAGCTCAGCCACGCTGCGCCCATCGCGCGCGCCTTCGACGACAAAGTCAGTAATGAGCGCGATCGCTTCGGGATGATTGAGCTTCACGCCACGCGCCAAGCGGTTGCGTGCCACCATGGCGGCCAGCGCAATCAGCAATTTGTCTTTTTCACGTGGTGTCAGATTCATGGGAACAAAACTCCCTATTGCCAGACGCGCGGGCCAGGGCGACCGCGCAAAGTTTCAAGAAGAGGCACAAGTGCAGCCCGGATATTTTCGGGCTGCGTAGATAAAAGACGAATGGCGAGCAGCCCGTTCCACGCACTGGCACCCCAAGCGCATGGCGCGTCGGCCAGAAGATCGCGCGCAAGATCGATCAGGCTCTCGGCGTCGGGTGCAATATGGAGAAACAGCGCTGTGCCGCGCGCGCCATCGCCGCACGTCTTGCGGTCCAGCGTTGCGCCCAATGCGCCATCGAGGCGCAGATTGTCAGCATAGATGAGTTGGCCACCACGGCGCAGACGCCAGGTGTCGGCCAGCATTCCGTTGATGGCGTCCTCACCCATGGCAAGCCGCCCGAAAGTCGTGGCTTCGAGAAGCGTCACGCGCGCATCCTCTGCCATGTCGAGAGAGAAGGTGCGCTTCAGCTTTGCGCCTTCAAAGAGAATGGTTTCTTGCGGCAGCCATTCCAGTCGCGCGCCGGCGCCCGCTGTCAGCGATAGCTCGACTTCGGCCGCCACATTTTGCGCGCGATAGATTTTTTCGGCTGATTGTGTGGTGATCATCGCATCAGCATGCGCATCCACCTCGAAGGCGAGCTCCGCCCGGTCGCCGCCGATAATGCCGCCGCCCGTATTGACGAGCACAGCCTCGCAGGTTTGTGCGTTGCGCGGGAAACGCAGGCGCAATCCTCCCGCTTCATAGAGGTCGGCCAAAGCGCTGCGCCCATCGAGCGCGCAAAAACGCGCACGGATAGCGCCGCGCGCTCGCGCGGTCTGCGGCACATGAGGGGTCACAAAAGGCGCGTTCACGGGGACCACTTGGAAAAGAAGAAACTCACCGCTCAGACGGAGAGGCGGCTGCGGACATCTTTCTCCACCATAGAGGATTTGTCACCCGAGATCACGACAGCACCGCGATCCATGACGCAGAAATCATCCGCCAGGTCGCGCGCAAATTCAAAATATTGCTCGACCAGCACGATGGCCATGTCGCCCTTCTGGCGCAGATAGTCAATGGCGCGGCCAATATCCTTGATGATGGAGGGCTGGATGCCTTCCGTCGGCTCATCCAGCACCAGCAGTCGCGGGCGCGTCACCAGCGCGCGGCCAATGGCAAGCTGCTGTTGCTGGCCACCCGACAGATCGCCGCCGCGCCGCCAGAGCATGTCTTTCAGCACGGGGAAGAGGTCATAAATCTCATCTTGCACATAGCGGTCGGCGCGTTTGGCAGCGGCAAAGCCGGTTTCCAGATTTTCACGCACGGTGAGCAGTGGAAAGATTTCGCGGCCCTGCGGCACAAAGGCAATCCCGCGCTTGGCGCGGGCATGGGGTGCGAGTTTTGAGACATCCTCGCCCTCCCACATAATGCGCCCGCCCGCAATGTTCTGATGCCCGCAGATGGCGCGCATGAGCGAGGTCTTGCCCACGCCATTGCGGCCCATCACGCAGGTCACGCGCCCGGGCTTGGCATTGAGCGAGACGGAGCGAAGCGCTTGTGCCGCGCCGTAGTAGAGGTCGATGGATTCAACGGCCAGCATGGTTTAGCGCCCCAAATAGACTTCAATGACGCGCGGATCTGCGCTGACCACATCAAGCGGCCCTTCGGCCAGCACAGAGCCTTCGTGCAAAACGGTGACTTTAACGCCCAGATCACGCACGAAAGTCATGTCATGTTCGACAACGACGACCGAATGGTCGATGGCAATCTCGCGCAGCAATTCAGCGGTTTGTGCGGTTTCGGCATCGGTCATGCCAGCGACGGGCTCGTCAACCAGAAGCAGTTTCGGGTCTTGTGCGAGCAGCATGCCGATTTCGAGCCATTGCTTTTGCCCGTGTGACAGATCAGCTGCCAAGCGGAAGCGATGATCCTTCAGCTTGGTGGCCTCCAAAATCTGATCGATGCGGGTGCGCGTGTCAGCAGACGGCTTGCCAAACAGGGTGGCGAGCGCCGAGCGCGGCGCTTTCAAGGCGAGCAGGATATTGTCATCGACCGTGTGGCTTTCAAAGACAGTCGGCTTTTGAAACTTGCGGCCAATGCCCAGTTCCGCAATTTCTGCCTCATCCATTTTGGTCAGATCATACGAGCCGCCGAACAACACGTCGCCTTCATCGGGCCGCGTCTTGCCGGTGATGATATCCATCATCGTCGTTTTGCCTGCGCCATTTGGGCCGATAATGGCGCGCATTTCGCCCGGTGCGAGTGTGAGCGAGAGACCGCGCAGCGCTTTGTAACCATCAAAAGAAACGCTGACACCATCGAGATAGAGAAGTGAGTTCTTGGCAACATCCATGAGTCTCACTCCGCCGCTGTCGGCGTGGCAGCGCCGCTGTTTTTAGCAGCCTGTCGGCGCACCTTGAATTGATCGAGCGCGCCAATCACACCTTTGGGCAGGAAGAGCGTGACGATCACAAACAGTGCACCCAGTGCAAACAGCCAATATTCGGGCAAAGCGCCCGTGAAGAAGGTCTTGCCCCAATTGACGATGATCGCGCCCAGCGCTGCACCCACCAAAGTGCCGCGCCCGCCCACAGCCACCCAGATGACAGCCTCAATCGAATTGGCAGGCGCAAATTCGCCCGGGTTGATAATGCCGACTTGCGGCACATAAAGCGCACCTGCCACACCGGCCATCATGGCCGACAATACGAAGACGGCCAGTTTATAGGTCTCGACGCGATAGCCCAGAAAACGTGTGCGCGATTCCGCATCACGAATGGCGATCACCACTTTGCCGAATTTTGATTGGGTCACAGCGCGGGCGATCAGATAGCCAACGCCCAGCGCAATGGAGCTCGCCATAAACAGCGCCACGCGCGTTTCTTTCGCCTGCACATTGAAGCCCAGAAGGTCTTTGAAATCGGTCAGGCCGTTATTGCCGCCAAAGCCCATGTCATTGCGGAAGAAGGCGAGAAGCAGCGCATAGGTCATGGCCTGCGTGATGATGGACAGATAAACGCCGGTCACGCGCGAACGAAAGGCAAGAAAGCCGAAGACAAAGGCGAGCAGACCCGGGATCAGCAGCACCATCAGCATGGCATAGGGAAAGCTTTGAAAGCCCCACCAGGTGATGGGTAGTTCCTTCATGTTCAGAAAGACCATGAAATCTGGCAGCTCAGGATGCGCATAGACGCCGCGCGTGCCGATCTGGCGCATGAGATACATGCCCATCGCATAGCCACCCAGCGCGAAGAAAGCGCCATGGCCGAGCGAGAGAATACCGCAATAACCCCAGACCAGATCCAGCGCGATGGCAAGCAGCGCATAGCAGACATATTTGCCAAACAGCGCGACGAGATAGGGCGGCAATGCAAAGGCAGAGTTTGGGGGCACCATCAGTGCGAGAGCGGGCACGAGAATGGTGGCCGCTGCAACAGCGCCGAGAAAAATTCCACCACGCGTGTCAATGAGCGAGAGCAGGAGAGGCTTGCGCGTTTCCATCATCATGCCTCCACCGCGCGGCCTTTGAGCGCGAAAAGTCCGCGCGGGCGCTTCTGGATGAAGAGGATGATGAAGACGAGGAGCAGAATTTTACCAAGCACTGCGCCTGCAATCGGCTCCAGAAATTTGTTGGCGACACCCAGCGTCAAAGCTCCGAGCAATGTGCCCCACAGATTGCCAACGCCACCAAAGACCACGACCATGAAAGAATCGATGATGTAGCTCTGTCCGAGATTGGGCGACACATTGTCGATCTGCGACAAGGCCACGCCCGCCATGCCGGCAATGCCTGAGCCCAGACCAAAGGCCAAAGCATCAATGCGGTTGGTATCAATGCCCATGGAGGACGCCATGCGGCGGTTTTGGGTGACCGCGCGCATGCGCAAGCCAAAGGAGGTGGCGCGCAGCACAAATTGCAGGGCGAAGAAAACGGCCAGCGCAAAGACAATGATCCACATCCGGCCATAACCAATTTGCAACGAACCGAAATCAAATGAACCCGCCATAAAAGACGGTGCCGAGACTTCGCGGTTGTTCGCACCAAAGATCGTGCGCACCGCCTGCTGCAAGATCAGCGAAATGCCAAAGGTCGCCAGCAGGGTTTCTAACGGGCGGCCATAAAGAAAGCGGATGACCACGCGCTCAATCAGAATGCCGACTGTGGCTGTCACCAGAAAAGCCAGCGGGATCGCGATAAAGAGCGAGTAATTCAACAAGCCCGGATGGCTGGTGCGCGCCCATTCCTGCACGGCGAACGTGGTGTAAGCGCCCAGCATGACCATTTCGCCATGCGCCATGTTGATAATGCCCATCACGCCAAAGGTAATGGCCAGACCAATGGCTGCTAGCAGCAGCACGGAGCCGAGTGACAGGCCATACCAGATGTTCTGCACATTGCGCCAAAGCGCCAGTTTGGCCTGAATGACAGAGGAGGCCGATTCAGCTGCCGCTTTCACGCGGCCCTCACTCCAGGAGGCAATAGTGGTGAGCACGCTGACGACATCCTGATCGCCACGGCTTTTGAGAATATCGATGGCTTCGAGGCGCTGGACTTCGCTAGCACCACTGTCGCCAGCAATAATGGCGGCGCGTGCTTCTTCGAGAATTTTGCGCGTGGAGGAGAGCGTTTCTTTGGCAAGTGCTGCTTCAAGCAAGGGCAGAGCCGTTGCATCACGTGATTTGAACACGCTGTCGGCGGCGGCCTTGCGCTTGGCGGGATCCGGCGACATCAGGGTCAGTGCGCCACGCGCGGCATCAAGCGAGCGGCGCACCGCATTGTTGATGCGCACTTTCTTCAGCGCGGAAGCCATTACGTCAGCGGGCTCACCCGTTGCGGCATCAAACATCTTGCCTGCGTCATCGGCGAAATAGAGTTTGCGGGCTGGGCCGTTGAAATAGAGGCGATTGGCGGCCAGCGCTTCGACAATCTGCGGTGCCGTGGGCAAGTCAGACGCGGGCAGCTCGTTCAAAGCCCGCTCAGTGTCGGGGAATTTATCGCTGGTCAGGCCAATGATGACCGAGGATTCACCCTGCGCGCGCGCCTGCGGCGTGGCAAAAAGAGCGAGCATGAGGAGGAAGAGTGCTGCGGCGGCAAAAGACAAAGTTTCGATGAGGCTTTTGCCAGCTGGTCCCGTCAACGGGATAGCGCATGCGCGTGCCGGACGCGATCTGAGAGTCATGGCAGCCTCTTGTCATTTGTTTTGCTTGTTTAACGGGCCCGGGCAAGGTGTTGTCGCCCGGGCCTCTGTTTGCTGCGCTTGAGGAGGGAAAGTGCAGCAGGTCTTGTTAGCTTACTTGGTGGCGCCGCCGCACTTGCCGGTCTTCACGTTGAAGTTGCCGCAGGAGAGGGGCTTGCGCCAATCCGAGATCAGATCTTTTGAGCCTTCGAGATAATCAGACCATTCGTCACCAACCACGAGGCCAGATGTCTGCCACACGGTGTTGAACTGGCCGTCACCCTGCACTTCGCCAATCAGCACGGGCTTTGTGATGTGGTGGTTCGGCATCATGGTCGAATAGCCGCCCGTCAGGTTGGGCACGGCCACGCCGATCATCGCATCCAGCACGGCATCCGTATCTGTGGTGCCGGCCTTTTCAACGGCCTTCACCCACATATTGAAGCCGATGACATGAGCTTCCATCGGGTCATTGGTCACGCGCTTTTCGTTTTTCGTGAAGGCGCGCCATTTTGCGATAAAGGCCTTGTTGTCAGCATTGTCGACAGACTGGAAATAGTTCCAGGCCGCGAGATGGCCAATGAGCGGCTTGGTGTCGATACCCGCGAGTTCTTCCTCTCCCACCGAGAAAGCCACAACCGGAATATCAGTTGCCTTCACGCCCGCATTGCCGAGTTCCTTGTAGAACGGCACGTTGGCATCACCATTGATGGTCGAGACAACGGCCGTCTTCTTGCCAGCTGAGCCGAACTTCTTGATGTCAGCGACAATCGTCTGCCAATCGGAATGACCAAACGGCGTATAGTTGATCATAATGTCTTCCGGCATCACGCCCTTTGACTTGAGATAGGCCTCAAGAATCTTGTTGGTCGTGCGCGGATAGACATAGTCGGTGCCAGCCAGCACCCAGCGCTGCACCTTTTCATTCTCCATCAGATAATCAACAGCGGGAATGGCCTGCTGGTTGGGGGCCGCACCCGTGTAGAAAATATTCTTGGAGGATTCTTCGCCTTCATATTGGACAGGGTAGAAGAGGATCGAGTTCAGCTCTTCAAACACAGGCAGAACCGACTTGCGCGAGACGGACGTCCAGCAGCCAAACGTGGCTGAGACTTTGTCTTTCGAGATCAGCTCGCGGGCTTTTTCAGCAAACAGCGGCCAGTTGGAGGCCGGGTCAACAACAACGGGCTCAAGCTTTTTGCCAAGCAGGCCGCCTTTTTTGTTCTGCTCTTCGATCAGCATGAGCATGACATCTTTCAGCGTGGTCTCGCTGATGGCCATCGTGCCCGAGAGCGAATGGAGAATGCCGACCTTGATCGTGCCCGCGCCTTGCGCGAAGGCGGCCGGGGAAGCAAAGGCAAGTGCGCCACCAAGAGCCGCGCCAGCAGTGCGCAGCATGAAACGCCGGGTAAGAGACATGGCATCCTCTAAAATGTTGCCGGGCTGCACGGGGAGGACAGGGCCGGTGTGTTGCATGTCGTCCGCGAGGGACGTGCCAAGAGGAGTGCAACAGGCGTGCCAGAGGGGTGAGGGCTGCTTTGTTGGGCTTTTCCAAAGGGGCGCCTCGTTTGAGCGCAGAGGACGATGTCCGTGCCTGAGCTTTTTGCTTCATTAGGAGCAGCGATGTGCTCAAAAATTAGGCAGGCAGATTCTTAGCCTTCCAAAAAAGGGCGCTCAGCTGCCCTCTGCCTCGCCACTTCGCCGCATGATGAGTCAGTCTTCGGCCCAGCGGCGCGGTATGCCGTATTTTTGAACGCGGCACAGCCGCTCTTGCTTAAGTCGTGCTTGAGCAAGCCATTCTTGCCGTTAAAGTCATACAGAGACCGGGGCTCACCGGCCCGACCATCGGAGGACTTATGGATCGCCGTTCATTTTTGAAGTTCCAGATCAGCATGGCCGCCTTTGCGCCGATGATGGGCGAGGCTTTGGCCCAAAGTGCCTATCCCACACAGAATGTGACCTTGGTGGTGCCATTCACACCTGGCGGCTCGACGGATATTCTGGCGCGTCTCTTGGGCCAAAAGCTCGGCGAGGCTTTTGGCAAGGCTTTTGTGATTGAGAACCGGGCAGGGGCGGGCGGGGCGGTCGCCTCCACCGCGGTGTCGCGTGCCACACCGGATGGCCACACATTGATCATGGGCCATATCGGCACTCTGGGCGTGAACCCGAGCCTTTATCCCAACCTTGGCTATGACCCGGTGAAGGGGTTTGCCCATCTCACCATGTTGGCCAGCGTTCATAATGTGCTGGTCGTGCACCCCACCTTGCCCGTCAAAAATGTGGCCGAGCTCGTGGCCTATGCCAAAGCCAATCCGGGCAAGCTCAATAATTGCTCGGGCGGCAATGGCAGTGCGGCCCATATTGCGATGGCGGCCTTCATGGTCGCAACCGGCACGCAAATGACCCATGTGCCCTATCGCGGCACCGCGCCTGCCGTGCAGGATCTGCTCGCAAATGTTGTCCAACTCACGATGACGGGCGCACCGGCTGTTCTGCCGCATGTGGAAGCGGGCACTTTGCGCGCACTGGGCATTTCCAGCCCCAAGCGCGTGCCGGCCATGAAAGATATCCCGACCATAGCCGAGCAGGGTTATCCCGGCTTCGAGGCTGATCAATGGTATGGCATTTTGGCACCCGCTGGCACACCCAAGCCGATTGTCGATCGCCTCAATGCAGAAATTCGCAAGGCCATGACCGATCCCGATATTGTCACGGCGTTGGCGCGCGATGGTGCGGATGTCTGGGTGACGACACCAGAGGAATTCCGAGATTTTATCGCCAAGGAAATTCCGCGTTGGGCAGAAGTCGTCAATGCTGCGAAAATCAAGATCGAATGATACAGCGGGTGGGCGCAAGCCCTGTTTCGTTCGGTGTGCATTCGTGACAGATTGCGCACCGGTCAAAACAGAAAGATTCGCTTGTGTCAGAGCATCGTCGCCTCGAAGGCAAAATTCTCATCGCCACGCATAATGCCGGCAAGCTTGCGGAAATGCGTGAGCTGCTGGAGCCTTACGGCATTAGGGCCGTTTCGGCTGGCGAGCTTAATCTTGGCGAGCCCGAAGAGACCGGCCTGACCTTTATGGCCAATGCTGAAATCAAAGCGCGCGCCGGTGCAGAAGCCTCAGGCTTGCCGTCCTTCGCCGATGACAGCGGCATTTGTGTTGAAGGTCTCGATGGTGCGCCTGGCATTTATTCGGCGCGTTGGGCGGTTGATAAAAAATTCGATGCCGCCATGGCGCGCATTGATGCCGAGCTCATCGCCAAAGGCATTGGTCGAGAGGCTGCGCGCAAGGCTTGGTTTATTTCGGCGCTGTGCATTGCTTGGCCCGATGGCCATGTCGAGCATTTCGAAGGCCGCATCGACGGCGATCTCGTCTGGCCACCGCGCGGCACAGCGGGTTTTGGTTATGATCCCATGTTTCTGCCGGAAGGTCACGGGCGCACCTTTGGTGAAATGACATCAGACGAAAAGCACGGGCTTCCTGCGGATGGTTCACGTGCTTTGTCGCATCGCGCGCGTGCCTTTCAGGATCTGGCGAAGGCTTGCCTCGTTAAGTGAGCCTTCCCTTCTCCTGCAAGCAGGAGAGGGGCGCGCGCGTGGCTCGTAATGACGTGCGAAACATGCGATAAAGCGCCATGTCATCCACTCCGCAAAATTTCGCTCCCGGCTTTGGCGTTTACGTCCATTGGCCCTTCTGTCTGTCGAAATGCCCTTATTGCGATTTCAATTCGCATGTTCGCTACAAGCCTGTTGACCAGGCGCGCTTTGTCGCTGCCTTTCAGCGCGAGATTGCGCATCGCGCGGGGTTGGCACCTGGCCGCAAGGTCACATCCATTTTCTTCGGAGGCGGCACGCCGTCATTGATGGAACCGCAGACTGTGGGTGCCATTCTTGACGCCATCGCAGGTGCATGGACTGTTGCGCCCGGCGCTGAAATCACACTCGAAGCCAATCCGACCAGTGTCGAAGCAGAGCGTTTCCGTGGTTTTCGCGCCGCAGGCGTCAATCGCGTATCGCTTGGCGTGCAGGCCATGAATGATGTTGATCTAAAACGCTTGGGCCGCATGCATACAGCAGATGAGGCCATGGCAGCTGTGGCAATTGCTGCGTCCATTTTCGATCGCTTCTCGTTTGATCTGATCTATGCACGCCCCGGCCAGACACCAAAGGCTTGGAAGGACGAGCTGACATCTGCGATTGCGCGCGCTGCTGAACATTTATCGCTCTATCAGCTCACCATTGAGCCCGACACAATGTTTCAAAAGCTCTTTGATGCGGGCAAGCTCACTATGCCCGACGAAGAGACATCACGTGCGCTATGGGATGTGACCCAAGACGTCACGCAAGCTGCAGGTCTTCCCGCTTACGAGATTTCCAATCACGCGCGCCCGGGTGCCGAGAGCCGTCATAATCTCGTCTATTGGCGCTATGGCGAATATGCAGGCGTTGGCCCCGGCGCCCATGGGCGTCTCATCACCAATGAAGGGCGTCTTGCGCAGGCCACCGAAAAGCATCCTGAAAAATGGCTTGATCTCGTCGAGCGCGAAACGCACGGCATCATCGAGACAGAAGTGCTCAGCGAAGAAGCGCAGGGTGATGAATTTTTGCTGATGGGTCTGCGCCTTAAAGAAGGCATTGATCCGCAGCGCTTTGTTGCCCTCTCAGGGCGCACATTGGATGCCAAGCGTGTCGCCAATCTGGTGAGTGACGGCATGATCGAGGAAACAGCCGACGGGCGCATTCGCGTGACGCCAGCCGGTTTTCCTGTGCTCGATGCGATTGTGGCCGATCTCGCTGCCTAAGTGCCGGAGGCAAATGATTTGGCTGCCGGACTGATCGTTGTGGCAGCACCGCTGCGCACTTCAAGAATGGCAAGGCCGCGCTCGTTCAAACCCTCCGGCGTGAAGCGGAAG
Organism: uncultured Hyphomicrobiales bacterium; assembly: GCA_903851305.1. GTDB lineage: Bacteria > Pseudomonadota > Alphaproteobacteria > Rhizobiales > Beijerinckiaceae > Terripilifer. The sequence goes on along the minus strand of CAINNX010000171.1, from coordinate 51,153 downwards.
AGTCCATCTGTGCCATTAAAGCCTGTGGGTGATGTCAGCACGCCTTCTGAAAAGCGCGCATCGCCCTGGGTTTTGGCCAAAGCGGTGGCGAGTGCGGCTGCATCATAGGCCAGCGTTGCAATGCGTGCGGGCTCTGAACCAAAGCGCGCGCGATAGCGGCCTGCAAAGGCATTGAAGCCCGCATTGTCGGGGGTGGCAAACCATGCGCCTTGCAGCGCTGGAAGATTGAGCACGCGCGCATCGTTCCATAGGCCCGTGCCCAGAATTTGCACCTTCTTGCTATCGAGACCATTGGCGCTCAGCAGACCTGCAACGGCGGACATATTTTCTGCCTGTTCTGGAATGAACAAAGCATCAATCTGACCGGATTTGCTGGCGAGCCTTTGCACAGCGGGGCCGGGTTGGCCCGGTGCATAGCGTTCGATCTCGACACGCAAACCGCGCTTGCCAGCCAGATCAACAAATTGATTGATCGCCACATTGCCATAATCATTTTCAGGGGCGAGGGCGGCAAAGTTTTTCTTGCCGCGTGACAAAGCATGATCAATGACGCGGTCGACATAGCCTTCAATCAGGAACGACAACAGATAAGTGCTGCGTGATGCCGTGCTGGTATCAGTTGAAAAACCAATCACAGGTTTGTTGGCGGCGCGGGCCAAGCGCCCGACTTCTTTTACATTTGGTGCATAGAGGGGGCCGATGATCAGCTCGGCCCCCTCGGCAAGGGCTGCTTGCGCTGCCTGGCGTGCACCATCGAGTGTGGAGAGATCGTCTTTGATGATGAGATCAAGATTGGTCGCGCCCACTTCCGACACCGCGAGTTCGGCGGCATTGCGCATGGCTTGGCCAACAGTGCTGGGACGCCCGCCTTGTGTGAGCGTCAGGATCAGCGCGACGCGGGCGCGCGATTCATTGAGCGGTGCGGTGAGATTTTCTGATTCCACCGGCGTGATTGGGGCCGACAAGGGGGCCTGTTGCGGGCGACCCGTGGGGCCGCAACCCGCCAACAGAAGTGTCACAAGTGGCGCGGCCATAATAAGGTTTCGGCGCAAAATGGATATGTTCGAAAGAGCGTATTGCACAATTGCCTCCGGGCCGCCGTTCACAAGCGCTGGCGGCGCGCCCCCATGAAAAGCCACAAAGCGCGTCGAGCGGCAATATGGGGTAGGAAAAAGGCCTAAACTGTGGCGAGGCTTTGGTCTTCTGTTCTCTATACAGGACAAAATAAACGATATAAAGAACGACCCTGGTCAGTCTGGGGCGCTAAACTATGCCGGACGTGAGATGGAGACAGTCGGGTGAGCGGACATACTAGCAGGGGTGGCTCTTATACGGCGCTTGGCCTCAAGGCCGAGGCGGAGCCGCTTGCGCCGGGGCTGCATGTGGTCGCAACACCCATTGGCAATTTGCGTGATATTTCGCTGCGCGCTTTATCAACCCTTGCTGCAGCGGATGCCGTGCTGGCGGAAGACACGCGCGTCACCAAAAATCTCCTCGCCCATTACGGCATCTCGACGCCGCTGGTGGCCTATCACGAACATAATGCGGCTGTGGTGCGCCCGCATTTGCTGGCACGCTTGAAAGAGGGAGCGGCGCTTGCGTTGGTGTCTGATGCAGGCACGCCGCTCGTCTCTGATCCTGGCTTCAAACTGGTAGCCGATGCCGTTGATCAAGGCACGCCTGTGACCGCTGTGCCGGGCGCGTCAGCTGTGCTGGCCGCGCTTGTTGTGGCGGGCTTGCCGACGGATCGTTTTTTCTTCGAAGGGTTTCTGCCCTCGAAATCAGGCGCGCGTCGCCAGCGCATTGGCGAATTGGCGGCCATTCCCGGAACTCTGGTGTTTTTTGAAAGCCCCCGCCGATTGGCCGAAACTTTGAACGATCTTGCCGTTGTGCTGGGTCGGCGCGAAGCGGCTGTGGCGCGCGAATTGACCAAGCATTTCGAGACGGTGCGGCGTGGTTCATTGCGCAGCCTTGCTGATCAACTGGCAGCAGAAGATCCGCCCAAGGGCGAGATTGTGCTGCTGGTCGGCCCGCCCGGTGCAGATGATGCTGAAGTGGGCGCTGCTGATCTTGATTCACGTCTCATCGAAGCGATGCAAAAGTTTTCGGTGAAGGATGCCGCCAGTGTCGTGGCCGCTGAAGTTGGTCTGCCACGCCGGCGCGTCTACGCGCGCGCCATTCAATTGTCGGCGGAAGCTGATGGAGGCGACGGCTGAGCGGCCAGCGTTCAACACAAAGTCGGCGCCGCGCCCGAGGTCTCGGGATCGAGGCAGAATTTTTTGCGCGGTTGTGGTTGCGCTTGCATGGCTGGCGTATTCTTAATCTCTCATATACAGCCCATGGCGGTGAGATTGATATTGTCGCGCGGCGCGCAGGCCTCGTCATTTTCGTGGAAGTGAAAGCACGCCAGACCCGCGACGGCGCACTTTTCGCTATTGATGGCCCCAAAGTGCAACGCATCTCCAAAGCCGCGCGTCATTGGTTGGCGCGCCATCACGCTCATCAGGCCTGCAGTTTCCGCGGCGATGCGATGCTGCTTGTGCCGTGGCGGCTACCAGAGCATGTGCCGGGCGCTTTTGAATTGGCGCTGTAATTCCTCTATAACAAACGGGCCTGCATCAATGAGGATCAAAACATGTCTCTGACCGTCGCCGTCCAGATGGACCCGATTGAAAAGATCAATATTGCGGGCGATTCCACTTTCGCGCTTCTGCTCGAAGCGCAAGCGCGCGGACATAAACTTTTCTATTATATGCCTGACAAGCTCGGCCAGCGCGGCAGTGACATTGTCGCGAATATGCAGTCGATCACCGTGCGTGATGTGGTGGGCGATCATGTGACGCTCGGCCCCCCCCAAGAGCGCAATCTGACAGAGATGGATGTGATCTTGCTGCGCCAAGATCCGCCGTTTGATCTGGCCTATATCACCTCCACACACATGTTGGAGCGTGTGCATCCCAAAGTGCTGGTGGTCAATGATCCCGCCAGCGTGCGCAATGCGCCTGAAAAGCTGTTTGTGATGAATTACCCCCATCTCATGCCGCCAACTTTGATTGCACGTGACAAAGCGCTGATCGAAGCATTCCGCGCCGAGCATGGCGATGTGGTGATGAAGCCATTGCATGGCCATGGCGGGTCGGCTGTCTTCAAGATCGCGCAGCGGGACCCCAATTTTGGATCGCTGTTTGACATGTTCACGGTGACGTTCCGCGAGCCTTGGGTCATACAGAAATTCTTGCCAGCGGTGTCCAAGGGCGACAAGCGCATCATTCTGGTTGATGGCGTGGCCAAAGGCGCGGTGAACCGCGTGCCAGCCGAAGATGATATCCGTTCCAATATGGTGCGTGGCGGCGCGGCAGCCGCGACCGACCTCACCCCGCGTGAGCGAGAAATCTGTGAGACCATTGGGCCGGAGCTCAGGAAAAGGGGCCTGCTTTTTGTCGGAATTGACGTCATTGATGGCAATCTGACCGAAATCAATGTGACCTCTCCCACGGGTGTGCGGGCGATCAAACGGCTTGGCGGGCCTGACCTGGCCCTCGACATTTGGGACGCGATTGAGGCCAAGCGTGGCGTCTGACACGCTGGCCCTGTGTGGCGCGGGCATGCTAATAATGGGGCCATGACCCTCGCCTCTTCCAGCATCTCAAACCCGCCAGCCAAGCGCTCCCGCAGTCGCACGGAGCCTGGCCGCACAGCTGTTATTGATAGCCAGAGGCTCGACGCTGATATTGCGGAGCTGGCGCGGGCGCTTGGAGACAATAAAGAAGCACTGCGCATTGCTGCTGTGGCGCGGTTCCGTGAAGCTCTGGATGAAGGGCGCGAAATTGCGCGCCGGCTGCTTGACGAGAATGGCCGTGGCATTGCTTGCGCGCAGCGGCTCTCATACCTCGAAGACGAGCTGATCCGCGCCATCTACACCTATGTTGTGACGCATGTTTATCCCTCGCCCTATCCCTCCGCGGCTGAGCGTTTGTGTGTGGTGGCGGTCGGCGGCTACGGGCGCGACACGTTGGCGCCGGGCTCCGACATCGATTTGCTGTTCCTGCTGCCCTACAAGCAGACGCCATGGGGTGAAAGCGTGGTGGAAGCCATGCTCTATGTGCTGTGGGATTTGCGCCAGAAGGTCGGCCATTCGACTCGTTCGGTGGAAGAGTGCCTGCGTCAGGCAAGAGATGACATGACCATTCGCACGGCCTTGCTTGAAGCCCGCTATATTCTGGGTGACAAGCAACTCTTTGCTGAAATGCGTGATCGCTTTGACAATGAGATTGTCAAAAATACAGCAGCCGAATTTGTGGCTGCAAAATTGGCCGAGCGCGATCAGCGCATCCAGCGTGCAGGTACATCACGCTATCTGGTCGAACCTAACGTCAAAGAGGGCAAGGGGGGCTTGCGTGATCTCAACACGCTGTTCTGGATTGCCAAATATGTCTATCGCGTGCGCGATGCGTCACAATTGGTGGAAGCTGGTCTGTTCAGCGCCACTGAATTGCGCCTGTTTCATCGCTGCGAAGAATTTTTGTGGCGGGTGCGTTGCCAGCTGCATTTTTTCACAGGCCGTGCTGAAGAGCGCTTAAGCTTTGACGTGCAACGCGCGATTGCACAGCGCCTGGGCTATGTCAGTCATGCCGGCCTGTCTGACGTCGAACGCTTCATGAAGCATTACTTCCTGATGGCCAAAGATGTGGGTGATCTCACCGCCATCGTTTGCGCAGCTATGGAAGAGCGTCAGGCTAAGCCGCGCGCGATGCTGAACCGTTTCATTGGGAAACTGCGTCCAAGCAAGCGCGCTCTGCCGGGCGGCAATTTTGCCAGTGAACATGGACGCATCACCGTCACCTCTGACAAAGTGTTCGAAAAGGATCCCGTCAATCTGCTGCGGCTCTATCAATTGGCTGACAAGCATGAGCTGGCGATCCATCCGGACGCCACGCGCCTTGTCACGCAATCGCTGAAGCGCATTGATGCGAAACTGCGCAAAGACCCTGAAGCCAATAGGCTCTTCATCGACATTGTGACCTCCAACAAAATGCCCGAAAGCGTTTTGCGCGCGATGAATGAAGCAGGCGTGCTGGGCCGCTTCATCCCCGATTTTGGTCGCATTGTCGCGTTGATGCAGTTCAACATGTATCATCACTATACGGTTGATGAGCATTTGCTGCGCACCGTCGGTATTTTGTCAGGCATCGAAAGCGGGCGTTTGGCGGAAGACCACCCCGTCTGTTCGGAAATCCTGCCTTCTATTTCCAATCGCACTGCGCTTTATGTTGCACTTTTCTTGCATGACATTGCCAAGGGGCGTGAAGAAGATCATTCGATTGCGGGTGCCCGCGTGGCACGTGAGCTGTGCCCGCGGCTGGGTCTGTCAGATGCGGAGACTGATACGGTTGCCTGGTTGATCGATACGCATCTGGTCATGTCCAATGTGGCCCATAGTCGCGACTTGTCGGATCCCAAAACGATCCAGATGTTTGCCAATACGGTGCAAACGCTGGAGCGTCTGCGCATGCTGCTCGTGCTCACCGTGTGCGATATCCGCGCCGTGGGTCCGGGTGTGTGGAACGGCTGGAAAGGTCAGCTGTTGCGCACGCTCTATTGGGAAACAGAAGTCCTGCTAGCAGGTGGTCACTCAGCCATCGACCGCAAGCAGCGCGTGATCAAGGCACAGGAAGATCTGCGCGCGGCGCTCCCCGGACTATCTGATCCGGAATTTGACGCTTATGCGGCGCGCCATTATCCCGCCTACTGGCTCAAGGTTGATCTCACCCACAAGATCAAACATGCTCATCTTTTGCGCCTCACGGAGGTCGAAATGCGCTCGCTTGCCACAGAAGTGGCAACGGATGCTTTCCGCGGAGTGACAGAATTGACCGTGATTGCGCCGGACCATCCGCGCCTCCTGTCGATCATTGCCGGGGCTTGCGCGGCATCTGGCGCCAATATTGTCGATGCGCAGATTTTCACGACGACCGATGGTCTGGCGCTGGACACGATTGCCATCAGCCGCGCCTTTGATCGTGATGAGGATGAATTGCGTCGCGCCGCACGTGTGGCTGATGCGATTGAAAAGGCGCTGCGCGGTGAAATCCGCCTGTCGGAGGCCATTGCCAATCGACTGGGTGGCCCCAAGCCTGTCGACAAAACCTTCCCATTGGCACCCGACGTCACCATCGACAACAATCTGTCGAACAAATACACGGTGCTGGAGGTCTCTGGCCTTGATCGTCCAGGCCTGCTGTTTGACCTCACCGCGGCCCTGTCGCGTCTCAACCTCAACATTGGCTCGGCGCATGTGGCGACCTTTGGTGAAAAGGCGGTCGACGTCTTCTATGTGACCGACCTCACGGGGCTGAAGATCACTGCCGTCAATCGGCAAGGCACGATCCGCAAAGCCCTGCTGGATGTTTTCGAGGGGCCTGCCAAAACCCTGCCTAAGCGCAAGGCTGAGGTTGGCTGAGCCTTGATGTTTCGGCCTTGAATTTTCGCACCGGCACCCTGATATGGGGCCTGACCCTCCATTTGACCTGAAGTTTTGAAATGACCGAACAAAACACGCCAGACCATGACCCGATCCACGCTGAGCAGGGGCACGAGAGCTCGCTCAATGCGGAGGCTTCGCCCCAATCGCCCATCGGCGAGCCCGAGCCCTTCACCGAGATTGAAAATCTTGTGCAGGAAAATAATGCCCTAAAGGACAAGGTGCTGCGCACTCTGGCCGAGATGGAAAATCTGCGCCGCCGCACCGAGCGCGAAGTGGCTGATGCCAAGCTCTATGGCGTCACGTCATTTGCCCGCGACATGCTGACCTTCGCCGATAATCTGCGTCGTGCGGTGGAGAGCGTTCCGGCAGAAGAGAAAGAGGGCGCCAGCGCTGCTCTGCAATCTTTTGTCGAAGGCATTGAGCTGACCGAACGCGATTTTCTGTCACGTCTGGCGCGTGTCGGCGTCAAGAAGCTTGAGCCGAAGGGTGAAAAGTTTGACCCCAACATGCACGAAGCCTTGTTCGAAGTGCCCGACCCCAGCGTGCCCGCCGGCACCGTGGTTCAGGTGATGGAAGATGGTTTCTCCATCGGCGACCGTTGTCTGCGTCCCGCCAAAGTGGGCGTGGCGCGTGGTGGCCCGAAGGCTGAGACCGTCAACTGATCGTCGTTGCGAGCGAAGCGAAGCAATCCAGAGGCGCCTTGTGGGGCCGTTGGATTGCCTTAAGCCTTTGTCACGCGGCGCAGCGTCAGGTTGAGCCGCCCGCCTTGCGGCAGCAAAGTCGATGAGCCACTCATAATGCGATCGACGCCATGAAAAGCGAGGCGCGCGGGGCCTGACAGCATCATCGCATCACCCGAATGCAGTTTGAAACTTTTCGTCGATCCTTTGCGCTCGGTGCCGCCAATGCGGAAGACACAAGAATCGCCCAGCGACAGCGACACGACGGGCGCATCGAAATCCTCTTCATCCCGATCCTGATGCAGGCCCATGCGGGCCGAGCCATCATAGAAATTGACGAGACAGGCTTCGGGGGGATGTTTGTAGGGTGAGAGATCATCCCATGCGCGCAGCGCGAGGCGCGGGATCGGCGCCCATGGCGCGCCTGTGTCTGGATGTGTCGCCTGATAGCGGTAGCCGCGCTCGCGGTCTGAGACCCAGCCCAGCGGCCCGCAATTGGTCATGCGCACCGTAAATTCTTTGCCCGTGCGCGGCATGCGCGGGGTGAAGAGGGGAGCTGCGCGCACAGCCTCCCGCAAATCTGCGACAAGCTCTTCCTGCTCTTCACGCGTGAGATAGCCGGGCGCGTGGAGGAGGCCAGGAACAATCTCAAGCATGTTTAAATCCGTCATTGCGAGAAGCGAGAGCGACGAAGCAATCCATAGGCAACACGGGTGGCCGTTCTGAATTGCTTCGCATACGCTCGCAATAGCAGCGCAGATTATGCGTGATGGAGAACCTTCTTCTCAGCCACGGTGGAATCTGCATTCAGCTTGTAGACAACTGGCACGCCGGTTTCGAGCTCAATGCCTGTGATTGTTTCAGGCGTGGCGCGCTCCAGCACCATCAAGAGTGCGCGCAGCGAATTGCCATGCGCGACAACAATGGTCTTTTCGCCGCGCAGCACGCAGGGAAGAATGTTCTGGCAATAATAGGGTAGCACGCGGGCGAGCGTGTCCTTCAGTGATTCACCACCGGGCGGGGGTGTATCGTAAGAGCGGCGCCAGATCATGACCTGCTCCTCGCCCCACTTCTGCGCAGCTTCCGCCTTGTTGAGGCCAGACAGATCACCATAGTCGCGTTCATTCAGCTGAATGTCTTTCACCACAGCCAAAGAGGATTGGCCGAGTTCTTTCAGCACGAGATCGCAGGTGTCTTGCGCACGTGTCAGGCCGGATGTGAAAGCCTTGTCGAATTTGATTCCGAGCTTGCCGATTTCCTGGCCAGCTTTTTTCGCTTCCTCAATGCCCACAGGCGTGAGGTCCGGATTTTTCCAGCCGGTGAAAAGGTTTTTCAAATTCCAGTCGCTCTGGCCGTGGCGCACGAGCACAAGAGTGCGTTCCATAATCGCTCCTGTTTCAGGGTTGTGTGTTTCAGATGTCTTTCAGGCCAAGCACGTCAGCCATATTGTAATGGCCAGGTTTGCGTCCATGTCCCCAGAGAGCCGCTTTCAAAGCGCCGCGCGCAAAGATGCCGCGATCTTCTGCACGGTGGGCGAGTTCAATCCGCTCGCCAGTGCCGGCAAAAATCACTTGGTGGTCGCCGACCACTGTGCCGCCGCGCAATGTGGCAAAGCCGATGTCGCCTGCGTGGCGTGCGCCCGTATGTCCATCACGTGCGCGAACGGAGCGCGCGGCCAGATCAATGTCGCGACCCTTGGCTGCGGCTTCACCCAGCAGAAGCGCTGTGCCAGACGGCGCATCGACTTTCATGCGATGATGCATTTCCACGATCTCAATGTCGAAATCTTCGCCCAGCGTCTGCGCGACTTTTTTGACGAGGCCCGCGAGCAGATTGACACCAAGGCTCATATTGCCCGAGCGCACGACAACGGCATGGCGCGCGGCTGCATCAATCTTTTCAATATCGTCGGCAGCAAGGCCGGTTGTGCCGATCACATGAACAATGCGCGCCTGTGCGGCGAGGCCCGCATAAGCAATCGTCGCGGCAGGGGACGTAAAATCGATCAGGCCATCGGCCTGCGCCAAGACTTCCAGCGCCTTGTCAGAAATGATCACGCCATTGGCGCCGATGCCTGCCAGCAGACCTGCATCCTGACCCAGTGAAGGGGAGCCCGTACGCTCCAGCGCGCCGGCCAGTGTGGCGCCTTCCGTTTCATGGATGGCTTGCACGAGCATGCGCCCCATGCGTCCGGCAGCACCTGCCACGACGAGCCGCATTCCGCTCATGAAAACCTCCCTGAGGACTGGAGAAAAAAGATGTTTCGGCTCTATAGCCTTCACAGGCCGCGGGCGCAAAGACAAAGCGCCGCGGTCATTGTTACGTCACAATCGTAGTCTAAGTTTTCCTCAAGTCGCTGAGAGATTGTCCCCCAATCCTTGCGATTGAGCGCCGGGCCGGATGTACGCCCGGCGTTTTTTTATGCCTTCAGGGCCGCCTTCAAAATGGCATTGGCGCGCGCCCGCCAGCCGGGGCCAGAGGCTTCCAGCGCCTCCCAGACATCAGCATCCAGCCTTAATGAGACGAGCTTTTTGGGTGACTCCAGCACCGGGCGCCCGCGCGGGCGCTTGAACACGGATTTTTCGAGATCGGACAGGGCTTCCCAAGGGAGGGCGTTTTTAACGTCCTCATCGGTCCATTCTGGGTTCTCCGGGTCGGTGACCGGCCCCTTTGGATAGAAGTTGTCAGTTTGCTTTTTTGACATAGCGAGCAACCTCATCTTCATGCGCGCGCCGCAAGCAGACCTTAATAATTTCTGTATAACGATAAATATAAAATGTATAACAAAAAATACGTCATCTTAACAGGCGCCAGCAATCTCCGCGACGATGGCTTCAGCGGCGGCCTTGGGGTCGGGGGCCTGTGTGACTGGGCGGCCAACGACGAGGTGGTCAGCGCCCCCTCTGATGGCCTCTGCGGGCGTCATGACGCGCTTCTGGTCGCCTATGGCAGCACCTGCCGGGCGGATGCCCGGTGTCACCAGCAGCATGTCGGGGCCAACGATCCCGCGCATGGCCTTCACCTCTTCAGCCGAGAGGATCAGCCCGTGGATACCGGCCGCCTTGGCTTGCTGGGCGCGCCGTCCCACCAGCTCGGGCACGCGCAGGGCATAGCCGGCTTCGCGCAGATCATCATCGTCGTAGGAGGTCATGACTGTCACAGCCAGGATCTTCATCGGTGAGACGCCAAGCGCGCCGACGGCGGCCTTCATCGTCTGGGGAAAAGCATGGACGGTGAGAAAGGTCGCGCCCATCTCTGCAACCTGCTCGGTGGCGCGCGCCACTGTATTGGGGATGTCGTGGAATTTCAGATCCAGAAAGATCTGCTTGCCGCTCTTGATAAGGTCGTGGGCAAGCCCGAGACCGCCGCCATAGGTCAGCTCCAGCCCGATTTTGTAAAAGCTCACAGCATCGCCAAGTTCTGCCACCATGGCTTCAGCAGCTTTTGTATTGGCGAGGTCGAGTGCGACGATGAGGCGGTCGCGGGGAGAGATCGTATCGGCCATGGTCTGGAGGTCCCGTTGCATTGCCTCTCTGATGCACCGCAAGGGCGTGGCCTGTCGAGAGGCGGGACGGGCTTATCAGCCACCGATTATGCGTGAAGCGCGGGCACGGGCCTGGCGCAGGCGCATTTCCCTCACCATTCTGGCAATCAAAGCGCCACCTTTGGCTTGGCCTTTGGGTCGCTCAAGGCACGGGGCCACAAGCTGCGGACGATAAACCCAGACACGCGCCGGCGGCAGGTTGAGCCACACGGGTGCCGAGACTTGCGACGAGAAGCCAACGGCCTCGTCCTCTTTGGAGTGCTTGGGCATGGGCGAGGTGAGCCCATAGGTGAATTGCACGAAGCGTCCTTGGCCCTGCATCAGCTTAAAAGCATCACCCAGCAAAGTCAGCCGCTGGGCATCAGGCAAATTCAGCAAAGGCAGGCTTGAGACGATGGCCGCAATCGGCCCGTTGATTTTGTCACCAAGCGTGCGCGTGAGATCCAGCGCATCGCCCTGGATAATTTTGGCGAGCGGAAAACGCCGCTCGAGCAATCTACAGAAGTCGGAATCTGATTCCACCAGTACTAGGCGGTCTTCAGCAATGCCGCGAGCAATCAGTGCCTGCGTCACGGGGCCAGTGCCAGGCCCGAGCTCGACGACCAAGCCCTCATCTTGTGGGTCAACATGGGCTGCCATACTGCGCGCCAAAAACCGGCCTGAGGGTGAGACAGCACCTGTTGTGGCAGGATTATCAAACCAAGCGCGCATGAAACGCGCTTGTTCGGTAAGGCTTGTTTGAAAAACCGTTTTCCGTCGCGGTGCTTTTGTCCGACTGGTGCCTTTGGTCTCGGCTCTATTCAAGTTTGGACGCAAGATACCACTCCGTCTGACCAACAGGTCAAATACTCATGAAGAACACGATAGCCAACGTCGATAAAGGGGCAGGTCAGCACCAAGGTTAGACGCTTCAGCTTTGGGCGCCGGTCAGAAAGTCCTTCATACGTGTAAAAAACCCTGATGATTCCGGATGCGTCTTGTTGGACGATTCCGTTTCAAACTCAGCCAGCAATTCGCGCTGGCGCTTGGTGAGATTCTGCGGTGTCTCGACATTAGCTTGGATATAGAGATCACCAAAATCGCGCGTGCGTAGAATGGGCATGCCTTTGCCCTTCAGCTTGAATTGTTTTCCTGACTGCGTGCCTTCAGGAATTTTCACCTTGGCTTCTGACCCATCAACCGTATGCACGGTGAATTCACCACCAAGTGCTGCGTGGACCATGGAGATGGGCACACGACAGAACAGATCGGAGCCATCACGCTGGAAGAACGGATGGGCTTTCATCGCCAAGAAAATATAAAGATCACCTGACGGACCACCACGCAGGCCAGCTTCCCCTTCACCGGACAGACGAATGCGCGTGCCATCTTCGACACCGGCTGGAATATTGACGGAAAGCGAGCGCTCTTTGGTGACCCGTCCCGCGCCACGGCAGGAATCGCAGGGGTTCTCGATCATCTCGCCGCGGCCCTGACAGGTCGGGCAGGTGCGTTCAATCGCGAAGAAACCTTGCTGCGCACGAACGCGCCCTGCACCACCACAGGTGCCGCAGGTCTTGGGCTTCGAGCCAGCTTTCGCGCCGGTGCCTGTGCAGGCTTCGCAACTCATCAGGCTCGGGACTTTGATCGTCGCCGTTGAGCCCTTGAAGGCGTCTTCCAGCGTGATTTCGAGATTATAGCGCAGGTCTGAACCGCGTTCGCGACCATTGGCGCGCCCACGGCGTCCGCCACCGACCATGTCACCGAACAGGTCTTCGAAAATATCTGACATGGATGAAGCAAATCCATCACCCATACCGCCTGGTCCACCGCCGCCGTTTTCAAAGGCGGCATGGCCGAAGCGATCATAGGCTGCCCGCTTTTGTCCGTCGGACAGGCACTGATAAGCCTCGTTGATGTTTTTGAATTTCTGCTCGGCTGAGGCGTCACCCGGATTTTTATCGGGGTGGAATTGCATGGCAAGCTTGCGGAATGCGGATTTCAATTCAGCATCGGTGGCTGAGCGGCTCACGCCAAGTGTTTCGTAAAAGTCAGCCTTGGCCATGGGTCTTCACGTTTCGCTCAAGCCTCGAGTGCAGACAAGAAAGTGGCGGGCGGGAAATCCCCGCCCGCCGCTTTTAACTTGTGATTTACGACTTCTTCTTCTCGTCGCCGCCGACTTCCTTGAAGTCTGCGTCAATCACGTCGTCCTTATGCGCATCATGCTGATCTGCGCCTTCAGCAGGTGCACCTTCTGCGCCCTGCTGGGCTTTGTACATGGCTTCGCCCAGTTTCATCGAAGCCTGCACGAGATCATTAGTCTTGGCCTTGATGGTTTCAATGTCATCGCCTTCAAGCGCGCTCTTGAGGCCGGCGACAGCCGTTTCGATCGCGCTCTTGTCAGCGGCCGACACTTTGTCAGCATGTTCAGAGAGCGACTTCTCAGCCGAATGGATCATCGCTTCGCCCTGATTCTTCGCGTCCACCATTTCGCGGCGGCGCTTGTCTTCAGCGGCGTTGAGCTCTGCATCCTTGACCATCTTATCGATGTCAGCATCCGAGAGACCACCAGACGCCTGAATGCGGATCTGCTGTTCCTTGTTGGTTGCCTTGTCTTTTGCCGTGACATTCACAATGCCGTTGGCATCAATGTCGAAGGTCACCTCAACCTGCGGCACGCCACGCGGAGCTGACGGGATACCCACCAGATCAAACTGGCCAAGGATCTTGTTGTCAGCAGCCATTTCACGCTCACCCTGGAAGACGCGAATCGTCACAGCCGTCTGGTTGTCTTCAGCAGTTGAGAAGACCTGGCTCTTCTTCGTCGGGATGGTCGTGTTGCGGTCGATGAGGCGTGTGAACACGCCACCCAGCGTTTCAATGCCCAGCGACAGCGGCGTCACATCGAGCAGCAGAACGTCCTTCACATCGCCCTGCAAGACGCCTGCCTGAACAGCCGCACCAATGGCCACGACTTCATCCGGGTTGACGCCCTTATGCGGCTCTTTGCCGAAGAAGGACTTCACAATTTCCTGCACCTTCGGCATGCGGGTCATGCCGCCGACGAGAACCACTTCATCAATCTCAGCAGCTGTGAGGCCCGCATCCTTCAGCGCCTTTTTGCAAGGCTCGACGGTCTTCTGGATGAGATCATCGACCAGTGCCTCAAACTTCGCGCGCGTCAGCTTCAGCGCGAGATGCTTGGGGCCGGATGCGTCTGCGGTGATGTAGGGCAGGTTGATTTCTGTCTGCGTGGCAGACGACAATTCAATCTTGGCCTTTTCAGCGGCTTCCTTCAGGCGCTGCAGGGCGAGCTTGTCCTTGGTCAGGTCAATGCCCTGTTCCTTCTTGAACTCGGCGGCCAGATATTCCACGAGGCGCATGTCGAAATCTTCGCCGCCCAGGAATGTGTCTCCATTGGTTGACTTCACTTCAAAGACGCCATCGCCGATTTCGAGGATCGACACGTCGAACGTGCCGCCGCCCAGATCGTAGACGGCAATCGTGCCAGCGCCCTTTTTGTCGAGGCCATAGGCGAGTGCCGCAGCGGTGGGCTCGTTGATGATGCGCAGCACTTCGAGGCCAGCAATCTTGCCAGCGTCTTTGGTTGCCTGACGCTGGGCGTCATTGAAATAGGCAGGCACCGTGATGACGGCCTGCGTGACCTGCTGGCCGAGATACGCCTCAGCGGTTTCCTTCATCTTCTGCAGCGTGAAAGCCGAGATCTGCGATGGCGAATATTGCTTGCCGTCGGCATTGACCCAAGCATCGCCATTGCCGCCTTTCACGATCTGATAGGGAACCAGCGACATGTCCTTTTGTGTCATCGGATCTTCAAAGGTGCGGCCGATGAGGCGCTTGATCGCGAAGAAGGTGCGCTCGGGATTGGTCACGCCCTGACGTTTGGCGGGCTGGCCGACAAGGCGCTCGCCATCATCGGTAAAGGCGACGATGGAGGGGGTGGTGCGGGCACCTTCAGCGTTTTCGATCACCTTTGGCGAGGTGCCATCCATGACGGCAACGCAGGAATTGGTGGTGCCGAGATCGATACCGATGACTTTAGCCATTTGAACTCATCCTTTGTGTGGCGGAACCCACGGACCCCGAAGCGATCCGATCTGGCCCGGGCGGCGCTTGAACCAGCCGTCCGGTCCGGGTCCCCATATTGATTGACGCGTGAAATAGCGGGGAGGCCGTTCTGATGAGCCCGATATGGGAACGCCCCCCGAGCGGTGCAAGACGGGAATGGGGCAAAATAATGAGGTTTTTGGAGGAAGGTTGCCCCTACCAAAGCCATGAGGCCGTCATTGCAAGGAGGCCGCATTCCCCTCCCCCTTGTGGGGAGGGGTTAGGGGTGGGGGTCGCGCAATGCTTATGAAATAATTCGGACAGACACGATTTTCAGATCTGACAGTCTCACGACCCCCACTTCGCTCGGGCTGTCGCCCGAGTCGTCCTCCCCACAAGGGGGAGGAGGTTTCGATCAGCAAGTGAATGAAACTGAAAAGCAATGACGAGGCTAATCAGACCTTATTCACAACCAGCCCGAGCTTGGGCGGCTTGTTGAGCGTCTGGAAGATCACGCAATAGCGCTCGGTCAGTTTGATCAGCGAGGCGATCTGCTCTTCGCTGGCATCCGTGTCCAGATCGAAGCTCAGGCGGATCTCGCGGAAGCCGACCGGTGCTTCCTTGTCCACGCCCAGCGTGCCGCGGAAATCCAGATCACCTTCGGCGCGCACCGTGCCGCTCTTCAGCGGAATGGCGAGTGCGGTGGCGACCGCCTTCAGCGTCACGCCAGCGCATGCCACAAGGGCTTCGAGCAGCATGTCGCCTGAGCAGAGTTCGGCGCCCGAGCCACCAGTGGCTGGGTGCAGCCCGGCAATCGCCAAGGCACGGCCGGTCTCGACCTTGCAGGCGATCTTGCTCTCATCCAGCGTGCCATGCGCCTTCAGCGTGATGACGGCGGCATTGGGATCGTTCTTGTATTTGTCCTTGTAGGGAGCCTGCATGGCGCGCAGCGCATTGGCATCCATCGTGCGATCTCCTGTTGTGGTGTTTAAAAACTGCCGCCAGCGGCAGGGCTGTAGACTTTGCCCGGCTGGTGCGGATTGGGTTGGTTGATGGAGCCGTCGAGTGCTTTCAGCACGAGACGTTTGGCTTCTGCAAATTCTGGCGAGAGCCTGTCGCGGGGACGGGGCAAGTCAATCGGAATATCAGCAAAGATGCGGCCGGGTTTAGGCTGCAAAACAATGGCGCGATCAGCCAGTGCGACCGCCTCTTCCACATCATGCGTGACAAGCACGAGTGTCGGGCGATGGGTTTCCCAAAGCGCCAGCAAATGATCCTGCAATTTTGTGCGCGTCAAAGCATCGAGCGCCGAGAACGGCTCATCCAGCAAGAGCGCTTTGGGCTGCGTAACAAGGGCGCGCACAATCGACACGCGCTGCGCTTGCCCGCCTGACAATTCACGCGGCCAGCGTTTGCCATAGCCAGCAAGGCCAACGCGCAAAAGCGCTTCATCGACGCGCGCGTCCTGTTCGGCCTTGGGCAGATCATCAAGCCCGAAGGAAATATTTTCAGCGACCGTCAGCCAAGGCAGCAGGCGGGCTTCCTGAAACACCATACCGACAGCAGGATGGGGCGCCCGAATCTCTTCGCCATCGAGCGCGGCATGGCCGCGGGTTGGCGCTTCAAGGCCCGAAATCATGCGCAAAAGCGTGGTCTTGCCGCAGCCTGATCCGCCCACCAGCGCAACAATCTCGCCGGCATCGACATTCAGGCTGATCTGTTCGAGCGCCTGTGTGCCGTTGGGATAAATTTTGCACAGAGCATCAATGGTCAGCATGTCATGCGCCCCTCTGATGCGTGTCTTGCCAGGTGAGAAACGGCTTGGTCAGCACAACAATCAACCAGTCACCAAATTTGCCAAGCACCGCAAAGGCGATGATGGCCGCCAGAATCTGATCAGGCTTGCCGAGCTGTTGTCCGTCGACCAACAGATAGCCCAAGCCCTCCGATGCGCCCATGATTTCAGCCGCCACCACAAACATGAAGCCCATGCCAAGACCTGAGCGAATGGCAATGATGAAATCAGGCAAGATAGCTGGCAGCAAAACACGGCGAACAAGGGCTAGACGCGACAGACGAAAGGCACGGCCCACTTCGACGATCTTGCGATCGACGTTGGCAATAGCGGCCATCACGCCGAGATAGACGGGGAAGAACACGCCCACTGCTATCAGCGCGATTTTCGAGCTTTCGAAAATGCCAAGCCAGAGAATGAACAGCGGCACCCAGGCAAGAGACGGAATGGCGCGCAAACCTTGCAGCGTTGGATCGAGCAGGCGGCGCGCATTGCGCGAGGCACCGGTGAGTGCACCAAGGAACATGCCGACCAGCGCACCCAGACCAAAACCCATGCCGACACGAACGGTCGTGGCGAGCACATGTGTGGTCAGCTCGCCGGTTTTTGCCAGCGTCCAGAGGGTCGTGAAAATGCGGCTGGGTGGTGGCAGCAGGCGCGCCTGCACAAGGCCCAGACGAAAGGCGCCTTCATAGAGAAGGGCGGCTGTCACCGGCAGCACGAGGCCGATCACGAAAGACGTGCCAAAAACGGCAAATCGCGCAGCCTGGGGCTGCGCGTTTGTTGTTGGTGACGTGTCGAGCGTAGCCTCGCTCATATCAGCTCCAGAAAACGGGTCCGGCGGGAGAGTCTCGCCGCCGGAGCCCGCCTTCTAGCCTTACTTGGCCGACACCGCAAAGCGGGTATCGATCAGGCTGCCGACAGCAGCCTTCACATCGGTCTCAGGCTTCAGCACGCCCGCCTTCTGCAAAGCCAGACCTGCCTGCAGGATGGTTTCGGTCGTGGCCGGGGTGATCGAGGCATTGGTCAGGTCGGTGCGCTCAAGCTGGCGCTGGATGACGGCGTCGGGCAGCTTGGTTTCAGCCACGAGCGCCTTTTTCAGAGCGTCCGGATTGGCGCGCGCCCAGATGCGGGCTTCTTCATAGACCTTGAGCACGCGCTTCACGAGCTCGGGGTTCTTGGCCAAAAAGTCGTCGCGGGTATTGAGCACGCCCCAGGTGTTGTCCTCGGCCTTGCGGTAGAGCAGCTTGGCGCCTTCTTCCACTTCGGCCTGCGCCATCAGCGGGTCGAGACCAGCCCAGGCATCGACATCGCCACGCACCAGCGCGGTCTTGCCATCGGCATGCTGCAGGAGGACCAGCTTCACGTCTTTCTCGGTGAGGCCAGCCTTATCCAGTGCCCGCACGAGGAAGATGTGCGGATCCGTGCCGCGGGTCACAGCGATTTTCAGGCCCTTCAGCTCTTCGAGCTTCGTGATCTTGGAATCCTTGCCGGTGACCAGCGCGGTCCATTCGGGGCGCGAGAAAATGCCGACCGCCTTGACCGGATTGTCATTGATGCGGGCGATCAGAGCGGCCGCACCAGCCGTCGAGCCGATGTCGAGCGAGCCGGCATTCAGAAATTCCAGCGCCTTGTTGGAGCCAGCCGAAAACACCCAGCGCACGCCGATCTTGTCCTTCTCGAATTCCTTTTCGAGAAGCTTCTGGTCCTTGATCACCAGGGAAAGCGGATTGTAGGTCGCATAATCAACGCGGATTTCGGAAACCTGCGCGAGAGCGGGGGCGGAGACGGCCAGCGACAAAGTAGCGGCCAAAGCCGCGCGGCGGGTGAACGCAAACATGAGAGGCTCCTTGCACCAAGCAGCCCTGCTTGCATGCGGGCTGTGTTCCTTATCTAGGACGGTTCGTTCTTTTTGTCAAACAGCCTTTTTTGAGATGTGAATATAATTATTCTACAAATTATAAATGTTTAATTTCCCAATCGAGCAAGGCTTGCTTGGTGGCCAAGCCCCAATGATAGCCGGTGGGCGACCCGTCTTTGCCATTCACGCGTTGGCAGGGCACGGCCACGCAAATAGGGTTGCGCCCAACGGCCGCGCCAATGGCACGAGCTGCCTTCGGGCGGCCAAGGCGGGCGGCAAGAGCGCCATAGGTGATGGTCTCGCCAGCCCCAAGCATGAGCAGTCCTGCCCAGACAGCGCGATCCAGCTCGCCGCCGATCAGCAGCAGGGGGACAGTCGCTGGCGAGCCTTTGCCAAAGACATCCATGACGAAATTTGCTCCCGCATTTGGCTCATGCACCATGTTGGCCTTTGGCCAGCGCCTCTGCATATCAGCCAGCGCACTGGAGTGGTCTGGGGCAAAGCCCAATCCCGCCAAGGCGCCATCACAGACTAGCGCAATCACATCGCCCAAGGGGGTATTGTGAAAAGCATAGGTGAAGGAAAGGCCGGAGGCTGCGAAGGCCTCGCGCGACATGTGGCGGGGTGTGGCGCGCTCACTCATAATCATAGCGCTGTCCGCGCCGCGCTTCGGCCAAGGCACCTGACAGCTCCCGCGCAAAGGCGGCCTTGCGATCCGGATCAAGGTAATTGGCAACTTCAATACTGGCTCCGCGCGAGACGACAGCCAGTTTTTGCAAACCGAATTCGTCGTCCTCTTCCTTTTCGAGGCGCACCCAAAGCGGATTGAAATGATAATCTGCCCGCGCGCCCTTTGGCGACACTTTGGCCAGATGCAAATCTAGCGCGGTGACACTCACATCTTCATAAGCGTGAGCATCACGGAAATTGGCGCGGAAGGCCAGATAGAACAGCGCCACATCCAGACCCATAAAGCCCATGACAGGCCAAGCTCCCAGAAAGATAAAGGGCAGGGCAGTCACCAAAGCGGCAGCACAAAAGATCATCAAGAGCAGGCGGAAGTTGGATTGCGTCAGCGATCGATGCGGGGTGAGCCGCGCCGAGAAGAGCGTTTGGTCGACGGGTGCGATCTGGTCCACTGAAAAGGCCTCGCGGTTCGGGTTGCGCGGCTTCTGTCTCTGTCTGTTTGCTATTATAACGCGCTCATGCCCGTAAAAAAGAGCCCAGTCCCCATTAAAAAGAAAAGCGCCACCAAAAAGGCGCCGCCGCGCAAAGCCGCGCGCGCCAAGGTGGCTGTCGCCAAGCCTGCAGCCAAGCCTGCAGCCAAGCCTTCAACCAAGAAGCCCAAAGGCCGCCGCCCCGTTGGCCCTGAGGCTGTGCATGAGATTTTTGCCCGTTTTCAGAAGTCCAATCCCGAGCCCAAGGGCGAGCTGGACTATGTCAATCCGTTTACGCTGCTGGTGGCTGTTGTCTTGTCAGCGCAAGCCACGGACGTTGGCGTCAACAAAGCCACGCGCGCGTTGTTTGCCATTGCGGACACGCCGGAAAAAATGGTGGCACTGGGTGAAGAGCGTATCCGTGATTATGTCAAAAGCATCGGCCTGTTTCGCACCAAAGCCAAAAATGTATTTTTGCTGTCGCAACAGCTGATTGAAAATTACAACAGCGAAGTCCCGCGCTCGCGCGACATATTGCAAACCTTGCCAGGTGTCGGCCGCAAGACGGCTAATGTTGTGATGAATATGGCCTTTGGCGAGCCAACCATTGCAGTGGACACGCATCTCTTCCGAGTCTCAAACCGCATTCCGATGGCGATCGGCAAAACACCGCTCGCCATAGAGCTGGGCTTGGAGAAAATCATTCCCGCTGAATTCAAGCGCCATGCCCATCATTGGCTGATTCTGCATGGCCGCTATATTTGCAAGGCGCGCCGCCCTGAATGTGAACGCTGTCTGATTTCAGACATTTGCACATCTAGCGACAAAATATTGTGAGCCTTTTTGCCGGGCAGTGTCGCCCGTGCTAGCTTTTCCACATGCTCGGACCAGCTGACCTAGAGGATTGGACTTTTGACGAGCGCGACATGGTCAGTGCCATGTTGCGCCGCCATGATGCCATTCATGCTGTCGTCACGGGCGCTGATCGACAAGCTTCCGCTTTTCCATTTGCTCTGCGCGATCCTGTTTGCCGCTTTGTTGCGCAGGAGGATATGACACTGGCCGATCTGTGTCACATCGCTGAATGGCTTGGTTGCCGCGTGCGCAACGCAGCCTGAAATTTATTTCAGTGCGAAGAGTGCGATCAATCCGGCAGAGCCCACCACAATCCGCCACCACGCAAAGAGTGCAAATCCGTGGCGCGAAATAAAGTTCAAAAATCCGCGCACAACAAACAGGCCCGAAATAAAAGCAGCGATAAAGCCGATGACGATCAGAAGCGTGTCGTTGAGCTCGAGCAGCTTGTAATTTTTAAACAGATCATAGGCGAAGGCCCCAGCCATGGTGGGCATGGCCAGAAAGAACGAGAATTCTGCCGCCGCGCGTTTGGACGCACCCAAGAACATGGCCGACACAATGGTCGCGCCTGAGCGCGACACGCCGGGGATCATCGCCAGACATTGAAACAAGCCGACAAGCAAAGCCGTCTTCAGTGGCATGTCCATCGCATCATCAAAGGTGGGACTGGGTGTCAGATCATCCACAGCCAGAAGCACAAGCCCGCCCGCAATCAGCATGACGCAGACAATGAACGGATTGAACAGCACGCCTTTGATCATAGAATGAGCGCCAGCACCGATCACGGCGGCAGGCAGAAAGGCCAGCAGCACGGCAATCACAAAGCGGCGTGCTTTTGGATCATCTTTCAATCCTCGCAGGATTGCGACGATCTTATGCGCATAGGCATAGAGAATGGCGAGGATGGCGCCGAGCTGCACCAACACTTCAAACGACTTTCCCTTGGACTCAAAGCCCAGAAAATGCCCGACCAGCAGCAGGTGGCCCGTTGACGAAACGGGAAGAAATTCCGTGAGGCCTTCAATGCCGCCCAGCAGCAGTGCTTTAAGCGCGTCGATCAGCGACATTAACTTCTCCTTAACCAGCACAGCGTGGAACACATGCGGCTCATGCGCGCGCTGCATGCGATTCGGGTTGTGAGCCATGCACTCCGGTTCTATAGGGAGTGCACAATTCCATCCACCTTGGCAATGCGCGCAAGGTTTGTTCGATGTTCGTGTGGGGCGTTATGGCGCAGCTTTATTATCATCCGTTCTGTCCGCATTCGCGTTTCATCCGCATTGTGATGGCCGAATACGGCATGGAACCAGAGATGATCGAGGAGCGCATTTTTGAGCGCCGCCAAGAATTTCTGATGCTCAACCCCGCCAATACCACGCCTGTTCTGACCGATGGCCAGATGGTCTCGGCCATTGTTGGCGCTAATGTGATTGCCGAATATCTGGATGAGACGCGCGGGCTGGCGTTGGGTGCACGCCGCCTCATGCCCGAAGATCCGGCTGGGCGCGTTGAAGTGCGCCGCCTGCTCGAATGGTTCAATTCCAAATTTTTTGCCGAAGTTACGCAATGGCTGCTTCAGGAAAAAGTCTTCAAACGCCAGATGCGCTCGGATCAGGGTGGTGGTGCACCCGATATGGAGTTGGTGCGTGCTGCGCGCCAGAATATCCGCTATCATCTGCGCTACATCGGCTGGTTGGTGCAGTCACGCAATTGGCTGGCGGGTGACACCATGACCTATGCTGATCTGGCAGCTGCCGCGCATCTGTCGAGCGTGGATTTCCTGGGCGATGTGCCATGGGGCGAGGACGAAGCAGCAAAACATTGGTATGCGCGGGTGAAGTCTCGCCCGTCGTTCCGCGCGATTTTGAGCGATCGTCTGCCGGGGATCACGCCCTCCCCGGAATATGCGGACCTCGATTTCTGAACGCCGCGTTCCTCACCCGTCTGCGCGCACGCGCACAAGACCTTGGCTTCGATGCGCTGCGCATCGTCAGGCCTGATGCGATTCCTGAAGCCCCGCATCGTCTGAGCGAATGGCTTGAAGCTGGTGCGCATGGCGATATGAATTGGATGCGCGAGACAGCCGAGCGACGAGCGGACCCGCGCGTGTTGTGGTCGGATGTGCGCTCAATTGTTATGCTGGGCATGAATTACGGGCCCGATTCTGATCCGCGCGATGTGCTGGCGCAAAATTCCAAAGGCGCGATCTCTGTCTATGCGCGCCATCGCGATTATCATGATCTTGTCAAAGGCCGCCTGAAAATGCTGGCCTCCTGGATTGCGGGCGAAGCGAAAAAAGAGCCGGCACTTGAGATGAAAGTGTTCGTCGATACGGCACCCGTGATGGAAAAGCCGCTGGCCGCAGCCGCAGGTCTTGGCTGGCAGGGCAAGCACACCAATCTTGTCTCGCGCGAATTTGGATCATGGCTGTTTCTGGGGTCGATCTTTCTCAATATTGATCTGCCCGCTGATGAGCCGGAGATCGACCATTGCGGATCCTGCACGGCTTGTATGGAGGCGTGCCCGACACAAGCCTTTCCCGCCCCCTATCAACTCGATGCGCGGCGCTGCATTTCTTATCTGACGATTGAGCATCACGGGCCGATTGCGACTGAGTTTCGCAAGAGCATGGGCAATCGCATTTATGGCTGCGATGATTGTCTGGCAGCGTGCCCGTGGAACAAATTTGCGCAAGTCGCACGCGAAGCAAAATTGCAGGCGCGCGACGATTTGCGCGCCCCCGGTCTCGATGCGTTGGCAAGCCTTGATGACGCATCCTTCCGGGCACATTTTTCAGGGTCGCCAATCAAGCGCATCGGGCTTGCGCGCTTCCGGCGCAATCTGATGATTGCAATGGGCAATTCGGGTGACACGCATATGCGCCCACATGTGATTGACAATTTGCGCTTTCCCGACAGCCAAGTGCGCGCCATGGCGGTCTGGGCTGTGGGGCAGCTTTTTTCGTCTGGCGAGATCGCCGCCCTTGCGCGCGCGTATCAAGACGAAACAGATGATAGCGTGCTGGCCGAATGGCGCGCGCTGGGAGTGAGCTTATGAATCTGTTGATCTTTGGTCACGGCTATTCCACCCATGCCTTTGTTGCGCGATATGGCGATATTTTCTCTGATATTTTTGCAACTACGCGCAGCGTGGACAAGAAAGCGCAGATGGTGGGCGTGACGCCACTGCTCTTTTCCGAAGCTCACGAGGCTTTGGTGCAGGCAGATGTGCTGCTTGTCTCGGTGCCGCCGGGTGCCGACAGCGATCCTGTTCTCGACCTTTATGACGAAGCGATGATGGAGAGCAGCGCCACGCGCATCATCTATCTTTCAACGGTCGGTGTGTATGGCGATCATCAGGGCGCATGGGTGAGCGAGGAGACGCCATGTGTGCCGGTGGCCGAGCGCTCGCATGCGCGCTTGGCGGCCGAACAGGATTGGGCGGAATGCGCGGCCGACATGGGCGCGGAACTCGACATTTTGCGCCTGTCAGGAATTTATGGGCCCGGGCGAAACGCGCTGGTCAATCTGCGCGAAGGCACGGCGCGGCGCATCATCAAGCCGGGGCAGGTCTTCAATCGCATTCATGTAGAAGATATCGCCGATGCCATCGCCGCCTGCATTGCGCGCGGGCAGCCGGGGCGCATTTACAATGTCACAGATGACGAGCCCGCACCCCCGCAGGATGTCGTGGCTTACGCGGCAGAATTGCTGGGGCTCGCGCCGCCGCCTGAGCGTGATTTTGCAACCAGCGAAATGACGCCAATGGCGCGCTCCTTCTATGGCGAGAACAAGCGCGTTTCCAATGTGCGCATCAAAAGCGAATTGGGCTTTGAGTTTCAGTATCCGACCTATCGGGAGGGGCTGAAGGGATTGCTTGAAACCGATCCGTCATTGAAAGCGTAGCGAAGCAATCCATGGCCGGGCTTGTGGCAATGAGTGTTGCGCCATGGATTGTTTCGTCGCTATCGCTCCTCGCAATGATGAGGCTGCGTTATGCCGCGCGTTGGGTCGGCGAAAAATGGTCCAGATATTTCGCTTCAATCGCTGCCACGGGCAAAATTACCAGCACATCTGTTGTGCCAAATTGGCGGTCAACGACAGCGCCTGCGCCAAATTTCGCACCCACACGCAAATAGCCGCGGATGAGGGTCGGCAAAGCGTCGAGCGCGCGGCGCAGGTCAATGGCCTCTTTCGAGATCATGTCCATCGACACAAAGCGTTCCGGAAGAGCGCTGGCTGACCAGTCACCTTCGCCCATCGCATGGTGATGCAAGAAAGACAGAGGCAGTGCCAGCGCCAGCGGATTGGTGCCCTCAAAGGACGCGCAGCCAATCATCGCACCAATGCGGTAATGCTGCATATAGCTGGCAATGCCGCGCCATAGCAGCTCAATGGTGCGCTTCGAGCGATATTCGGGAAGCACGCAAGAGCGGCCAAGTTCAAGAAAGCGCGTATCTGTGTGGCGCGCGAGCAGGGGTGCCAGATCAAATTCCTGCGCACTATAGAAGCCACCATTCTTGTCGGCGACGTCTTGGCGCAGCAGTCGATAGGTGCCGACCACTTTCGGCTTTTTGCGCCCGAATTTGCTGCGCGCTTCATGATCGATGACAAGCATGTGATCGCAGATGCGATCAAACGGGCAAATGTCGCGGCGTGATAGGCTTGAGCGTGCATCTGCAATGGCGCCGCCCTCTTCAAAGAACACGCGGTAGCGCAATTTCTGTGCGCGGCGTATGTCTTTTTTGGTGACGGCAAGACGCACTTCGAGTGAACCCATGCGGCCAAGGCTGGGATCAAGCGAGCCATGATGGCGCACAGCACGCGGCAGTGCTTTGGGAAACACGTTTAACCCCGCTTGAAATGCCGTCCGGATCATGTCGGTCGATGCGCTCATCAATGCCATGCGTCTTCACCCCCTGATGAAACATCAGACATCACAATTGTCAGAAGCTTTTATGACATTTTATTCCAAGTGCCAGTATGTACATAAAAGTCTTTACTATCAGGCCGCCTCAGCTGCAGGCGCGGGCCGCCCACGCCACGATAGGGCCTCGGCCACATGAATGCGGCGCACAGCGTCCGATTCGTCGAGATCGGCGAGCGTGCGGGCGAGTTTCAAAACCCGGTGGAAACCGCGCGCGGTCAGCCGCAGGCGATCTGCCGCCTCGCGGATGAGTGTCGCGCCCGCCGCATCCGGCTGCGCCATGCGTTCGACGACTTGGGCGGGCGCAGCTGCATTGGTGTCGAACTGGGGCAGGCCCATGTCGAGAAAGCGTTGGCGTTGGCGTGCGCGCGCATGGCCCACCCGCAGGGCCACATCACGCGAGCCCTCAGCTGAGGGCGGCAATAACAGGTCGCTCGCGGATACGGCTGGCACTTCAATCGTCATGTCGAAACGATCTAGCAGGGGGCCCGAGCGTCGCGCCTGATATTGCGCCATGCAGCGCGTATTGGGCTGGCGCGAACAGGCATAGCCGGGATCGATCGCGTGGCCGCAGCGGCAGGGATTCATGGCGGCCACGAGTTGGAAACGCGCCGGATAGGTCACGCGATGATTGGCGCGTGAGACGCTGACTTCTCCTGTTTCAATTGGCTGGCGTAGCGAGTCGAGCGCCTGCATGGAAAATTCCGGCAACTCATCGAGAAACAGCACGCCATGATGGGCGAGCGACACTTCGCCCGGTCGCGCATGCAAGCCGCCTCCAGTAAGTGCAGCCATCGAGGCCGAATGGTGGGGCGCGCGAAACGGTCGGCGATCTGTCAATTCGCCACCTGCCAGCAAGCCGGCGACCGAATGTACCATCGATACTTCGAGCAATTCGCGTGGCGACAGCGGCGGCAGAATAGAAGGCAGACGCGCGGCCAGCATGCTTTTGCCAGCGCCCGGCGGGCCATTCATCAGCAGGTGGTGGCCGCCAGCCGCGGCAATCTCGAGCGCGCGTTTGGCGCCTTCCTGTCCTTTGATGTCGGCAAGATCAGGTTGCGGCGCGCCGCTTGTGCGAATGGCGGGCAGGGGGCGGGACAGCACTTGCGTGCCTTTGAAATGATTGGCGAGCTGGATCAGTGAGCGGGGGGCGAGAATATCGATCTCGGCCGAAGCCCAGGCGGCTTCTGCACCACAGGCCGCCGGACAAATGAGGCCATGGCCGCGCATATTGGCAGCAACCGCCGCAGGCAGACATCCTGCGACCGGCGTGATAGAGCCATCCAGCGCCAATTCACCCAGAATGGTGAAACCGGCCAGCGCGTCCGATGGTATGGCCCCCATGGCGGCCATAATGGCGAGCGCAATGGGCAGATCATAATGGCTGCCTTCCTTGGGCATGTCGGCAGGTGCCAGATTGACGATGACGCGGCGTGCCGGCATGGCCAGACCCGAGGCCATCAGTGCACCGCGCACGCGCTCGCGCGATTCTCCCACCGCTTTGTCACCCAGCCCCACGACCGAAAAGGCGACATTGCCATTGGCAATCTGCACCTGCACGTCCACCGGGCGGGCCTCTATCCCTTCAAAGGCAACGGTTGCAACCCTGACCACCATGATCCCGCTCCACTTACCCCAAGGGCAGGCTGAAGCTTCGCTTATGTTTCAAAGAACGTCAAGAACATTTCATGAACAGAAATGAGCTGAACCTATCTCCTTCCCCTTGAGGGGAGGGAGGGGCGTCGTCTCTACGTCCCCCTAGGCTTCGCCCGTGTGGTGGGCGCTGCCGCGGCGGGGTCGTCAGGCCAGGGGTGGCGCGGATAGCGGCCTTTCATGTCGGATTTGACAGCCGCCCATGAGCCTTTCCAGAAACCGGGGAGGTCTTTGGTGATCTGGATCGGTCGGTGCGCAGGCGAGAGCAAATGCAGGGTCAGCGGCACACGTCCACCCGCAAGGGCTGGATGGGTCGAAAGGCCGAATAATTCCTGCACGCGGATGGCCAGCACTGGCCCACCTTCCGCGTCATAATCCACGGCGACGCGCGAGCCGGTGGGCGCTTCAAAATGCGTGGGCGCTTCAGCATCGAGGCGCCGCGTCATTTCCCACGGCAGAAGTGCGGACAGTGCGGCATCAAGGTCGGTTGGTGTGATCGAATTGAGCGATGTGCGTCCTTCGATGAACGGCGCGAGCCAATCTTCTGGATATTGCGCAAGCGCTTCATCGGACAGATCAGGCCAATCGTCACCCTCGGCGCGGCGCAAAAACATCACGCGGTCGCGCCATTGGTTTTGTGCTTTCGTCCAAGGCAATTTGCCGATGCCGACGGAGGCTGCACCTTTGGCCAGAGCCGCAGCGGTTTGTGCATTGGCTTCAAGCGGCAAAATCTGTTCAGCCAGTGCAATCGCACCAAACTTGCGCGCACGTCTGCGGCGCAGGCTCAGACTTTGCTTGTCGAAAGTCACCTCGTCGCGTTCGACAATCTGCACACCCGCGATCATCTCGATATCTTCGGCAATCAGTGCAGCACCCGCCAGAATACGCGCCGCGCCTGCACGGCCAGAGATTTCAGCAATAGCCAGAAAAGGCGCACGCGCCAGACGCTCATGCGCTTCCATGCTGCCTGCGCGGCCATTGACCATCAGGAACTCGCCGTCGCGTCCGCGCGCTTTGGCGATGCGGTCAGGGTAGGCAATGGCAATGAGACGACCGCAATCCGAAAGATCACCATCATTCTGGTCCTTACGGCCAGTTTGGCGCGCCGCCTCATCAGCAAAACCGCGTGCTAAGCGGCGCGCATCTTCCGCGCGCTGCGCACGATCACGGCGGAAACTTTCAACGCGCTCTGATAGATCAATGCGCTCACCCCCCAAGCCACGCTCAACCAGGACAGCTGCCAGATCAGCAGCCAGAGTGGCCTCGCCCATGCGGGCCGCTTCAATCACCATGCGCGCAAGGCGCGGCGGTAGAGCGAGTGCACGAATGGCTTCGCCTTGTGGCGTGATGGCACCGGTTTCATCGAGTGCCTGCAAAGAAACCAGCAATTGGCGGGCTTCTTTCAAAGCAGGCGCAGGTGGTGGGTCAAGCCAGGCGAGTTGGTTGGGATCACGCACACCCCAGGCTGCCAGATCAAGCAACAGGCTGGACAGATCGGCTGACAGAATTTCAGGCTGCGAAAAAGCTTCCAATGCGCCGGTTCCCGCTTCCTCCCACAGCCTGTAGCAAATGCCAGGTTCCGTGCGCCCGGCGCGCCCACGCCGCTGGTCGGCGGCGGCGCGCGACACGCGCACAGTTTCCAATCTTGTCAGTCCAAGATCAGGCTCAAAGCGCGGCACACGCGCGAGCCCGCTGTCGATCACCACACGCACACATTCAATGGTGAGCGAGGTTTCGGCAATCGATGTTGCGAGCACAATTTTGCGCAGGCCCGCTTTGGCGGGCAGCACCGCGCGATCCTGCGCGCTCCGATCCATCGCGCCATAGAGCGGAGCAAGCTCGGCATTTGCTGGCAGTTTGCCCTCGAGCATTTGCGCGACGCGCCGGATTTCGCCTTGGCCTGGCAGAAAGGCCAGAATGGAGCCCGTTTCTACGCGCAGTGCCGTCTGGATGGCGCGCACCATATCTTCATCAAGCCGTGAGCGCGCGTCACGCGGCAAGTGTCGTGTCTCAATCGGAAACGCGCGGCCTTCGCTGACAATGACAGGACAATCGCTCATCAGTTTTGAAACACGCGCGCCGTCAAGCGTCGCTGACATAACCAGAATACGCAAATCCTCACGAAAACCCGCTTGCGCTTCGAGTGCGAGTGCAAGGCCCAGATCTGCATCCAGCGAACGCTCGTGGAATTCATCGAAGACAACGGCGGCCACGCCTTTCAGCTCGGGATCATCCAAAATCATCCGCGCGAAGACGCCTTCGGTGACAACTTCGATGCGTGTCTTGGCCGAGATGCGCGATTGCAGGCGCACACGCAGGCCGACCGTCTCGCCGACACTCTCCCCAAGTGTGGCTGCCATGCGCTCGGCCGCCGCGCGTGCGGCCAGTCTGCGCGGTTCCAGCAGGATGATCTTGCCGCCCGCCGCAAAAACCTCGTCTTTCAGGACCAGCGGGACGCGCGTGGTTTTGCCCGCACCAGGTGGGGCGACGAGGACCAGACGGGTGCCATCGGCTGTTCTTTCGCGCACGTCTCCCAGCACTGCATCGATAGGCAGGGCAAAGGAGAAGTCGGCGGGGGCATGGGCCATGGGCTTCATGTCTCAAAAACAGAGGCTTCGGGCAAGTCAGCAAAGCCAGCCCGGCTCGGGGCGGCCCTTAGCAACTATCTTTGATGGGCTTTGGCCTTGCCCCTTCTCTCGCACTGCGGAAAGGAGTATATGCCCGCGGGCCTGCTCGACAGGCCGCCAGAGGAATAGCCTCTAAGGACCGATTCCATGCCCCATGGCCCGTCAGACCAAAACTCGCACAAGATCGAGGCTGGCACCATTCCACACAGCTCGCATGGGTCTCAGGATCATCACCATGATCACGGGCATGACCATGGTCAAAGCCACAGCCACAGCCACAGCCAAAGCCACAGCCATGGCAGCATTGCTTCGCTGACGCTGGGCTCGATTGGCGTGGTCTATGGTGATATCGGCACCAGTCCGCTTTACGCTTTGCGTGAATCTCTGGTGCATACGGCGGGCGTGGGCTTGCATGATGAGAATGTGCTGGGCGTGGTCTCGCTGCTCATCTGGGCTTTGTTTCTGATCGTCACCATTAAATATGTGATCTTCGTCATGCGCGCCGACAACCGCGGCGAAGGCGGCACGTTGGCTTTGATGGCGCTGGCGCAATCGGCCATTGGCCGCAGGTCTATTGGCGTTTTTTTCTGGGCATTTTGGGCGCATCGCTGTTTACGGGCGATGCCATTATCACGCCCGCCATCTCCGTGCTCTCTGCGGTGGAGGGCCTGAAACTCGTCGCGCCCGCGCTCGACCATTATATTTTGCCGATCACCTTCGTGATCCTGATCACTTTGTTCATGGTGCAAAGCCATGGCACGGGCAGTGTGGCGAAATTCTTTGGCCCGATCATGGTGCTGTGGTTCCTGTCGCTGGCGGCGATGGGGGCCTCGCATCTGGGTGATGCGCCACGCATTCTTTTTGCATTCAATCCGCTCTATGGGCTGACCTTCCTGTTCTCGCACGGCTTGCTCAGCTTTGTGGTGATGGGCTCGGTGTTTCTGGCTGTGACAGGCGCGGAGGCGCTCTATGCCGACATGGGCCATTTTGGCCGCCGCCCCATCCAGCTCGCATGGTCGTTCTTTGTGCTCCCCGCTTTGATCATCAATTATCTGGGGCAAGGCGCGTTGCTGCTGGCCAATCCAGAAGCGATGGACAATCCCTTCTTCCTGATGGCACCGGATTGGGCGCTGCTGCCGCTGGTGATCCTGGCAACGGTTGCAACCATTATTGCCAGCCAAGCGACGATCACCGGTGCTTTCTCGCTGGCACGCCAGGCTATTCAGCTGGGCCTGTTGCCGCGTCTGGAAATCCACCACACATCCGACAAGCAGGAAGGCCAGATCTATATTCCGCGCGTTAATCGAACGCTTTTGGTCGGCGTGCTGCTGCTGGTGGCGATGTTCAAATCTTCCAACGCGCTGGCTTCGGCCTATGGCATTGCGGTGACGGCTTCGATGGTGGTCGATTCCATGCTCGCCTTCGTCGTGCTCTGGCGCTTGTGGAAATGGCCAGTGTGGCGTGCCTTTGCGACGATGGGCACCTTCTTTGTGATTGAAAGCGTGTTCTTCTCAGCCAATCTTTTGAAACTCTTTGAAGGTGGCTGTGTGCCGGTGCTGGTTGGCGGCATGGTCGTCTTGATGATGTGGACCTGGCTGCGCGGCTCATACTTCCTGACCTCAAAGACGCATCGCGATTCCATCCCCATGCGCGATCTCATTCGCATGCTGGACAAATCCAAACCGACGCGCGTGTCTGGCACGGCGGTGTTTCTGACGTCGGACGCGGAAGTGGCCCCCTCCGCGCTGATGCATAATCTCAAGCACAATAAAGTGCTGCATGAGCGCGTCTTTATCGTATCCGTGAACACGGAGCAGACGCCGCGTGTCAGTGCAGACAAGCGCTATGAGATTGAAAAGCTCTCAGACGATTTCACCAAGGTCACGCTGCATTTCGGCTTTATGGAAATCCACGTGTGCCGGCTGCTTTGGCGACCATGCGCAAAGCCGGTCTGAAGTTCGACATTATGACAACATCGTTCTTCTTGGGGCGCCGTTCGCTGAAAGAGAGCCCCAATTCCGGCATGCCGGTCTGGCAAGATCGTCTTTTCATCATGCTCTCGCGCCAAGCCGCCAATGCAACGGACTTCTTCTCGATTCCCTCTGATCGCGTCGTGGAATTGGGCGCGCAGGTCACGGTGTAGCCGTCATTGCGAGCGGAGCGAAGCAATCCATACAAAAAAGGCGGGCTCTGGCCCGCCTTTTTTTAACGCCTCAAACCCGCCCGATGCTCGAATAGATAAAGCCGTGCTTGGTCATATCGCTTGGGCGATAAATATTGCGCATATCCACGACCACCGGGCTTTTCATGCTCTCTTTCACGCGCTTCAGATCAAGCGCGCGAAACGCGTCCCATTCGGTGACAATGGCCAGAGCATCAGCCCCATCGGCGCAAGCATAGGGCTCTTCTTCAAACGCAATGCCGGGCATCATGGGTCGCGCTTGGCCCATCGCTTCCGGATCAAAGGCGTGAACCTTCGCGCCAGCAGCGAGCAATGCGTCGACAATATCGAGCGAGGGCGCATCGCGCATGTCGTCCGTGTTGGGTTTGAAGGCGAGGCCAAGCAGGCCGATCTTCTTGTCCCTAACACTGCCACCGCAGGCCGCAATGATGCGCTCGGCCATGGCCTTCTTGCGCGCTTTGTTAACGCGTTCGACCGTTTCGACAATCTGCACAGGCGCGCCCGCTTCTTGCGCGGTGCGTACCAGTGCCAGCGTATCTTTCGGGAAACAAGAGCCGCCATAGCCGGGGCCTGCATGCAGGAATTTCGAGCCAATGCGATTATCAAGGCCGATGCCGCGGGCGACATCCTGCACATTTGCACCGACTTTTTCGCACAGATCTGCCATTTCATTGATGAAGGTGATCTTGGTCGCCAGAAACGCATTGGCGGCATATTTGATGAGTTCTGACGTGCGCCGACCGGTGAACAGCAGCGGCGCCTGGTTGAGATAGAGCGGACGATAGATTTCGCTCATCACGTCACGCGCACGCTCGGTCTCTGCGCCCACCACAATGCGGTCCGGGCGTTTGAAATCGGAGATGGCGGCCCCCTCGCGCAAGAATTCCGGATTGGAGACCACTGCGAATTCGAGATCTGGACGCGCTTCGCGAATGATCTTTTCAACCTCATCGCCAGTGCCGACCGGCACGGTCGATTTGGTCACCACCACGCAATAGCCGGTGATGGCGGCCGCAATCTCTTTGGCCGCGCCATAGACATAGGAGAGGTCTGCATGTCCATCGCCACGGCGCGACGGCGTGCCTACTGCAATGAAAACAGCATCCGCACCGCCAACAGCCTGCGCAAGATCCATGGTGAAGGAGAGCCGCTTCTGCTTCACATTGGTGGCGACAAGATCTTCCAGCCCGGGCTCGAAGATCGGGATTTCGCCACGCTCCAGCATGGCAATGCGATTGGCGTCCTTGTCGACGCAAATGACACTATGGCCGAAGTCGGCCAAGCAGGCACCGGAAACCAGGCCCACATAGCCTGAGCCGATCATGGCGATACGCATCGCAAACCCTCTTCTAGTGCAGCTGGTATCAGCCGCTGACGTTATAGGCGGCGAGTGCTGCCATATTGACGATGTCGGAATCCTTGGCGCCGAGCGGCACGATCTGCACGGGCTTGTTGAGACCCACAATCATTGGCCCGATGACGGTCGCGCCGCCCAGCTCCTGCAGCATCTTTGTCGAGATGGACGCAGAGTGGAAGGCCGGCATGATCAACACATTGGCCGTGTCAGTCAGGCGGCAGAAGGGGTAAGTGCCCATCAGCTCCTTGTTGAGCGCGACATCGGCTGCCATTTCGCCGTCATATTCAAAATCAACGCGCAGGCCATCGAGAATTTTGACGGCTTCGATGACTTTCGCTGAGCGCTCACCTTCGGGATGTCCGAAGGTCGAGAAAGCCAGCATGGCAACGCGCGGTTCATAGCCCAAGCGGCGCGACACACCTGCGGCTTCAATCGCAATTTGCGCCAGTTCTTCCGCCGTCGGCATTTCTGTGATCGCCGTATCCGCAACCAGCACCGGGCGACCACGCGAGAGGATCATCGATAGGCCCATGACGCGATGGCCGGGCTTGGGATCAATCACGCGGCGCACTTCTTCGAGCGCGATGGAGAAGTTGCGGGTGACACCTGTCACCATGGCGTCTGCATCGCCCAGCGCCACCATGGCGGCGGC
The DNA here is from genome assembly GCA_903851305.1 of uncultured Hyphomicrobiales bacterium. Taxonomy (GTDB): domain Bacteria; phylum Pseudomonadota; class Alphaproteobacteria; order Rhizobiales; family Beijerinckiaceae; genus Terripilifer. The sequence goes on along the minus strand of CAINNX010000171.1, from coordinate 17,330 downwards.
GAAATGATTGCGGTCCTGATTAATCAGGCGTGCGCAATCGCGCAACAAATAGCCTTTGCGCTGCAGGCGCTCATAGAGGAATTGCGCATAGGCATTGTTGCGATGGGAGACGCGTGCATTGGCGATTTCAATGCCCTTGTCTTCCAGATCGACACCTGCAAAGGCGGCCACTTCCTGAATGCGGTCTTCACGTCCCACCAGCACAGCTGTGCCCAGTCCCTGATTGACGAAGGAAACAGCCGCACGCATGACCTGCTCTTCTTCACCTTCAGCAAAGACGACGCGCTTGGGATAGCGGCGCACGCGATCAATCACGCGCTGCAAAGCCCCCGCTACCGGATCGCGGCGTGCAGAGAGCTGCGCGGCATAGGCTTTGAAATCGACAATCGGCTTGCGCGCCACACCTGTTTCCATAGCGGCTTTGGCAACAGCCACGGGGATCACGCTGATCAGGCGCGGATCGAACGGCACGGGGATAATATATTCCGAGCCAAAGCGCGGGCGCGCACCCTCATAAGCGGCAGCCACTTCATCAGGCACATCTTCTTGTGCGAGTTCTGCGAGCGCTTTAGCAGCGGCGATTTTCATTTCCATATTGATCGTGGTGGCGCGGACATCGAGTGCGCCACGGAAGATGTAGGGAAAGCCCAGAACATTGTTGACCTGATTGGGATAGTCCGAGCGCCCGGTGGCAATGATCACATCATCGCGCACGGCATGGGCTTCTTCGGGCGTAATTTCCGGATCGGGATTGGCCATGGCGAAAATGATCGGATTGGGCGCCATGCTTTTCACAAGCTCAGGCGTCAGCGCGCCTTTCACCGACAGGCCGAAGAAAATATCAGCGCCATCCATAGCTTCTTCGAGCGTGCGCTTTTTCGTTTCAATCGCATGCGCCGATTTCCACTGGTTCATGCCCTCGGTGCGGCCTTTGTAGACCACGCCTTTGGTATCGCAGAGCAGCACGTTTTCTGGCGCAAAGCCCATGGCTTTGATGAGATCAAGGCAGGCAATGCCCGCCGCACCCGCGCCATTGCAGACCAGCTTGGTCTTCTTGATGTCGCGTCCGGTCAGCTGAATCGCGTTCAGCATGCCTGCTGCGGCAATAATGGCTGTGCCATGCTGGTCGTCATGGAAGACGGGAATATCCATCAATTCGCGCAGGCGCTCTTCGATGATGAAACATTCGGGCGCCTTGATGTCTTCGAGATTGATGCCGCCGAATGAGGGGCCGAGATAGCGCACCGCATTGATGACATCATCGGGATCTTCCGCATCGACTTCAAGATCGATGGAATCAATGTCGGCGAAGCGCTTGAACAGAACAGCCTTGCCTTCCATCACCGGCTTGGAGGCCAGTGCGCCCAAATTGCCGAGGCCCAGAATGGCCGTGCCATTCGAGATGACGGCAACCAGATTGCCCTTGATCGTATAGTCGTAAGCCGTTGAGGGATCGGCGGCGATGGCCTTCACCGGCACGGCGACGCCCGGCGAATAGGCCAACGACAGGTCGCGCTGTGTGCCCATGGGCTTGGTGGCGACGATTTCGATTTTGCCTGGCCGACCTTTGGAATGGAACTGGAGCGCCTCCTGATCCGTGATAGTGGGGTGCTTGGGTCGAACGGGCTTCTCGGTCATGTCGCTCTCGAATGTCTCGTGTTTTTGTGCATTTTGCTTGAGGGAATGACCTTAAACGTCCGCGCCCCCGCTTCCAAGGCCACACTGGACCGGCAAGGGTTACCAAACTCTCCATGAAAGGGAGATGAAAGGGAGATGAAAGGGGCGCTGATGGCCGTGGACAAGTGGGCCGCCAGCCTGACGCCCCAAAAGGGGCTCTGCTAGGGTCTCGTCCCATGTCAAAAGTCCTGTCCGAGACCTCCGCCGCTGCCGAGCGAGACGCCACCCGCGTCACGCCGATGATGGCCCAATATGTAGAGCTGAAGAACGCCAATCCCGATTCCCTGCTGTTTTACCGGATGGGGGATTTCTATGAGCTGTTTTTTGCTGATGCTGAAATTGCCAGTCGGGCTTTGGGCATTGTGTTAACCAAACGCGGCAAGCATCTGGGCGAAGACATTGCCATGTGCGGCGTGCCGATCGACCGGGCGGATGATTATCTGCAACGCCTGATCGGCCTTGGTCATCGGGTTGCCGTCTGTGAGCAGATGGAAGATCCGGCGGAAGCCAGAAAGCGCGGTGCGAAGTCGGTGGTCAAGCGCGATGTGGTGCGCCTCGTCACGCCGGGCACGATCACTGAAGAGCGCCTGCTTGATCCCGGCCGCGCCAATCTGTTGCTGGCTTTGGCGCGGCAGAAAAATTCTGACGATAGCGCGCTCTATGGCCTGGCGGCGGTGGATATTTCGACCGGCGCCTTCACCGTAACGGAAGCCACTGACGCCACATTGGCCGCCGAGATTGCCCGCTTCGAGCCGCGTGAACTGGTGGTGCCAGCAGCCCTTGCCGACGTGTCCGAGATCATTCGTCTTGCGCAAGAAACGGCTCTGCCGCTGAGCCCTGTGCCGCGTGAAAGCGGCGAGCAGGCAAGCGCCGAGCGGCGCATTTGCGATTATTATGGTGTCACCACACTTGATGGTTTTGGTGCGTTCACGCGCACCGAAGTGTCGGCGGCGGCTGTGGCCATTGCTTATATTGAGCGCACGCAAATTGGCGTGCGCCCGCCGCTAGCGCGCCCTGAGCGCATGCAGCGCGGGGCGACACTTGAAATTGATGCCGCCACACGCGCAAATCTCGAATTGACGCGGACCATGACGGGTCAGCGCGATGGCTCGTTGCTGGCAGCCATTGATGCAACCGTCACAGCCGCCGGCGGGCGTCTCATGGCGCAGCGCCTGGCCGCACCCTTGACCGATGTCGCGACCATTTTGCGTCGGCAAGAGGTCGTTGCCTTTTTGGTCGAGCGCGCGCCGTTGCGCATGAGCCTGCGCCAGAACCTGCGCGCCGCGCCGGATTTGTCACGCGCCTTGTCGCGGCTGGCCATGTAGCGTGGCGGCCCGCGTGATCTGGCCTGTCTGCGCGATGCACTGATGGCCGCGCGGGAAACAGTAGATATTCTGAGTGGCCTTGATGCACTGCCCGATGAAATGTCCCAAGCACTGGCTACGCTGAAACGCCTGCCGGGGTCTCTCGAAAACCGGCTTGGCACAGCGCTTTCTGAGGATTTGCCGCTCAACAAGCGCGATGGCGGCTTTGTGCGTTTAGGCTTTGAGCCGCAGCTCGATGACACGCGCGCATTGCGCGACGAGAGTCGCCGCGTCATTGCCTCCATGCAGGCGCGTTATTGCGAATTGGCTGAGACCAAACAGCTCAAGGTCAAACATAATAATTTTCTGGGATATTTCGTCGAAGTGTCGCAGGTGCATGGCGAGAAGCTGCTCAAAGCGCCGTTCAATGAGACCTTCATCCATCGCCAGACCATGGCCGATGCGATGCGTTTCTCGACCACCGAGCTCAACGAGATTGAAGCCAAGATCGCATCAGCTGCAGATCGGGCGCTGGCTTTTGAGCTGGCCATTTTCGATGATCTGGCAGGCGCAGCACTGGCAGCCACAGATGAGCTGAAAGCCGCCTCCGATGCGCTGGCCACGATGGATGTGGCAGCATCGCTCGCTGAGGTTGCGGTGATGCGCGATTGGGTGCGCCCTATCATTGATGAAAGTGTGGCTTTCCAGATCGAGGGTGGGCGTCATCCGGTGGTGGAAGCAGCACTTCGCACGCGGGGTCAGGCCTTTGTCGCCAATGATTGCCAACTGGCGGATAATGCGGGCGCAACAGCACAGATCGCGGTGATCACCGGCCCGAATATGGCTGGTAAATCGACCTATCTGCGCCAAAACGCTTTGATCGTCGTGCTTGCGCAAATGGGTGCCTATGTGCCCGCGCGCACGGCGCGCATGGGGATTGTGGATCGTCTCTTCTCGCGCGTGGGCGCAGCGGATGATCTGGCGCGCGGCCGTTCAACCTTCATGGTCGAAATGGTGGAGACTGCAGCCATTCTCAATCAGGCAACACCGCGCTCATTGGTGATCCTGGATGAGATTGGTCGCGGCACAGCCACCTTCGATGGTCTGTCGATTGCCTGGGCGACGGTCGAGCATTTGCACGAGGCGAACAAATCGCGCGCGCTTTTTGCCACGCATTTTCACGAGCTCACCAAACTGTCTGGAAAACTCGCCCGACTCATCAATCTGACTGTGCGGGTGACCGAATGGAATGGCGATGTGGTCTTCCTGCATGAAGTGGTGCAGGGCGCGGCCGATCGCTCTTATGGCATCCAAGTTGCCAAGCTTGCGGGCCTGCCTGCAGCAGTGGTCGAGCGCGCCCGCACTTTGCTGGCGGAACTCGAAGCGGGCGAGCGCTCGGCCCCCGTTGAGAAGATGATGGATGACCTGCCACTTTTTGCCTCGGTCATGCAGGCGACCGCAAAGGCGGGCCATGGGGCGGGTTCGGCCAAGGATGAGCTGCGGGCGGAACTTGATGCCATCGACCCCGATGATATGAGCCCCCGCGATGCGCTGGAGGCGCTCTATGCTTTGAAGAAACGCCGGACTTTGGAAACCTGATCGTAACCTTGCGTCAGCCAAACAGGGTGGATGGGCCGGGTCAGGCCGGGGCAGGCGCTTCAATCGGGCGTTTTCGCCTCGCTTTTGACGTCTTCGGTCTTATCTTGTCTATAGCCGGTCTATCCCGGCGGATTTGAAATTGAGGCCTGCTCCATGTTCCCTAAGCCCTCTCACGCACTGGCTCCCAATACTTACGCATTTGAAACGGTGCCGCTGGTGAAGCCGACCGGTTTTCGCGAATATGATGCGCGCTGGCTCTTTGGCAAAGAGATCAACCTCATGGGCATTCAGGCTTTGGGTCTGGGTCTCGCCACCTTGATCCATGAAATGGGCGTCAAGCCAGAGCTGGTAACAGGCCACGACTACCGCGCTTATTCGAGCTCGATCAAACATGCTTTGATCACCGGCCTCGTCGCAGGTGGCGTGAAGGTGCATGACATTGGCCTGGCGCTTTCGCCCATGGCCTATTTCGCGCAATTCGAACTCGATGTGCCATGTGTTGCGATGGTAACCGCCTCGCATAATGACAATGGTTGGACAGGCGTGAAAATGGGCGTGCAGCGCCCGGTCACTTTTGGTCCCGATGAAATGGGTCGCCTGTCTGACATTGTGCTCAAAGCCAAAGGCATCACGCGCTCAGGTGGCGGATATGTCTATGTCGACAATTTTCCGGCGCGCTATTTTGCCGATCTCACCAATCGGGCGCCGATCAAGCGCAAGTTGAAAGTGGTGGCGGCGTGCGGCAACGGCACAGCAGGCGCATTTGCTCCGCAGATTCTCGAAAAGCTCGGGTGTGAAGTTGTGCCACTCGATGTCGAGTTGGATTATAATTTCCCGCGCTACAATCCGAACCCAGAAGACATGGAAATGCTGCATGCCATCGCCCATAAGGTGAAGGAAGTCGGCGCTGATGTCGGGCTTGGTTTTGATGGTGACGGTGATCGTTGCGGTGTTGTCGATAACAATGGCGACGAGATTTTCGCTGACAAGATCGGCGTCATGCTGGCACGTGATCTCTCGGCTCTTTATCCCGGCGCGACATTTGTGGTCGATGTGAAATCAACGGGCCTGTTTGCAACAGACCCCGTGCTGATCGAGCGCAAGGTGAAGGCGGATTACTGGAAGACGGGCCATTCCTACATCAAGCGTCGCGTGACGGATTTGAAAGCACTGGCAGGTTTTGAAAAGTCCGGCCACTTCTTTTTCAACACGCCCGTGGGGCGTGGTTATGATGATGGTATCGTCACCGCCATTCAGGTGATCGATATGCTGGATCGCAACCCTACCAAAACAATGGCCGATCTTTATGCGGACTTGCCCAAAACCTGGGGCTCGCCGACCATGTCGCCCCATTGTGATGACGAGATCAAATATCAGGTGGTCGAGCGTGTCGTGAAGCGCTTTCAGGATATGCAGGCCAAGGGTGAAATGGTGGCGGGGCAGAAAATCCGTGATCTGGTCACCGTCAACGGTGTGCGCGTTACAGCCGAAGATGGCACTTGGGGCCTTGTGCGCGCCTCATCCAATAAGCCCGAACTGGTGGTGGTAGTGGAAAGTCCCGTCGCTGAGCAGCGCATGCGCGACATGTTCAAGGCGGTTGACGCGGTGATGCGTGAGAACCCGGAAGTGGGCGCTTACAACCAGACGATCTGAGCATCTTTATCTTTTATCTTTGCCAAATCTTTTATCTTTGCCAAGTCGCGAGGGGTCACCTCTCGCGGCTTTTTTATTTTTGGGCTGGTCCAGCAGCTGGCAGGCGCGCAGCGCTCGCAGCAGTGTTGGGTGTGGCAAATTCGTTGCGCTTGCCCGCTTGAGCAATGGCTTCACCCATATGGCGTGATGCATCGCCCGGGTCGACGGCCGGCTCGCAACGCGGATTGCACGACCAGGATTCTCGCTCCATGCCACGTTGCACAATCAATGCATGATCAGCGCTCTTCACCCGCAGCACGATTTCGGCAAGGGCTGCCCCTTGAGCATCAAGCGCAATCATATTGGTTTCGCCAAAAGCCCGTCCGTTGAGCACAAGCCTGTTTTGGCGCTTCAATACAGTGACGTCAGCAATGCTGGGATTGCCGAGCACCAGTGTATGCGTTCCCGCTGGCATTTCAACAATGCGCGCGCGGTCAAGTTGCAAAGTGAGAATCTCCTGCGCAGTCGCGGGTAAGGCTGCCAGACATAAAGACACTGAAATCTATGCGGCCAAAACGCGCCGCGGCACTGAAATAAAAAACATTTTTCCCTCACGGGATGAGCAATGCCAAACAGCTAACCGCAAAAACATGAATGAAGGCTGAAGCGTATTTTTTGACAGGTCATCAAAATGAATTTTTTAGCATGTCTCTTCCCGACGGTAAGGGAAGTGAAAGGCCCGTGGGTTAATCTTGGTTACGTCGGCATATTGCGCCGCGGAGGAGATGATCTCTCATGTCATTCATTGCACTCATCATTTTTCCTATTCTCTTGGCCTATGCGGCGATGTCGGACCTGCTCACCATGCGGCTTCCCAACAAGCTGACCGGCTCGATCTTTATCTGTTTCTTGGCCTTGGCGGTTGCCGGCCAAATGCCGGTCAGCATGATCGGTATGAATCTCTCCTGCGGTTTGGCCATGCTTGTTGTGGGCTTTGGCATGTATGCGCGTGGCTGGATTGGCGGCGGCGATGCGAAGCTTCTCGCCGCCATTGCCGCATGGCTCGGCTGGAGCGCCTTGCTGGATTTTGTTCTGCTGACAGCGATGCTTGGCGGGGCTATGAGCCTCATCATTCTGCAATGGCGGCGATGGCCGCTGCCCACTTTCATGATGGGCGCGCCTTGGCTCGTGCGTTTGCATGATCCCAAAGAGGGCGTGCCTTATGGCATCGCACTCGCCTTTGGCGCGCTGCATGTCTACCCGCACAGCCCTGTGGCGCTGCTGATCTTGCAAATGTGAGGGCGCGTTAACACGTCGTTAACCATGACCGCGGCTATATCCCGTTACGTTTATTTCTTTTTTTGAAGCAGATTGTTTTAGGCTTTTCCAGAGTGTCATTCATGAAACTCGTGCGGATCATCATGCTGGGGCTGGCGCTCGTTGCGGGCGGGTTGGCATTGCTCATCATGATGAATGCACCCGCCCCTGTGCCTGAGGTGGCCGCTCCACAAGTTCCAGTCGTGGTGATGGAAGAAGTGCTGGTAGCAGCAAGCGAATTGTCGCCCGGACGTGTGCTTGAAGAGACGGATATGGTTTGGCAAAAAACCACGCCGACCAATGTGCAGCCGGGCATGATTTTACGTCGCAATGGCGAAGCAGTGACCGATCTGCGCGGAGCTTATGTTCGCGTGGCCATTGGTGCTGGCGAGCCGATCCGTCGCGAGCGTCTGATCCGTGCGGGGCGCGCCGCCGGTTTCATGGCGGCAAATCTGCCGGCAGGCATGCGCGCCGTTGCCATTGCGATTGATCCGGGTGGCTTGACGACAGCAGGTGGTTTCGTCCAGCCCGGTGATCGCGTCGATGTCGTGAAAATGGCGCGCTATGAAGAAGGCGTGTCGGCAGATGCACAGGGCGCGCAAGTGTTGCTGCGCAATGTACGCGTATTGGCCATTGGACAATTGGCTGAGCGCAATCTGGAAAAGCCCGTGAATGGGACCACTGCGACCTTGGAAGTCACACCACCACAGGCGGAACTGCTGCTGGTTGCACAAAGAACGGCGCATCTGACACTTGTTTTGCGCGCGACGGCCGAACAAGCCAATGCGCCTGAGACCGGAGCAAATCAGACTGGCGGCATTGCCAATGTGGTGCGCTACGGTGTGCTGACAGGAGCCCGATAATGGCGGGCCATCTACGCTTCAAACAGATCATCCTGACACTGGCGCTTCTGGTTGTAGGGCCACAATCTGGGCAGGCACAGGAAACGGTTGATGCGCAGGCCCGTTGCATCAATATGGGTGTAGGCAAATCATATGTTTTGGATTTGCCGCGCGATGCCTCGGAGATTTTTGTCAGCAACCCCAAAGTGGCCAATGCCATCGTGCGCTCACCCCGACGCATTTACATCATTGGCATAGAAAATGGGCAAAGCAATGTCTTTGCGCTGGATGCAGCTGGGCGGCAGATCGCCTCTTTCGATATTTCAATTGGCCGCGACATTGGCGAGCTGGATGCCATATTGCGCACAGCCATGCCCAAAGCCAATATTATGCTGCGAACCATCAATGACACGATCATTCTGACCGGCAGTGTCGACAGCGCGCGAGATGCGCAGCAAGCCAGCGAAATTGCGTCAGGTTTTGTCGCAGGTAATGCGGGCTCAACCGGAAAGATCGTCAATTCCCTGACCGTGCGTGGGCAGGATCAGGTGATGGTCAAAGTCACCATAGCCGAAGTGCGACGTGATGTGGTCAAGCAGCTGGGCGTGTCCAATATCGCAGCAAGTGGCAATTGGGGCGTGCTCAATATCGCCAATGCTTTTGGTATTCGCGGCGCACCAACCAGTGCGCTAAACACAAAAGGCGACGTCACAACAACCTTGCAGGCGCTTGAGCGCTATGGCGTCGCTCGTATTCTGGCGGAGCCGGCCGTGACGGCTGTGTCGGGTGAAAGTGCGAAATTCACCGCTGGTGGTGAAATGCCTGTGCCAACAGGGCAGAATTGCACGATTGATCCAGCCACCAATCGCAATGTCTCTTCGGCCTCCGTCACGTTTCGTCCCTATGGTGTAGCGCTCAACTTCACGCCTGTGGTGATGAATGAAGGGCGAATCTTGTTGCGTGTGGCAACGGAAGTGACAGAGGTTGATCCAACACAGAGCTTTAATTACGGCACCTCGGCAGTCTATGGCTTTTTGACCCGCAAGAATGAAACAACGGTTGAGCTGCCCTCGGGTGGATCAATTGCCTCTGCAGGTCTCATTCAAGTTCGCTCCAAGCAGGTATTGAACGGGCTCCCCGGGCTCATGAACCTGCCGGTGCTGGGCTCGATCTTTCGCTCGCGTGATTATCAGCGTGAGGAAAGTGAATTGATGATCATCATAACGCCGGTGATTGCACGACCCAGCATGCCGGGTGATTTGAAAAAGCCGACAGATAATCTGGTTGATGCCACCGATCCACAGGCGGTGTTTATGGGACGTGTCAATCAATCCTATGGCGCGGATACAAAGCTTGGCCAGCTCAAAGGGCGCGCGGGGTTTATCAATGATTGAGCAGCGTCTCATCCTCGCGACATTTGTCTTACTGTTTGCAAGTTGCGCCAGCGAGCCAGCCTTGCGCCTTGGCCAGGATGTGGCCTCGCGCCATCCCATTACTGTGCAGGATGACAATCAAGTCATAAGCCTTCCTGTGGCATCGCAGCTCGATGGCGATAGCCGGATGAAAATTGCAACCTTTGCTTCGGCTTGGCGGCAGGACAGAGGGCGACAAATCGAAATTCGTATTCCGAATAAGACCCCTCAAGACAAAATAGTGCAGGCACAATTTGACCGCATACGCCAGCAGCTCTTGAGTGAGGGTGTGCGTGGCTCTGTGCGTCTCATCCGTGAGCCCGCTATGTTGGGTGAGGCAACGATCATCAGCCTGCGCTTTCTGCGCAGCAAAGCAAATGTGGTGACACCTTGTGGTGTGTGGCCCGACGATCTGGCCTCCGCTTCTTCCTTGTCTGGTTGGGATAATGAGCCTTACGCCAATTTTGGTTGCGCCTACCAAACCATGATGGCAGTGCAAACTTCGGATCCACGCGATCTCACCAGCATGCGGGCGGCAAGCCCAGCAGATGGTGAAATGCGTGCCCGTGCACTGGCCGCCATTCGGCGTGGCCAAGACCCGTCTGTGACATGGGGCGTGCAAGCCCCCGGCATTGGTGGAGCCGGCCAATGAGCGTGGGGCCATCAAGATGGATATGAAACATTCTATTGCTCCGTTGCCGCGCATGACGATGCAGGCGTTTTGGGAAGAAGCGAAGACCAGGGCGCTTTTGCAAATGATCGCTGATGATCCACGCATGGTGCGCGTGGAAGCAGAGCTGCATGCAGGCGGATTGCCCTCGGCCATTGAGGCATTTCGGCTCAAGCCCGTTCCCAATCTGATCATCATTGAAACAAAAGCCGACCGCGACCTGTTGCTTCTAGAGCTCGATGCCTTGGCAGAGCTTTGCGAAGAGACAACCAAGGTCATCGTCATCGGAGATCTGAATGATGTGCAGCTCTACCGAACTTTGATGGCACGTGGCATCAGTGATTATGTGATTCATCCCTTTGAGCCTGCAGATGTGGTGCGCGCTATTGCAGCTCTTTATGCCGATCCTGCGCAGAGGTTGGTCGGGCGTGTCATTGCAGTGACAGGTGCTAAGGGGGGGCTGGTGTTTCAACGCTGGCGCATAATCTCGCGCTGACCATCGCTCGTAACGTTCGCCAGCCTGTCATTTTGATTGATCTCGACATGGCTTTTGGGACAGCAGGCCTTGATTTCAACCAAGAGCCTCAAAGCACTCTGGCGGATGCCATTGAAGCACCCGAGCGTATTGATTCTGTCTTTGTTGAGCGCCTATTGGTGCGGTGTGAGGATAATCTTTCACTTCTTGCAGCTCCTGCAACTGTGGAAGCTGCAGGTGATCTTGCGGCTGACGTCTTTGATCCCGTGCTTGATGCTGCGCGTTCATTGGCACCTTACATTGTGCTCGACTTGCCGCATGGCTGGCCAGACTGGAAGCGGCGTTTGTTGCTCAGCTCTGAAGACATGGTGCTGGTTTGTGAGCCTGATTTGGCAAGTTTGCGAAATGCCAAAAATATTCTTGAATATATGCGTAAGCATCGTCCGGCTGATCTCAGTCTACGCCTCATTCTCAACAAGGCGGCTATGGCGCGTCGCCCAGAAATTTCTTCATCGGATTTCGAGCGAGGGCTGGCTTTAGTGCCTTCAGCCATCATTCCTCATGATGCAAAACTTTTCGGGACAGCCGCAAATCACGGTCAGATGCTGGCTGACACCGAGGGATCTACGAAGATTGTCAAGCTGTTACAGTCTGTGTGTGTCGCTGTGACTGGCGTGGGTGCACCCAAGCCTGATCACATGCGGCTGATTGCCCCGCTCGTGGCAAAGCTACGTAGCGCATTTGTTTGAGAATGAAGGTTGAACATGTTTGGTCGGCGCCCCTCATCTCAAAGTTTACCGCATGCGCGAAGCGCGGTGGCATCCCCGTCTGCGCGTGCAAACACCGTGGCGCCTTTGCGGATGGGTGTTCAGCCGTCGACTCGAGCCGAAAAGCCTCGCTCTGATGACTATTACATGACCAAAAGCCTGATCTTTGGCGCATTGATTGAAGCCATTGATCTCTCGCAATTGTCGAGGCTTGATTCAGACAGTGCGCGGGCTGAAATCCGCGATATTGTGAGTGAAATCATCACAATCAAAAATTATGTAATGTCAATCGCCGAGCAAGAAGATCTGCTCGATGATATTTGTAATGACGTTTTGGGATTTGGGCCCCTGGAGCCATTATTATCGCGTGATGATATCGCTGATATCATGGTCAATGGATGCAGCCGCACTTACATTGAAGTGAATGGCAAGATTCAACTCACCAACATACGCTTCAAAGACAATGCGCAATTAATGAATATTTGCCAGCGTATTGTAAGCCAAGTTGGCCGTCGTATGGACGAAGCTTCTCCCATTTGCGATGCCCGCTTGCTGGATGGCTCGCGCGTCAATGTGATTGCACCCCCACTATCTATTGATGGACCAACACTAACTATCCGAAAGTTTCGGCGTGACAAGCTTACCCTTGATCAATTGGTTCAGCTTGGCTCGATTGATGAAGCAGGCGCAGAGCTTCTTAAAGTCATTGGCCGCATCCGCTGCAATCTTGTTATCTCGGGCGGCACAGGGTCTGGCAAAACTACGCTGCTCAATTGCGTGACCAATTATATCGATCATGACGAACGCATCATCACTTGCGAAGATGCAGCTGAATTGCAATTGCAACAACCTCATGTTGTGCGACTTGAAACACGCCCCCCCAGTCTGGAAGGCACGGGTTCGATCACCATGCGTGATCTCGTGCGCAATTGTCTGCGCATGCGTCCCGAGCTTATTATTGTTGGTGAAGTACGTGGGCCCGAGGCCTTTGATCTGCTGCAGGCGATGAACACAGGCCATGATGGTTCGATGGGAACCTTGCATGCCAATTCACCGCGCGAAGCTTTGAGCCGCATCGAGAGCATGATCACCATGGGTGGTTTTGCGCTACCAGCCCGCACCATTCGCGAGATGATGGTCTCGTCAATTGATGTTGTCATCCAGGCAGCGCGGCTCCGCGATGGGTCCCGCCGCATCACACATATTACCGAGGTTCTAGGGCTTGAGGGCGATGTCATCACCACTCAGGATCTTTATGTCTATGACGTGTTGGGTGAGGATGCACACGGCCGTTTGATAGGACGACATCGCTCCATGGGTATTGGTCGTCCAAGATTCTGGGAGCGCGCACGCTATTACAATGAAGAAAGCCGACTGGCCGCGGCGCTGGACGCCTCAGAGGTCAGTCAGGTTGCATCGACACACGCAGGAGGTTAAGCGATGCACGCGCCCTCAACCGATGTCGTCGTGACTTTGTTAGTTGTCTTGGCGATTGTCGCCATTTTCTTTGCGATGATTTACCCGCAATTTTCTGGTGATGCCAAAGCTGAAAAACGCAAGGCCAGTTTTTTGAAAGTCGATGACCGCAAACAGACAGGTGCGCGGTTCAGTGATGCAGCCCAAAGGCGCAAACTAATCATTGAAAGTCTGAAAGAAGTTGAAACGCGGGAGAGGAAATCGCGTCGCCTGTCGCTTGATCGGCGCATTGTGCAAGCCGGGCTTCAAATGACCAAAGCGCAATTTTGCTCATGGTCGATTATCTCAGGGATCTGTTTTGCACTGGTCCTGTTTATTTTTACCGATGATCCGCTGACCATTTTTGTGGGCTATGCAGTTGGAGGCATTATGGCTCCCGTCATAGTGCTGGGCTGGTTGCGCAAGCGCCGGGGTTCACTGTTTCTTGAGCATTTTGCCTCTGCTATCGACGTTATTGTGCGCGGCGTCCGCGCTGGCCTACCTTTATCCGAATGTCTCTATGTTGTTGCGCGCGAATTGCCGGAGCCCGTGGCAACGGAATTCAGGCTGTTGCATGAAGCGCAGTCGGTTGGCTTTACCATGGCTCAAGCCGTGGAGCGTTTGGCAGATCGGGTTCCTGTGCCTGAGGCGCGGTTTTTCGCCATTCTCATCACCATCCAGCAAGGTACTGGCGGCAATCTATCCGAAGGCTTGAGCAATTTGTCGACGGTGCTGCGCGACCGAAAAAAAATGCAGCAAAAGGTCCGCGCTATGTCAGCGGAGGCGAAAGCCTCAGCTGGTATTATCGGTGCTTTGCCATTTGCTATTTCTGGAATCGTTTACCTCACCAGCCCTGGCTACATGGATATATTTTTCACGACGTCGCAGGGTCAAATTATGCTGGCTTTGTGCGCTGTCTGGATGACAATTGGAATTGTCGTCATGAAGCGCATGATTAATTTTGATATTTAGTGCCATGATCATGCCGCAACTTTTCCAATCCCCCGATTTTCATTTACAGCTTTTGATTCTGCTGTGTCTTGTGGCTGTGGTTCTTGCTGCGGTGGCGCCCTATCTCGCCCCCGATCCATTACGGCAGCGAATGAAATCGGTCGCCTTGGAACGCGAGCGTATTCAGCTTCGTGAACGCGATAAGCTCGGCAAGGATCCACGAGCAGGTTTGCGGATGGAAGAAAAGCCATTTGTGCGGGACTTGGTGAAAATGTTTCGCTTGGGCGAATGGCTCGGGATTGAAAATGCTCCTGCAAAATTAGCAGCGGCGGGCTTTCGTGGTGTAGCTGCTGAGACAACTTTCATTTTTTTTCGTGCTGTTGCGCCCATAGCACTTTTTTTGATTGGACTATTTTATCTCTTTTATATCGACGATATGGGCTATTCGCAATTAACGCGTATCGCAGCGCTGATTGGCCTGCTTTATATCGGCATCAAAATACCGGAGATGTATCTCGACAAAGTCACAGCTGAACGGCGTGCATCGATACGGCGAGCATTTCCGGACGCGCTCGATCTTTTATTGATCTGTGTGGAATCTGGGATTTCTATTGAGACAGCTTTTCGTCGTGTGTCTGAAGAAATTGGTCGACAGTCTGTTGCCTTGGCGGAAGAATTTGTGCTGACGACTGCAGAATTGTCGTTTCTGCCGGATCGTCGGCAGGCCTATGAAAACCTGAGCCGCCGTGTGGATGTTGATTCAGTGCGCCAGATTGTGACTGTTCTCAATCAGGCAGATCGTTACGGGACGCCTTTGGCGAGTGCCTTGCGTATTGTGGCGCAGGAAAGCCGCACCATGCGCATGTCTGAAGCAGAGCGCAAGGCTGCATCTTTGCCGCCCAAGCTCACTGTACCCATGATACTATTCTTTCTGCCCGTTCTTTTTGTCGTGATTCTGGGGCCGGCTATTTCGCAAGCGGCCAAGAATTTCTTTTAAATGCCTTTTCGTAAATCAAGTGCCGCAGCTTTGGTTGACACTGGCTCCTGTTTTTCTTTTTTGGATCTTGTGATTGCAGGCGTTGAGCTGCTGGCCTGGCTCACAATCACGCGCGGTGTTGATGTGGGTATAGCTGCAGTTTCACGGTTTGCGCTGCGTAGCTCCAGAACAAATTTCAAATTTTGTCGCACGCGCTCGTCAGCCCCGGGCACGTCAGCGGCGCGCCGCGAAATGCTTTCAGCGCGCTCAAGGTCTTTTGACAAGGCGTAAGAGAGGCCAAGATTAGACAGGACTGTGGCTTGTGTCGGGTCAATTTTGAGCGCGGCCTCGTAATAGGCCTGGGCTTGCCGCTGGTCACCTAGCTGATCCGCTACAAAACCTTGTGCTGAGAGGATCGACCAATTTGGCCGCTCTGGCGTATGGGCACGCGAAAGCACATCGGCTGCTTCACTGAAGCGACCTGCATCGGCCAAGGCTTTTCCATAAGCGCCGAGCACTTCAAGATCGTCAGGGTTACGCGCTGCCTCTCGTTGCAAAACTGAAACGGCCTGTGCGCTCTGTTGCAGACGCCGCAAAGTGGCTGCATAAGCCAACACAACTTCGCGATCTTCTGCATTGGCATCATAGCGGCGGCCAAGTTCATCAGCCTGGCGGCGTAGTGTTGCTTCATCTGCGGGCAGGGCTGCAATTTTTTGCGGATCTGGCGTATTCGCCATGGTCCACGGCTGCTCGAACGTCTTGCATCCGGCCAGCGGAGCGGTGACGATTAGGGCGATACAGAACGTGCGTCGAAGGGCTGCCGCAGAGGCCATGGCAAAAATCCTGCCGGAAATGATTAAAACAATGAAACCATCATAGAAAATTAACCCTAATGATTTCTTAAAATAGGTCGCAACGCCTAAGGAATAAGAGACATGCTGCTGATCGTTGAGCGCCCGCAAACTCCCATCACACCCATTCGCTGCGTTAGCCTGTCGACGTGGCCTGTTGTTGAACAAGAGCTGGCGACGCCAGCGCGGGCTTTTGCCAAAGCGAGTGACTTTGCGCCGAAGCCTGGCCGTCATTGCCTCTTACCCGATGCGCAAGGCGGCCTCAGCACGGTGCTTCTGGGCGTGGATGAGCCCGGCGCAGTTAAAGCTGATACATTCATGCCCGGTAAATTGGCGACATTGCTACCGGCTGGCGATTACGAATTCAGCGACTTGCCCGGTGGTGTGAATGGAGCAGAGCTTGCCGCTTTGTCCTGGTGCCTATCGGCTTACCGTTTCACCCGATACAAGAAAAACGATTCACCACAGCCGCGCCTTGTCTGCCCGCGTGGTGTGGATGCCGCCCGTATCCAGCGCATGGTTGATGGTATTACGCTGGCGCGCGATCTGGTCAACACGCCGCCCAATGAAATGTCCCCGCAAGCTTTGGAGGCAGCTGCGTGTGCAGTCGGAGCGCGTTTCGGGTTGAAACCCTGCGTCATTTCAGGCGATGATCTTCTTAAATATAATTTTCCGCTGATCCACGCGGTCGGTCGCGCTGCACAAGAACCCCCGCGTCTGGTTGATTTTGTCTTCGGCCCGCCTGATGCGCCTAAAGTCACTTTGGTTGGCAAGGGCGTGTGTTTTGACACAGGCGGTCTCGACATCAAGCCTTCAAGCGCCATGTTGCTGATGAAGAAAGACATGGCGGGCGCTGCAACAGTGCTCGCGCTCGCTCATATGATCATGGATGCAAAGCTTAAATTGCGCTTGCGTGTGCTCGTGCCCATTGTTGAAAATGCAGTCTCTGCGTCAAGCTTCCGTCCGAGCGATGTTTATCCCAGCCGTAAGGGACTGAATGTCGAGATCGGCAATACCGATGCAGAAGGCCGACTCATTCTGGCCGACGCATTGGCGCTCGCTGCCGAAGACAAGCCTGATCTTTTGATTGATTTTGCGACACTCACAGGTGCGGCGCGCGTCGCTTTGGGGCCTGATCTGCCGCCCTTCTACACGGGTGATGATGCTCTGGCAGCAGAGATCACCGAGACAGGGTTTGCCCAGCACGATCCGGTTTGGCGTTTGCCGCTCTGGGAGGCTTACGATTCTCTGCTCGACAGTAAAGTGGCTGATCTCAACAATGTCTCCAATGGCCCCTTTGCGGGTTCTGTCACGGCAGCTTTGTTCTTGCGCCGCTTTGTTGAGGGCGCACGCGCTTGGGTACATTTCGACATGTATGGATGGAACCCCTCCACCAAGCCCG